>NZ_JAAGNI010000239.1 GCF_010550605.1 Streptomyces sp. SID9727
GAATCGGCCGGCCGCGGTCCTCCGCGCAGCGCAGCGGCGGCCCGACCGCCATGCCGTTCCTGCGCCGCGCGCCACCGGCTCCTGCCGGTCGCCGCTCCGGCACCTGGCCCGCGGTCTCCTCGGGGGCGGCCGGCACGTTCCCCCGAAGGAGGGACGCGCGACGGGCGCGCGCCCCTACGGATGCCATGGGCGCGCAGGGGTGTGCGCTTGGGGCCGGCGGTCCACAGCCCCCGCACTGACGTGCGCGCCCGCTGCGGCGGGGTGTACTTCGTTCGGGTGAGCCGCCCGGATCGAGGTCTTCCGCTTCGCCCGCCGTCTGACATGGTGTGCCGTGCGTCGACGATCAACGTGCTCGGGGAGGGCCCGTGGAGCCGACGGCGAGGTCGGCGCCGCCCGGAGTGGCTGCGCGCCGTTCCCGGTCGCCGCAGCCGTCCCGTGCTCCGCCGTACGCGGCGGGCGCGGGCTGTCCCTATCCGTAGCCCTTGGAGCCATGGCCGTGCACGTTGCCCTCACCGGCGCCACCGGATTCCTCGGCCTGCGTCTGCTGCGTCGTCTGCTCGACACGCACCGGTCGGTGACCGTGCTCGCGCACGCCGGCTCGGGGGACGCGCTGCACCGCATCGTCCGGTTCTTCGAACTGACCGGCTCCGCCCCGGCGTTCACCGACGCGCTCCCCGAACGGCTGCGGGTGGTGGAGACCGACCTGGCGCAGCCCCGGCTGGGGCTGCCGGAGCGGGCGTTCCACGAGCTGGCCGACACGATCGGCGCGCTCTGGCACAGCGCGGGGAGCATCAATCTGGAAGAAGACCTCCCCGAGCTGCGCCGGACCAACGTGGAAGGGACGCGGCACGTCCTGGAGCTGGCCGCGGCCGGCCGGCTCAGGCCCCGGGTTCACCACGTCAGCACCGCGTTCGTGGCCGGCGCCCGGCGCGACGGCGTGGCGTACGAGGACGAGCTGGACGACGCCTGCGGCTTCGAGAACGCCTACGAACGCTCGAAGTACGAGGCCGAGTTGCTGGTGCACGACTGGTCACGGACGCACGGCCGGCCGGTCGTGGTCCTGCGGCCGAGCATCCTGGTCACCGACCTGCCGCCGCATCCCGAGCTGCCGTCACACCCGCTCCAGGTAATCGAACGGATCCTGCGGGAGGCGCGCGGTAGCACCGGCGCCGGGGGGCAGCGGGCCGGCGCCCCGGACATCCGGCCGCGCGTTCGGATGGTGGGGCACCCGCACGGCCGGCTCAACCTCCTCCAGGTGGAGCACGCGGCCGAGGTCATGGTGCGGTTGGCCGCACGGCCCCCTTCGAGCGGCGTCGACACGTATCACGTCGTCCATGACCGCGACGTCCCCGTGACGACGCTCGTGGACGTGCTGCAACGGCTCGTCCCGCTCTCGGTCGAGCTGGTGGCCAGCCGACCGGGCGCGCCGACTGCCCTGGAGGCGCTGCTGGACTTCTACCCGGGCACGACCGCCTACCTCGCGCACCGGCGGCGGTTCGACGACACCCGGGTCAGAGCGCTGCTGGGCGCCTCGGCCACGTCCGCCCCGGTGGGGGCCGACTACCTGCGGGCCGGCCTGGCCCCGCGCGCCCGGACGGTGCCCGTGCCGCCGGGCGGAGCGGCGGCCCCGCGCTCCGTTCGCTGCGCCTGACCCGCCGTCGTCCACCTGTTCCCGTTCCCCTCCTCCTCGTTCCGTTGGAGCTTCCCCGTGTCCGTCCTCGCAGCTTCCGGCTCCCCCGTGGGGGCCCGGGAGGTCTTCTCCCCCGACGGGATCGCCGCCTGCGCCCGGCGCATCCGTGAGCCCGTCCACCTGGTCAGCGGGCCGGACGGCCGTGAGCGGGGGCTCGCCCTCGGTCCCGTGCCTCCGGACCGGGTGCTCGGGACACTGCCGCCGCTGTACCCGGAGTGGCTCGGCGGCCGCACGTTCTGCGAAGCGCACGGCGTCCGGTTTCCCTACGTCGCCGGCGAGATGGCGAACGGGATCGCGACCACGGCCATGGTGGCGGAGATGGCGCGGGCGGAGATGCTGGGTTTCTTCGGCGCGGGCGGTCTGGCGTACGCGGAGGTGGCACGGGCGGTCGACACGCTCGTCCGCGAACTGGGCACGTCGCGGAACTGGGGCGTGAACCTCATCCACTCGCCGGCCGAGCCGGAACTGGAGCAGCGCGTCGCCGAACTCCTGCTGCGCCGCGGTGTCCCGGTGGTCTCCGCGTCGGCGTACATGGAGCTGACACCGGCCGTCGTGTGGTGTGCGGCCCGGGGGCTGCGCCGGGGCGCCGACGGGACGGTCGTCCGGCATACGCGGATGTTCGCGAAGGTCTCGCGGCCCGAGGTGGCGGAGAGGTTCCTCTCCCCCGCCCCCAGCGGGTTGCTTGAGCCGCTCGTGGCTCAGGGCCGGCTGACGCGGGAGGAGGCGGAGCTGGCGGCCTGCGTGCCGGTCGCCGAGGACATCACCGTGGAGGCGGACAGCGGCGGGCACACCGACAACCGGCCGCTTTCGGTTCTGCTGCCGAGGATCGCGGCGCTGCGCGACGCGGTCTGCCTGCGGTACGGCTATCGCAGGCCCGTCCGGATCGGCGCGGCGGGCGGGCTCGGCACACCCGACGCGGTGGCCGCCGCCTTCGCCCTCGGCGCGTCCTACGTGGTGGTGGGGTCGGTGAACCAGACCGCTGTCGAGGCCGGCCTGTGCCCGGAGGCCAAGGCCATGCTGTGCGAGGCGGACATCGCCGACGTGGCGATGGCGCCGGCGGCCGACATGTTCGAGCTGGGCGTGAAACTGCAAGTGCTGTCGCGGGGAACGATGTTCGCCCAGCGGGCCGGCCGGCTCCACGCGGCGTACCGGGCGCACGGCTCGTTGGAGGAGATCCCGCCCGCTCTGCGGACCACGCTCGAACGAGATGTGCTGGGCGCGTCGTTCGGCGAGACCTGGCAGCGCACACGGTCGTTCTGGGAGCGGCGCGATCCCTCCGAGATCGCGCGCGCGGAGGCGGATCCGAAGCACCGGATGGCCCTGGTCTTCCGTTGGTACCTGGGCAGTTCGAGCCGCTGGGCGATCGAAGGCCGGACGTCACGGCGCGCGGACTACCAGATCTGGTGCGGGCCTTCGATGGGGTCCTTCAACCGGTGGGTCTCGGGCACACCGCTGGCCGATCCCGCGAACCGGACCGTGGTCGGGATCGCTCTCCACCTGCTGGAGGGGGCCGCGGTACTGACCCGTGCCCACCAACTGCGCACTCATGGCCTTCCGTTGCCGCCCGAGGCGTTCACGTACGTTCCGTGCGAGGCGGCATGAGCCGCCCGGGCGTCCCGCGGCCCGCCGCCCGAGGCGACGAGGTACGTGCCTCCGCGCTCAGCCGCGACCCCGTCGCCGTGGTGGGGGTGGGCGCCCTGGTGCCCGGTGCGACGGACGCGGCCGGATACTGGCGGCTCGTGACCGGGGGGCGGGACCTGATCACGGAGGTGCCCGCGTCCCGCTGGCGGGTCGAGGACCACTACGACCCGGACCCGGCGGCCCCCGACCGGACGTACGCCCGCCGGGGCGCCTTCCTGCCGGAGGTCGGATTCGACCCGATGGCGTACGGCGTCCCCCCTGCTGTCCTGTCGTCGACGGACAGCTCCCAGCTGCTCGCCCTGATGGTCGCCGACCAGGTGCTGGCGGACGCCGGGGGCAGGGAGCGGCTGGATCCGGACCGGACCGGTGTGGTCCTCGGCGCGGCGGCCCTGGAACTGCTTCCGCACATGTACGCGCGGACACACCGTCCGGTATGGCTCGCCGCTCTCCGCGAGAGCGGGTTCCCGGAGGCCGACGCGCAGGCGGTGTGCGACCGGATCTCGGCCCGGTTCGCGCCGTGGCGCGAGTCGACGTTCCCCGGGCTGCTGGGCAACGTCGTCGCGGGCCGCATCGCCAACCGGTTCGACCTGCACGGCATCAACCACACCACCGACGCGGCCTGTGCCAGTTCGCTGGCCGCCCTGTCGACGGCCGTCGGTGAACTGGCCCTCGGCCGGGCGGACCTGGTGATCAGCGGGGGTGTGGACACGGGCAACGACGTCGGCATGTTCCTGTGCTTCTCCAAGACGCCCGCACTGTCCCCCAGCGGGGACTGCCGGCCGTTCTCCGCGGCGGCGGACGGGACCATGCTGGGCGAGGCCGTCGTCATGTACGCCCTGAAACGGCTGTCGGACGCGGAGCGGGACGGCGACCGCGTCCACGCGGTGATCCGCGGCATCGGCACCTCGTCCGACGGCCGCGGCACCGCGATCTACGCACCGCTGCCCGAGGGCCAGGCGCGGGCCCTGAGGCGCGCGTACGAGGAGGCGGGCTACGGGCCGGAGACGGTGGAACTCGTCGAGGCGCACGGCACCGGGACCAAGGCCGGGGACACGGCCGAACTGGCGGCCTTGAACGAGGTGTTCGGGGCATCGCGGCGGCCGGACGGGCAGTGGTGCGCGATCGGCTCGGTCAAGTCCCAGATCGGCCACACCAAGTGTGCGGCGGGCGCGGCGGGACTGCTGAAGGCTGTCATGGCCCTGCGCCACCAGGTGCTGCCGCCGACGGTGAAGGTCGAGCGGCCGAACCCGGAGGCGGCCCGGCCCGACGGCCCGTTCTACGTGAACACCGAGACGCGTCCGTGGGTACGGCCTCCGGGCCATCCGCGCCGGGCATCGGTCTCCAGCTTCGGGTTCGGCGGCAGCAACTTCCACGTCACGCTGGAGGAGTACGTGCCTTCGGGCGGCGGGGCCCGGCCGGTGCCGCGTCACCGCTCGGCGCCGAGCGAGCTCGTCCTGTTCAGCGGGGACTCCCCCGGCGGACTGGTGCCTCCGCCGGCGGAGGGGGACCGCCCGCTCGCGGCACTGGCCCGGGAGAGCCAGGCGTCCTTCGACCCCGCCGCCCCGGTGCGCCTGGCGATCGTGGCCGCCGACGGGGAGGACCTGCGGGAGAAGTACGACCGTGCCCTCGCGCTGGCCGGGCAGCGCCCCGGCACGGCGTTCGCCACACCGTACGGGGCCCGGTACGCGTGCGGAAATCCGGCTCCCGGCCGGATCGGCTTCCTGTTCTCCGGTCAGGGCTCGCAGTACGTCGGGATGGGCGCCGGCGCGGCCATGCTGGTCCCCGCGGCACAGGCCGTGTGGGACCGCCTGGGAGGCACCGCCTTCGACAGACAGCCGCTGCACCGTGTGGTGTTCCCGCCGCCCGCCTTCGGCGACGAGGAGCGCGCGGCCCGGCAGGCGCTGCTGGACGCCACCGAGTGGGCGCAGCCGGCGCTGGCGGTGCACGCGCTGGCGCTGCTGGAGGTGGTGCGGCAACTGGGGCTGCGCCCGGACTGTGTGGCGGGGCACAGCTTCGGTGAGCTGACGGCGCTGCACTGCGCGGGCGTGCTGGACGCAGGGGCACTGCTCGGCCTCGCCCGGCGCCGTGGCGAGCTGATGCGGGATGCGGCGGGCGTGCCGGGGGCGATGCTGGCCGTGGCGACGGACCGTGCCCACGTCGCGCGGGTGCTGGCCGACGGGGCGTTCGGGGACGTCTGGCCCGCGAATCACAACGCGCCTCGCCAGGTGGTCCTTTCGGGCTCGGCGGACGCTGTCGCACGCGCCGGGGAGGCGTTCGCCGCCGAGGGTGTGGCCACCCGGCGGCTGGCCACGTCGACCGCCTTCCACAGTCCGGTCGTCGCCCCGGCCTCGGAGCCGCTGGCCGCGTACCTGCGCTCGGTACCGCTGAGAGCGCCGGGGATCGAGGTCTACGGCAACGCGGACGCGGCACCGTACCCCACGGACCCGGAGGAGGTGCGCCGCCGGATCGCCGGCCACCTCGCCGCACCGGTGCTCTTCCAGGACCAGATCGAAGCCATGTACGCGAGCGGGGTGCGCACGTTCGTCGAGATCGGCCCGGGCAACGCGCTGACCGTTCTGGCCGGCCAGACCCTCGGCGACCGGCCGCACACCGCCGTCTCCCTGGACGGGCCCGGCCGGAGCGGAACCGGCGGCCTGCACGCGGCACTCGGCGAGCTGTCCGTGCGCGGTGTGCCCCTCGACCTCGGCGCTCTCTGGGCGCCCTACGACTCGCCCGAGACCTCAGCGAAGGAGCGCGAGCCCCGAATGACGGTGAAGATCAGCGGAGCCAACCACGGTCAGCTTCCCCCGCCCCGTGCCGCGACCGCCGGACCGAACGGTGAGCCGGAGCCCCGGCCGCGTCCCCCGCACGTACCCGAACCCGAGATCCAGGCGGCCCCCATGCCCGCGTACCTCCCCTCCCCCGTGCCCGTGCCCCCGGAGACCGCGGAGGCTGTCACCGAGCCCGGGACGCCGATTCCGCTGGGCCCGGACCTGTACGCGGCCGTGGACCGGATGCACCGGCAGACGGCGGAGGCCCACGCGGCCTGTCAGCGCATGCTGGTGGACAGCCACCTGGCGTTTCTCCGGATGACCGAGACGAGCATGTCCGCGATGCTCGGCGTCCCGCTCGTCGGGGACGCGCCCGTCCTTCCGGCTCCCGCACCACCGCTGCCGGCCCCCCGGCCCGCGGCGCCCGCGGCGGAGGCGGTGCCGGCTCCCGCGTTCGCACCCGTACCGCCGGCTCCCCTCGCCCCGGCGGCCGGGCCTGCCCCCGCCGCTCCGGCACCGGCCGCGGCCATCGCGTCCGTTCCGGCCGATGACGCCGTGCCGCGGTCCCTCTCGCCCTCGGAACTGCGGGACGTCCTTCTGTCGGTGGTGGCCCGGCTCACCGGCTACCCGGCCGAGATGCTCGACGTGGACATGGAGTTGGAGGCGGATCTGGGCGTCGACTCCATCAAGCGCGTCGAGATCCTGTCGGCCGTCCGCCGCGAAGTGGGCGACCTGGCGTCCGGGGACGTCGGGCACCTGGGGCGGCTCCGCACGTTGCGCGAGATCATCGATGCGCTGGTCACGGGTCCCGCGCCCGTGGAGGCGCCCGCCGCCGTCCCGGAGGACGGCGCTCCGGAGGGGGCCGGGTCTCCCGTCCCCGATGCCCACTCCGGCGAGGACGTGACCCTGACGCGGCTCGTGCCGCACCTGGTGGAGACCCCCGCGTCCGGCCTGGCGACGGCGGGGCTGCTGGACGGGCCGGTCGTGATCACCGGCGAGGGTCCGGACGGATGCGGGCTGACCGGTCTCGTCGCCCGGAAGCTGGTGGAGCGGGGCGTGGACGCCACCGCCCTGGCCGAGGTGCCGTCGGGCGCGCGGGCCGTCGTCCATCTCGGCGCGCTGACCGCGGCCGGTGCGCCGGACGAGGCGAGGGAGGTCCACCGTTCGGCGCTCCGTGCGGCGCGCACGGTGGCGGCGCGGGCGGACGAGGGCGGTGCCCTGTTCGTGGCCGTGCAGGACACCGGAGGCGACTTCGGCCTCGGCGGCCGCGGCGGCGAGCGTGCCTGGCTGGGCGGGGTCGCCGGACTGGTCAGGACAGCGGCGAAGGAGTGGCCGGACGGGTCGTGCAGGGCCATCGACTGCGAGCGGGGCGGCCGGGACGACGAAGCGGTCGCCGAGGCGGTCGTACGGGAGTTGCTCGACGGCGGGGCCGACCCGGAGGCCGGTCTCCGGGCCGACGGCTCACGGCACGTCCCGCGCCTGCTGCCCGCCCCGGCCGCCCTCTCCGGTGACGTCCGGATCACCTCCGCTTCGGTGATCGTGGCCACCGGCGGCGCCCGGGGGGTGACTGCCGCCGCCCTGCGGGACCTGGCCGGGGCCCACCGTCCGAGGATCGCGCTGCTGGGCAGGACCGACCCGGACGCCGAGCCCGACGGGCTCGGCGCGGCGACCGACGAGGAAGCGCTCACCCGCCTGCTGGCCCGGCGTGCCGAGGGGGCCGCGTCGGGCGCGTCACCCGCGCGGATCGCGGCCCGGGCGCGGGAGATCCTGGCCGCGCGAGAGGTGCGGGCGACACTGGCGGCCCTGGAGGCGGCCGGCTCCCCCGTGCGGTACGTCCAGGTGGACACCCGCGACGGGGATGCCGTGGCCGCGGCCCTGCGCGAGGTCCGTGACACGTGGGGCCCGGTCACCGGCCTGGTGCACGGCGCGGGGGTGCTGGCCGACAAGCGGATCGCCGACAAGACCGACGAGCAGGCCGAGCTGGTGATGTCCACCAAGGTGGACGGTCTGCGGGCCCTGCTGGCGGCCACGGCCGACGATCCTCTGGACACGATCGTTCTGTTCTCCTCGGTGGCCGCCGTGTTCGGCAATCCGGGGCAGTGCGACTACGCGATGGCCAACGAGATCCTGCACCAGGTGGCGTCGGCGGAGCAGGCCCGCCGCCCCGGCTGCCTGGTGCGGTGCGTTGCCTGGGGGCCCTGGCAGGGCGGGATGGTCACCCCGTCCCTCGCGGCGCACTTCCGCCGGTCCGGAGTGCCGCTCATCCCCCTGGCGCCGGGCGCCGCCGCCTTCACGGCCGAGGTGGCCGGCCCGGCCGGTGAGCCCAGGGTCGTGCTGGTGGCCGGGGACGACCCGGCGGCCGTCGCACCGGCCGGCGGCCCGTCCAGGGCGCAGGTCCTCGTGCACGCGGACTCGCTGCCGCAGCTGGCGGACCACGTGCCCGCCGAGGTGCCGGTGCTGCCGGTGGCGATGGCCCTGAACTGGTTCGCGGGTGCCGGCGCGGCATGGCTCCCGGCTCCCGGTCCACTCGTCGTGCGGGAATTGCGGGTGTACCGGACGTGCGCCTTGCCCGACCTGGCGGGCGGGGGGCACCGGCTCACCCTGCTCGGCAGCCGGGGCGCGCCCGGTGCGCCGTCCGGGCTCGAGGCCGAACTGCGGGGCGAGGACGGTCCGGCGTACTGCCGGGCGGTGCTGGACACCGGGGCCGGCCGGCCTGCCCCGGGGGCCTGGGCGGCCCCCGAGTCCCTGAAGCCGCTCGGCCCGGCCGGCCCGTACGGGGGGACGGCCCTGTTCCACGGCCCCCGGTTCCATGCACTGCGCGCGGTGCGCGGTGTCTCGGAGGACGGCGCCGACGCGGTCGTCGCGGGTGTGCGCGGTCTGGACTGGGCGGGCGCTCACTGGGCGCTGGACGCCGCCGCGGTGGACGGCGCCCTCCAACTCGCCCTGCTGTGGGCCGAGGTGGCCCTGGGAGCGGAGACGCTGCCGATGGCGGTGGCCGAGTGCCGCGTGCACCGGCGCGGCCCGGTGGACGGCGATGTGCGGTGTGTGGTGCGGGGCCGGAAGGCGCATGCCACGGGCGCGCGGTGCGACGCGGCCCTGATCGACGCCGACGGAAGTGTCCTGTTGGAGCTGACCGGCGTGGAACTCGTCCGCCGCCCTTCCTGACACCACCGGCCCCCCTGCCTCCGCCTTCCCGCCGCTGAAGTGAGCATCCGCATGGATTTCGAACCGATCGCCGTCGTCGGCCGGGGCTGTGTGCTGCCCGGTGCCCTGGACCCCGACACGTTCTGGGCGAACATCGCCGCCGGCCGCACCAGCCTGTCGGCCGCCCCGGCCGGACGTTGGCGGGTCCCGCGCGATCGGGTCATGGGCTCGGTGGACGACCATGTCGACCGCACCTGGACGGAGACCGGCGGGTACGTCGAGGGGTTCGAGTCCGTCTTCGACCCCAGCGGTTTCGCGATCGGAGCCGAGCGGATCGGTGCGCTGGACCCGCTGTTCCACTGGGTCCTGTACGGCGCCCGGCAGGCGCTCGCCGAGGCGGGCCGGCCGGGGCCGTTGCCGCGCGGGGGTCTGGTGCTGGGCAATCTCTCCTACCCGACGGAGGCCGGGGCCGCCTTCGCCGAACACGTATGGCTGTCGGAGCAGCGCCCACCGCTTCGCGACGCTCTGCTCCGGGGCGGGCGCCGTGCGCGCCCCGATGCCCGTAACCGCTTCTCCTCCGGACTGCCGGCGGCGCTCGCGGCCCGGGCGCTCGGGCTCGGGGCCGGGGCGTGGT
This sequence comes from Streptomyces sp. SID9727, assembly GCF_010550605.1. Classification (GTDB taxonomy): domain Bacteria; phylum Actinomycetota; class Actinomycetes; order Streptomycetales; family Streptomycetaceae; genus Streptomyces. The sequence goes on from NZ_JAAGNI010000239.1 coordinate 9,881, forward strand.
CCCTGGACGCGGCCTGCGCCTCCTCCCTGTACGCGGTGAAGCTGGCGTGCGACCGGCTGCACGACGGCACCGCCGACCTCATGGTGGCCGGTGCGGTCAGCCGGCCCGACCCGCTCTATCTCCATGTGGGGTTCTGCGCCCTGTCCGCGACCAGCCGGACGGGGCGCAGCCGACCGTTCCAGCGGGACGCGGACGGGCTGGTGCACGGCGAGGGTGCCGGGTTCGTCGCGCTCATGCGGCTGCCGGACGCGGTGGAGGCCGGGCTTCCGGTGCTCGGCGTGATCCGGGGCGCGGGGCTCTCCAACGACGGGCGCGGCGCCGGGCTGATCAGCCCGTCGGAGGAGGGCCAGGTGCGGGCCATGCGTCTGGCGTACGCGAGGGCGGGCGTCGCGCCCGATTCGGTGACGCTGGTCGAGTGCCATGCGACGGGAACGCCCGTCGGTGACGCCGTCGAGGCACGGGCCATAACCCGGGTCTTCGCGGGCGCGGCGGACGTGCCCATCGGCTCGGTGAAGTCGAACATCGGGCATCTGCTGGCCTCGGCGGGCATGTCCGGGCTGCTGAAGGTGCTCGGCGCGCTGGGGGCGGGGGTGCGTCCGCCCACACCGGGTGTCCGACGGCCGCTGGACGCGCTGTCGGGCACACCGTTGCGGGTGCTGACGGAGCCGGAGCAGTGGACGGGGCCTCGCCGGGCAGCGGTGAGTGCCTTCGGTTTCGGCGGAACCAACGCCCACGTCGTCGTGGACCATCCCGACGAGGTGCGCCGGCCCGCCGTGCCCCGGCCGGCCCGGAGGTCTCCGGACGCTCCGGAGCGTCGGGCGCCCGTGGCCATCGTCGCGGTCGGCGCCCGGGTGGGTGACGGGACGTCCGCGGAGGATCTGCGCCGGGCCGTCCTGGGCGGTGAACGGCGAGGTCCGGCGAAGGAGTGCGCCGTAGCACTCACGGGCCTGTGCTTCCCGCCGGTGGCTCTGGAGCGAACCGTACGACATCAGCTTCTGGTCCTGGAGGCCGCCCGGGACGCGGTACGGACGGTGACCCTTCCGCGTGAGCGGACCATGGTGGTCATCGGCATGGGGGTGGATCCGGAGGTGGCGCGTGCGGGGGCCCGGTGGCGGGTGCCGCACTGGCTGGAGGAGGCGGGGCAGGCGGGCGCCGTGCCGGCGGACCGGGCGCGGGACGCGTTCGCCCCGGCGATGACGGCGGAGGGGGTGGTGGGGAGCATGCCGAACCTCGCGGCCAATCGCATCAGCACCCAACTGGATCTGGGTGGACCCGGGTTCACCGTATCGGCGGAGGAGGCGTCCGGGCCGGTCGGACTGGAGCTCGCGGCGCGAGCGCTGCGTGCGGGCGAGGCCGGTGCCGCGCTCGTGGGCGCCGCCGACGTGTCCTGCGAGGCGGTGCACCGGGCCGCACTGAGGGAGTTGGGGCATGACAGCGAGCCGGGGGACGCGTCCGTCGTCCTCGTACTGAAGCTGCTGGATACCGCGCGCAGGGACGGCGACGAGGTCGTCGCCCTGCTCGACGACGGGTGCGACGACGAACCCGATCTGGTGATCGGCGACGGTCCGGACGCGGCGTTCGATCCCTCGGCGGCCTTCGGGCGCGCGCACGCGGCGTCCGGGCTGGTCTCCGTCGCCGTCGCCGCGATCGCCCTCCAGCACCGTGCCGTGCCCCGGCCGGACGGCCCGGCCGACACCGGGGCGGTCCCCCACACCGCGCGGGCCGTGGTGACGCCGGTGGAGGGGCCCGCCGTGCACGTACGCCTCCGCGCGGGGGATGCGCGGCCGTGGCTGCGCGGGCCGGCTCCGCGCCTGCGTGTGTACTCCGGTGCGGACCGCCACGAGGTGTTGGCCGCGATGGACGCGGACGTGCGCTCCGACGCGGGGCCCGCACGGCTGGCATGCGTGACCGACGGGGACGGCGTATCCTCGGAGCTCGCAGCGGCGGCCCGCCGCTGGCTGTCCGAGGGCGGGCCGCGGCCGGCGGGCGTGCGGTTCCGGGACCGGCCGGTGAGCGGGCAGACCGCGTTCGTGTACACCAACGGCTCGGCCGCGTACGAGGGAATGGGCCACGAGCTGATGCTCGCGCTGCCCTCGCTCGGTGCGGACGTACGGGAAGCGCACCACGCGATCGGTACGCGGCTGCGGTCCGGGCCGCCCGGCGGGGTGCTCCGGCAGATCTGGTGCGCGGCCGAACTGGCGGTCGGTCACACGGTGTTCAGCCGGGACGTGCTCGGGCTCCGCCCGGATGCCTCGCTCGGGTACTCCTCCGGTGAGTCGACCGCACTGGTCGCGCTGGGTGGCTGGCCCGACGCCTCGGGCCTGTACGAGGCGACCCGGGACAGCGGTCTGTTCACGACCGAACTCACCGGCGAGCTGCGGGCGGTGCGGCGCCACTGGCGGCGCCACGGCATCAGGGGCTCCCGGTGGTCGAGCTATCTGGTCGGTGCGAACGCGGATGCCGTCCGTGCGGCGCTCGCCGGGGAGCCCGCCGTCCATCTGCTGGCGGTGAACGCGCCCGGTGTGTGTGTCGTCGGCGGCGAGTCCGAGGCGTGTGCGGCCGTCGTGGGCGGGCTGGGCACCGAGTTCGCCGTCGAGCTGGACTACGACTTGGCGGCCCACGCCCCGGAGCTGGCGGAGGTCCGCGAGGTATGGCGCGCGACCCACCACCGCCCCACCGCGGAGGTGCCGGGCGTGCGGTTCTACAGCGGAGCCACCGGGCAGGCATATCCGCTGACGGCCGAGGGAGCGGCCGACGCGGTCACCGCCCAGGGCATGGGCACGATCGACTTCGCGGCGATGGTGGAGCAGGCGTGGGCGGACGGCGTCCGTGTCTTCGTCGAGCACGGGCCGCAGAAGCTGTGCACCGGGTGGATCAAGCGGGTGCTGGGCGACCGGGAGCACGTCGCCGTGGCACTGGACGCCCCCCGGGACACCGGGCTGCGGCAGTTGTGCCTCGCGGTGGCCGAACTCGTCGTCGCCGGGGTGCCGGTGCGCGCCGGTGAACTGCTCGGCCGGCTCGCGGACGCCGCTGCGGAGCTCCCCGGACCAGGGCCCTCGGTGCCCCTGTCGCCGGTCCCGCCTCCGCGTCTGCCCCATCCGGCGCCCTCCCTGCCGGCCCTCCCCCGGGCCCCGCGCCTGGCGCCGGTCCCCGCTCACCTTCCGGGGCGGACCGCGGCTGTCCTTGTCCCGTCGGCGCGGGAGCCGGGCGGGACCGGGTCCGGGGCCGTCGGGGACCCGGGGGCCGAGGGTCCCCGG
>NZ_JAAGNI010000251.1 GCF_010550605.1 Streptomyces sp. SID9727
CGGCGAGGCCGTGCTCGCCCGCACCGCCCGGCCCGAGCGCGACCCGGTGCTCGTCCTGCGCGCCGCCGCCGCGGCCGCGCAGTCCGGACTGCCGCTCTCCCGCCACGTCGTACGCCACCTCGCCACCACCGCCCAGCCGCTCCCGGTGCCCTGGCCGGCCGAGGCCCGCGAGGAGCTGGTCACCCTGCTCGGCGCCGGCGAGGCCGCCATCCCCGTCTGGGAGGCCCTGGAGGCCGAAGGGCTGATCACCCGCCTCCTGCCCGACTGGGAACGCGTGCACTGCCGCCCCCAGCGCAACCCCGTCCACACCTGGACCGTCGACCGCCACCTGGTGGAGACGGCCGTCCGCGCCGCCTCGCTCACCCGCCGCGTCGGCCGCCCCGACCTGCTCCTGGTCGCCGCCCTGCTGCACGACATCGGCAAGGGCTGGCCCGGCGACCACTCCGTCGCCGGTGAGGTCATCGCCCGCGACATGGCCGCCCGCATCGGCTTCGACCAGCACGACGTGGGCGTCGTCGCCACCCTCGTACGCCACCACCTCCTGCTCATCGAGACCGCCACCCGGCGCGACCTGGACGACCCCGCCACCGTCCGCGCCGTCGCCGACGCCGTCGGCAGCGCCGCCACCCTGGAACTCCTGCACGCACTCACCGAGGCCGACGCCCTGGCCACCGGGCCCGCCGCCTGGTCCGCCTGGCGCGCCTCCCTCGTCACCGCGCTCGTCGCACGCGTCGCCCAGGTCCTGGCCGGGGAGGCCCCCGAGGAGCCCGGCCCCGCCGCCCCGAGCGCCGAGCAGGAACGCCTCGCGATCGAGGCCCTGCGCACCGGCACCCCCGTCCTCGCCCTGCACACCAGGACGGAGACCCCGCACGAGGAGGACGGCCCCGAGCCCGTCGGCGTCGAACTCCTCATCGCGCTCCGCGACCGGCCCGGCGTGCTGCCCGCCGCCGCCGGCGTCCTCGCCCTGCACCGCCTCACCGTCCGCGCCGCCGACCTGCGCGCCGTGGAGCTGCCCACGGAGCTGGGGGACTCCGCGGACCTGCTGCTGCTCAGCTGGCGGGTGGCCGCCGAGTACGGCTCGCTGCCCTCGGCGGACCGGCTGCGCGCCGACCTCGTGCGCGCCCTGGACGGCACCCTGGACATCCCCGCCCGCCTCGCCGAGCGCGAGGCCGCGTATCCCCGGCGGCGCGGGATGAAGGCCCCGCCGCCGCGGGTGACGGTCGCCCCGGCGGCCTCCCGGCTCGCGACGGTGATCGAGGTGCGCGCGCAGGACGCCCCCGGGCTGCTGCACCGCATCGGGCACGCCCTGGAGCGGAGCGCGGTACGGGTGCGCAGCGCCCACGTCTCGACGCTGGGGGCGAACGCGGTGGACACGGTCTACGTCACGCGTGAGGACGGCACGCCGCTGGCCGACGCGGAGGCCGCCGCGCTGGCCGGGGCATTGGAGGACGCCCTGCGGTGAGCCGTGACCGGGTGCGGACCACACCGTTGATTCGGGAAGAGACCGGTTCCCTCACGTCGGAGGGATGGCCCGGCGTCCACCGCCTTCGCGCCCCGTGTCGACACGTGCTCCCCACCGCTGCGGGGCCCCCAGCCCTCGCAGGCCGAATGCGACCGGCGAGGGCTGGCGTTTGCGTGGGCCAGATACCCTAGGCAGCGAAGCTACCCGCCCCCGACCCTGAGGACCGACGAGCGCCGTGTTCGATACTCTCTCCGACCGCCTTGCCGCGACTTTCAAGAACCTCCGGGGCAAGGGCCGCTTGTCCGAGGCGGACATCGACGCCACGGCTCGCGAGATCCGTATCGCCCTGCTCGAAGCCGACGTGGCGCTGCCCGTCGTCCGGTCCTTCATCGCCAACGTCAAGGAGCGGGCGCGCGGCGCCGAGGTCTCCCAGGCGCTGAACCCGGCCCAGCAGGTCGTCAAGATCGTCAACGAGGAGCTCGTCTCCATCCTCGGCGGCGAGACCCGGCGGCTGCGGTTCGCCAAGAACCCGCCCACCGTGATCATGCTCGCCGGTCTCCAGGGTGCCGGTAAGACGACCCTCGCCGGAAAGCTCGGCCTCTGGCTCAAGGGCCAGGGCCACTCCCCGCTGCTCGTCGCCTGCGACCTCCAGCGCCCCAACGCCGTCAACCAGCTGAGCGTCGTCGCCGACCGCGCCGGTGTCGCGGTGTACGCCCCCGAGCCGGGCAACGGCGTCGGTGACCCGGTCCAGGTCGCCAAGGACTCCATCGAGTACGCGAAGACCAAGGTCCACGACATCGTGATCGTGGACACCGCCGGCCGCCTCGGCATCGACCAGGAGCTGATGCAGCAGGCCGCGGACATCCGCGACGCCGTCAGCCCGGACGAGATCCTGTTCGTGGTCGACGCGATGATCGGTCAGGACGCGGTCAACACCGCCGAGGCGTTCCGCGACGGCGTCGGCTTCGACGGCGTGGTGCTCTCCAAGCTCGACGGTGACGCCCGCGGTGGTGCCGCCCTGTCGATCGCCCACGTCACGGGCAAGCAGATCATGTTCGCGTCGAACGGCGAGAAGCTGGACGACTTCGACGCGTTCCACCCGGACCGCATGGCGTCCCGGATCCTCGACATGGGTGACCTGCTCACCCTGATCGAGCAGGCGGAGAAGACCTTCAGCCAGGAAGAGGCCGCCAAAATGGCCTCCAAGCTGGCGTCCAGCAAGGGCAAGGACTTCACGTTCGACGACTTCCTGGCCCAGATGGAGCAGGTCAGGAAGATGGGCTCCATCTCCAAGCTGCTCGGCATGCTGCCCGGCATGGGGCAGATCAAGGACCAGATCAACAACATCGACGAGCGCGACATCGACCGCATGGCCGCGATCATCAAGTCGATGACCCCGAAGGAGCGCGCCGACCCGACGATCATCAACGGCTCGCGCCGGGCCCGTATCGCCAAGGGTTCCGGTTCCGAGGTCTCCGCCGTCAAGGGGCTGGTCGAGCGGTTCTTCGAGGCCCGCAAGATGATGTCGAAGATGGCACAGGGCGGCGGCATGCCGGGGATGCCCGGGATGCCGGGCATGGGCGGCGGTCCCGGCCGGCAGAAGAAGCAGGTCAAGCAGGCCAAGGGCAAGCGCAAGAGCGGCAACCCGATGAAGCGCAAGGCCGAGGAGCAGGCCGCGGCCGCCCGCCGCGAGGCCGCGCAGAACGGCGTCCCCGGTCTCCCGGCCGGCCAGGACGCCCAGAACTTCGAGCTGCCGGACGAGTTCAAGAAGTTCATGGGCTGACGCTCGCTCCACGTCATGCCGGAGGGGCGCTCACCGTGCGTGGTGGGCGCCCCTCCGGCGTACGTTCACGTCGTGCAGACCAGGTACCGGAACACGTTGGACATCCACACCGTGCCGTCCGGGCGCCGGTGCGGGTGCAGCGCCTCCGCGAGCTCCTTCTCCACCTGCCACCGGTCCGTCGCCCGGACCGCCGCCTCGAACAGCCGGGTCGACAGCAGGCCGCGCACCGCGCTGTCCAGGTCCGCGTAACCGAACGGGCAGGCCACCCGGCCGGAGCCGTCCGGTCGCAGCCCGGACCGGAACGCCACGTCCTCCAGATCGTCGCGGCGCGGTCCGCGCCAGCCCCCGCCCGGTCCGCGCCCGTCGTCGGCGAGCCGCCCGGCCACCCGGAGCACCGCCTCGGTGGCGCACCGCTCCGGCGGGCCCCAGCCGGTCAGCACGACCACGGCGCGCCGGTCCGCCGACGGCATGGCGGTCTCCAGCGCCCGCACCAGATCCTCTCCGTCGCCCGCCTCGCAGCCGATCGGGGTGAACGCGGTGATCAGGTTGTGCGGCCCGTCGTCCGCCGCGGCGGACACGGTGTCCGTCAGCAGCGGGACGGCGGCCGGCGCCCCGCGGTCCTCCGGCGCGGACAGCAGCCGGGCCCGGGCGAGGGCGAGCCGGTGGGGGTCGGTGTCCACGCCGGTGACCCCGGCGCCCCGGCCCACGGCCATCAGCAGCGCCAGGCCGGAGCCGCAGCCGAGCGAGAGCATCCGCGTGGCGGGGCCCACCTCCAGCCGCGCGTAGACCGCTTCGTACAGCGGTGCCAGCATGCGTTCCTGGATCTCCGCCCAGTCGCGGGCGCGGGAGGCGCCGTCCGCGGGGGCGGACGACTCCGTGTGCCGGTGGTGCCGAACGAGCGTTGGTGTCATGGAATGCGCCCCAATCCGCCGAGGTTGCCGGTTCTGCCGATCGGTCGTGCCCGAGTGGACGGCCGTCCCGTCCGTGACGCGCGCTTCCCCCGTATGCCAGGGAACTGCGCATCCGGCGCCGCGTCCAGAGGTCTGCGGGGCGTGGTTCTCCGCACTGCCGTCCGGCGCGCGACGGCACCGGCGCACCCGGACGACGGGGACGCCCCCGGGGTCCGTCCCGTCCTCTGCCGGTCCCAGTCTCACCCGGCGCGCCGGTGGAGGCACGTCGAGCACGTCAGGGCGGTGCGGGTACCCTCGGCCCCTGCCGTCCGCGCCCGGAGGGGGCGCGCACCGCGTCTACGCGCGCAGGCGTACGCGCCGCTACGTACCGGCTTGGTGCGAGCTGTGAGGCTTCTCCGCAGATCAGCGCACCCGCCCTCGTCGCGACGCATGAAGGTCAACCGACTGGTACGTGCAAAATATTTGGGATGGCCCGGAATCGGAACACCGAGGGCCCCGCGCTCGTTGGTCACGACGTGAGCACGACACCACCTGTACTTGCCGCAGAGCTGGCGCAGGCGTGGGCCGACATTCAGCGGTACCACCCCGAGCTGCCCGATCTCGCCGCACCCGAGTCCCTGATCGGAGAGTCCTCGTCCGCATGTGGCGCCGAACTCTCCTTCGAGCGACTGCTCCACGAGGCAGTCCACGGCATCGCCGCCGCCCGAGGTGTCCGCGACACCTCGCGCGCCGGCCGTTATCACAACCGACGATTCCTGGCGATCGCCGAGGAGCTGGGCCTCGACCATGCCGAGGAGCCCCATCCCAGCAGCGGCTTCTCGCTGGTCACGCTCAACCCCGAGGCCAAGCGCCGCTACCGGCCGACGACGGAACGGCTGCAGCGCGCCCTCAAGGCGCACACCGTGGCCACCGCCGCCGACACCAAGCGCTCCTTCCGCGGTCCGGCCGCCCGGCACGGCTCCTCCGGAGGGGGCGTGCGGGTCAAGGCCGTCTGCGACTGCGGCCGCAACGTGCGCGTGGTCCCCTCGGTCCTCGCCCAGGCGCCGATCGTCTGCGGCGGCTGCGGAAAACCGTTCAGGATCCCGGAGACCGCGGTCGCGGTGGGGTGAGCCGATGGGGTGTGGCACAATGGCTAGCTGTACTCGACAGTCGCACAGGACCCCTCTCTCCTCCGGCTGACGCGTCCATCGGGCACCCGAGTACCGCAACCCCACGTGGCATTTTCGTTGTGCCCAACCACGTCATAGACCAGGAGACACCACTTCCGTGGCAGTCAAGATCAAGCTGAAGCGTCTGGGCAAGATCCGTTCGCCTCACTACCGCATCGTCGTCGCCGACTCCCGTACCCGCCGTGACGGCCGGGCCATCGAGGAGATCGGTCTGTACCACCCGGTGCAGAACCCGTCGCGCATCGAGGTCAACTCGGAGCGCGCGCAGTACTGGCTGTCCGTCGGCGCCCAGCCGACCGAGCCGGTCCTCGCGATCCTGAAGCTCACCGGCGACTGGCAGGCGCACAAGGGCCTTCCGGCCCCCGCGCCGCTGCTGCAGCCGGAGCCCAAGGCCGACAAGCGCGCCCTGTTCGAGGCCCTCGCCGGCGACGGTGAGGAGTCGAAGGGCGAGGCCATCACGCCGAAGGCGAAGAAGGCCGACAAGAAGGCGGACGAGGCTGCTGCCGCCTCCGCCGAGTCGACCGAGGCCTGAGCATGCTCGAGGAGGCTCTCGAGCACCTCGTGAAAGGCATCGTCGACAACCCCGACGATGTGCAGGTCGCCTCGCGCAACCTGCGCCGTGGCCGTGTGCTCGAGGTCCGGGTCCACCCCGACGACCTCGGCAAGGTGATCGGCCGCAACGGCCGCACCGCACGCGCGCTGCGTACCGTCGTGGGCGCCATCGGCGGCCGTGGCATCCGCGTCGACCTCGTCGATGTGGACCAGGTTCGCTGACAGAGTTGAACACCGGCACGGGCCGGGGAGGGCCAAGCGCCCGCCCCGGCCCGTCGTCGTACGACAGGAGAGACACAAGGTGCAGTTGGTAGTCGCGCGGATCGGTCGCGCCCACGGCATCAAGGGCGAGGTCACCGTCGAGGTGCGCACGGACGAGCCGGAGCTGCGGCTCGCGCCCGGCGCCGTCCTGGCCACCGACCCCGCCACGGCGGGCCCGCTGACGATCGAGACCGGCCGGGTGCACAGCGGCAGGCTGCTGCTGCGCTTCGAGGGCGTGAAGGACCGTACGGGCGCCGAGGCGCTGCGCAACACCCTGCTGATCGCCGACGTCGACCCGGCGGAGCTCCCCGAGGACCCCGAGGAGTTCTACGACCACCAGCTGATCGACCTGGACGTGGTCCTCGCCGACGGCACCGAGATCGGCCGGATCACCGAGATCACGCACCTGCCCTCGCAGGACCTCTTCATCGTGGAGCGGCCGGACGGCAGCGAGGTGATGATCCCGTTCGTGGAGGAGATCGTCACCGAGATCGACCTGGAGGAGCAGCGCGCGGTGATCACCCCGCCGCCCGGCCTGATCGACGAGAGCGAGGCGGTCGTCGCCTCCGCGCGGGATGAGGAGACCGGGACCGAGGGGTACGCGCCGAAGGCCGAGGACGCCTGATGCGGCTCGACGTCGTCACGATCTTCCCCGAGTACCTGGAGCCGCTGAACGTCTCCCTGGTCGGCAAGGCCCGCACGGCCGGCCGCCTCGACGTCCATGTGCACGACCTCCGCGACTGGACGTACGACCGGCACAACACCGTGGACGACACCCCGTACGGCGGTGGCCCCGGCATGGTCATGAAGACCGAGCCCTGGGGCGAGGCCCTGGACGAGGCCCTGGCGGACGGATACGAGACCGGCGCGCACTCCCCGGTCCTCGTGGTGCCCACGCCGAGCGGCCGGCCGTTCACCCAGGAACTCGCCGTCGAGCTCTCCGAGTGCCCCTGGCTGGTCTTCACCCCGGCGCGCTACGAGGGCATCGACCGGCGCGTGACCGAGGAGTACGCCACCCGGATGCGGGTGGTCGAGGTGTCCATCGGCGACTACGTGCTCGCGGGCGGGGAGGCCGCGGTGCTGGTGATCACCGAGGCGGTGGCCCGGCTGCTGCCCGGCGTCCTCGGCAACGCGGCCTCGCACCAGGACGACTCCTTCGCCCCCGGCGCGATGGCCAATCTGCTGGAGGGCCCGGTCTACACCAAGCCGCCCGAGTGGCGCGGCCGGGGCATCCCCGATGTGCTGCTCAGCGGCCACCACGGGCGGATCGCCCGCTGGCGGCGGGACGAGGCGCTGCGGCGTACGGCCGCCAACCGGCCCGATCTGATCGAGCGGTGCGAGGCGTCCGCCTTCGACAAGAAGGACCGCGAGATGCTCTCCATCCTCGGCTGGTCCCCGGAGCCGGGTGGCCGATTTTGGCGCAGGCCCGAGGCCGTGGAAGAATAGGCAGCTGCTGTCCGTCCGGCGTGCGCCCCTGCCACAGGGGGACACGACGCCCGTCCGACGCGATCGGCCCCTAGCATTCATCACTCTCCCGTCGATGACCTGTGGCATCGGCGAAGAAAGCAGACAACATGGCTTCCCTGCTCGACGACGTCAATGCCGCGTCGCTGCGGTCCGACATCCCGGCCTTCCGCCCGGGTGACACGGTCAACGTTCACGTCCGCGTGATCGAGGGCAACCGCTCCCGTGTCCAGCAGTTCAAGGGCGTCGTCATCCGCCGCCAGGGCGCGGGAGTCAGCGAGACCTTCACGGTCCGCAAGGTCTCCTTCAGCGTCGGCGTCGAGCGCACCTTCCCGGTGCACAGCCCGATCTTCGAGAAGATCGAGCTCGTGACCCGCGGTGACGTCCGTCGCGCCAAGCTGTACTTCCTCCGTGAGCTGCGCGGCAAGGCCGCGAAGATCAAGGAGAAGCGCGACCGCTGAGCTGACTGCCTCGTCCACAGGGTGTCCGGTTAAGCTCTGGCCCCGATGGACACGCAAGCAGAACTCCAGGAGCGCGATCTCTCCTCCGCACCCGATCCGGGTCCGGGGGAGGGGTCGCGCTCTTCGCGTGTCCGCGACCGGCTCGCCGGACTCAGGCCGTGGCGGCTGTCCTGGCGGGGGACGTTCGGGCTCGGCGCCGTCTGCGCGGTCTTCGTGCTCCTCTTCAGCACCTTCCTGGTGCAGCCCTTCCTGATCCCCAGCGGTTCGATGGAGCAGACGCTCCGGGTGGGCGACCGGGTGCTCGTCAACAAACTCGCGTACCGCTTCGGTGCCGTCCCGCGCCGCGGTGACGTGGTGGTCTTCGACGGCACCGGCTCGTTCGTACGCGAGGGGGCGGAGCAGAACCCCGTCACCGCGCTGCTGCACGGGGCCGCCGCGTCGCTCGGGCTCGCCGAGCCCGCCGAGACCGACTTCGTGAAGCGGGTGGTGGGCGTGGGGGGAGACCGGGTGGTCTGCTGCGACGCGCGGGGACGGATCGAGGTGAACGGCCGGCCGCTGGACGAGGACTACCTCTTCCCCGGGGACGCGCCCTCCAAGGTGCCCTTCGACATCGTGGTGCCCGAGGGCGCCCTGTGGATGATGGGCGACCACCGCGCCCGTTCCCGGGACTCCCGCGACCACCTGGGGGAGCCCGGCGGCGGCGTGGTGCCGGTGGAGCGGGTGATCGGCCGGGTCGACTGGTTCGGCTGGCCGCTCGGCCGGGTGGGATCGCTGCCGGGGACCGCCGCCTTCGACTCCGTACCGGCGCCCGGCCCGTCCCATGGGTAGCCACGGGCGCCACGGCGTCCCGGCCGCGGACGGGGGGCCGCGCTCCCTGCCCACCCGGGCCGAGCGGCGCAAGCTCGCCCGCAAGGTGAAGCGCAGGCGCCGCGGATCGGCCGTGCGGGAGATCCCCCTGCTGATCACGGTGGCGCTGCTGATCGCGCTCGTCCTCAAGACCTTCCTCGTGCAGGCGTTCGTGATCCCGTCCGGGTCGATGGAGCAGACCATCCGGATCGGCGACCGGGTGCTCGTGGACAAGCTGACGCCCTGGTTCGGCTCGAAGCCGCAGCGCGGCGACGTCGTCGTCTTCCGCAACCCGTCGGACTGGCCGCCGCCGAACCCGGAGAGCTCCGGTGAGTCACCCGTCGTCGTCAAGCAGGTGAAGCAGGTGCTCACCTTCGTCGGGCTGCTGCCGTCGGACGACGAGCAGGACCTCATCAAGCGGGTCGTGGCCGTGGGCGGCGACACCGTGAAGTGCTGCGCCGCGGACGGGAGGCTTCTCGTCAACGGCGTGGCGGTCACGGAACCGTACGTCTATCCCGGGGATTCACCCTCCACCATCAAATTCGAGGTAAAGGTTCCGGAGGGCCGCCTCTTCGTGATGGGGGACCACCGCTCCAATTCCGCCGATTCGCGCTTCCACATGGACAAGACGGCGAACGGCACGATCTCCGAGGACGCGGTCGTGGGACGGGCGAAATGGATCGTCTGGCCCTTCGGGCACTGGACCGGTCTCGAGGAGCGCTCGGCGTTCGCCTCGGTCCCGGACGCGCGCGCCGGTACGGGGGGCGCCTCGGGGCCGTCGAATAGTGTGTCCAGTGATCCAGGCGGATCGATCCGGCTCCCGACCCCTGCGGAACTCCCGCTCGTTATGGGAGTGGTGGGCCTGCGTCGGCTAGGACGCGGGCGGTGGCACGGAGTAAGGAGTGGATGTGGGGGATGTGGCGGTCGGCGCACGATCCGGACACGACGAACCCGAGGACCGGCCGGGCCGTTCGGCGCATTCCGAGTCCGCCGGTGCGGCGGAGGACGGGACGACGGTGAGCGGTACGGAAGGTGACGGCGGCACGTCCGGGGGCAGCACGGCCCGGAAGAAGAATCCCCGCCCGTTCTGGAAGGAGTTGCCGCTCCTCATCGGCGTCGCCCTGGTCCTGGCGCTGCTGATCAAGACGTTTCTGGTGCAGGCGTTCTCGATTCCGTCGGACTCGATGCAGAACACGTTGCAGCGGGGTGACCGGGTCCTGGTGGACAAGCTGACGCCGTGGTTCGGGTCGGAGCCGGAGCGCGGCGAGGTCGTCGTCTTCCACGACCCGGGCGGCTGGCTGGAGGACAGCCAGGCCCCCGAGCCGAACGCGGTGCAGAAGTTCCTCAGCTTCATCGGCCTCATGCCCTCGGCCGAGGAGAAGGACCTGATCAAGCGGGTCATCGCGATCGGCGGTGACACCGTGGAGTGCAAGAAGGGCGGCCCGGTCCAGGTCAACGGCAAGGCGCTGGACGACAAGTCCTTCATCTTCGAGGGCAACAGCGCCTGCGACGACGAGCCGTTCGGGCCGATCAAGGTGCCCAAGGGCCGTATCTGGGTCATGGGCGACCACCGGCAGAACTCCCTGGACTCGCGCTATCACCAGAACCTGCCGGGCGGCGGCACCGTCTCCAACGACGAGGTGGTCGGCCGGGCCATCGTGATCGCGTGGCCGGTCAGCCGCTGGGCGACCCTCCCGGTCCCGAAGACCTTCGACCAGCCCGGCATCAACGCCGCCGCCGCGGCGGCCCCCGGAGTGGTCGGTCTCGCGGGTGCGGTGCCCCTGGTGCTCTGGCGCAGGCGGCGCCGGACCACGATCGCCGGCACAGTGAGGAACGACGCGTGAGCGACCTGGCAGACGGAGCGCGGTCCGGACGGGCCGGAGAGGAGCGGTCCGCGGAACCCTCGGACGTCGCGCCTTCCGACGTCGCGCCTTCCGGTGCCGAGCCTTCCGGCGTCGGGCCTTCCGCCTCCGAGGCGGAGGCCGGCGCGGACGGCGGCACCGACGGCACCGACGGCAAGAAGAAGAATCCCCGCCCGTTCTGGAAGGAGTTGCCGCTCCTCATCGGCATCGCGCTGGTCCTGGCGCTGTTCATCAAGACGTTTCTGGTGCAGGCGTTCTCGATTCCGTCGGACTCGATGCAGAACACGTTGCAGCGGGGTGACCGGGTCCTGGTGGACAAGCTGACGCCGTGGTTCGGGTCGGAGCCGGAGCGCGGCGAGGTCGTCGTCTTCCACGACCCGGACGGCTGGCTGAGGGACGAGCCGACCCCCAAGCCCAACGCCGCGCAGAAGTTCCTGAGCTTCGTGGGCCTGATGCCGTCCGCCGAGGAGAAGGACCTGATCAAGCGGACGATCGCGGTCGCCGGTGACACCGTGGAGTGCAAGAAGGGCGGCCCGGTCGAGGTCAACGGCAAGGCGCTCACCGAGCCCTACGTCTTCCCCGGCAACAGCGCCTGCGACGACATGCCCTTCGGGCCGTTCAAGGTGCCGGACGGCAAGATCTGGGTGATGGGCGACCACCGCCAGGACTCGGCGGACTCCCGCTACCACACCGACGACGTCAACAAGGGCTTCGTGCCGGTGAGCCAGGTCGTGGGGCGGGCCGTGGTCGTCGCGTGGCCCGTGAACCGCTGGTCCGTACTGTCCGTCCCGGACACCTTCGACCAGCCCGGGATCAGCGCCGCGGCAGGCGCCGCGCCGGGCGTCCTGGGGGCCGCGGGCGCGCTGCCGCTCGTGCTCCGGCGTCGGCGGAGGCTGACCGCCGGGCGTACTGCCGGGTAGGGTGCCCACGCGGATCAGCGATTGTCGATCTCCGATGGGGGACGCCGGTATGGGTGCAACAGGTCGTACGGACGACGGCCGCGGCCGGCTCGGCAGCAGGCTGTCCGGGGTCGCGGTGGCCCTCGGCTGCCTGCTCTTCCTCGGCGGCTTCATCTGGGGCGCACTCGTCTACCAGCCGTACACGGTGCCCACCGGGTCGATGACCCCGACGGTCGAGGCGGGCGACAAGGTCCTGGCGCAGCGCGTGGACGGAAGCGAGGTCCGGCGCGGTGACGTCGTGGTGTTCAACGACCCGGAGTGGGGCAACACCCCCATGGTGAAGCGGGTCGTCGGGGTCGGCGGCGACAAGATCGCCTGCTGCGGCGAGGACGGCCGCCTCACGGTCAACGGCATACCCATGGACGAACCGTATCTGCGGTCGCCCGACCGCGCCTCGGCCCAGGACTTCACCGCCGAGGTCCCCAAGGGGCAGCTCTTCCTGCTGGGCGACGACCGCACGGTCTCGCTGGATTCCCGGGTCCACCTGGAGGACGCCATGCACGGCTCGGTGCCCCGGGACGCCGTGGAGTCCAGGGTCGACGCCGTCGCCTGGCCGCTGGGCTCCATGATCGACCGGCCCGAGGCGTTCGCCGCGCTGCCGGGCGGCGTCTCGTCGGCCGGGCCGCTGCGGATCCAGCTGACCGCTCTGGCGGTGGGCGTCGTGCTCATCCTGGGCGGCGCGGCGTACGGTCCGCTCGCGGCCCGTGCCGCCCGGCCGAAGCGGAGCGCGAAGCCCGAGGCGGCCGCGCATGTCCGCTGAGGTGCGCAGGGTCGCCCGCCTGGTGCTCCTCGATCCGGAGGACCGGATCCTGCTGATGCACGGCTTCGAACCGGAGGACCCCGCCCGCACCTGGTGGTTCACCCCGGGCGGCGGCCTGGAGGGCGACGAGACCCACGAGCGGGCCGCGCTGCGCGAGCTGGCCGAGGAGACCGGGATCACCGACGCGGAACTGGGCCCGGTGATCTGGCGGCGCCGGTGCTCCTTCACCTTCGACGGCCGGCTGTGGGACCAGGACGAGTGGTATTTCCTGGCCCGTACCGCACAGACCACCACGGACACCAGCGGCCACACATGGCTGGAACGCCGCAGTGTCATGGGGCTGAGGTGGTGGACCTCCGCCGAACTGTCGGCGGCGCGTGAGACGGTGTACCCCACCGGGCTCGCCGACCTGCTCCGGAGGCTGCTCGACGAGGGCGCTCCGCGTACGCCGGTGGACCTGGCCCCCGGAAGCGGCTGAGCGGCCGGGGCGCCGGAGCCCGGCGCACAATGGGGAAACGCACGGCTGAAGGGGAACATGCCAATGAGCGCCGAGGACCTCGAGAAGTACGAGACCGAGATGGAGCTGAAGCTCTACCGGGAGTACCGCGATGTCGTCGGTCTGTTCAAATTCGTGATCGAGACCGAACGGCGCTTCTACCTCACCAACGACTACGAGATGCAGGTGCACTCGGTCCAGGGCGAGGTGTTCTTCGAGGTGTCCATGGCGGACGCCTGGGTCTGGGACATGTACCGGCCCGCCCGGTTCGTGAAGCAGGTCCGGGTGCTGACGTTCAAGGACGTCAACATCGAAGAGCTCAACAAGAGCGATCTCGAACTTCCGAGTGGCTGAGTTATCCACAATCGCCCGCTTGTCCACCAAGATCCACTGAAGGAGGGCGGACGCGTCAGAGTCGGTGCCGGAGGTGGTGCCGATATGAACGCACGGGGGGCTCTCGGGCGGTACGGCGAGGACCTGGCGGCTCGGCTGCTGGCCGACGCCGGCATGTCCGTACTAGAACGGAACTGGCGCTGTCGCGCCGGTGAGATCGACATCGTCGCGATGGACGGGGACGCGCTCGTCATCTGCGAGGTGAAGACCCGCAGATCGGGTGCGTACGAGCATCCGATGGCCGCGGTCACCCCGGCCAAGGCCGAGCGGCTGCGCCGGCTGGCCGCGCTCTGGCTGGAGCGGCACGGCGGCCCGCCGCCGGGCGGAGTGCGCATCGACCTGGTCGGAGTGGTGCTGCCCGAGCGCGGCGCACCCCGGGCCGAGCACGCGCGGGGGGTGGCCTGATGGGGTTCGCACGTGCCTGCTCGGTCGCCCTGGTCGGCGTCGAGGGCGTGGTGGTGGAGGTCCAGGCGGACCTGGAGGCCGGTGTGGCGGCGTTCACGCTGGTGGGCCTGCCCGACAAGAGCCTGGTGGAGAGCCGGGACCGGGTCAGGGCGGCCGTGGTCAACTCCGGGGCGGAGTGGCCGCAGAAGAAGCTCACCGTGGGGTTGTCGCCGGCCTCGGTGCCCAAGGGCGGCTCGGGCTTCGACCTGGCCGTGGCGTGCGCGGTCCTGGGCGCGGCGGAGCGGATCGACCCGGAGTCGATCGCCGACGTGGTGATGATCGGGGAGCTGGGGCTCGACGGCCGGGTGCGCCCGGTCCGGGGGGTGCTGCCCGCGGTCCTGGCGGCGGCCGACGCCGGCTACCGCCGGGTGGTCGTCCCGGAACAGACCGCGGGCGAGGCGGCCCTCGTGCCCGGCGTCTCCGTGCTCGGGGTGCGCAGCCTGCGGCAGCTGCTCGCGGTGCTGTGCGACGAACCGGTGCCGGACGAACAGCGCTCCGACGAGGAGGGGCGCCCCGATCCGATGCTCGCCGGGCTGATGGTGCCGGGCGCCGGACTGGGCTCCGGCCTCGCCCGGGGCCCGGCGGCGGGGGACGGCGCCCGGCCGGACCTGGCGGACGTGGCGGGCCAGGAGCGGCCGCGCAAGGCCCTG
>NZ_JAAGNI010000267.1 GCF_010550605.1 Streptomyces sp. SID9727
CCCGTGGCTCCGGCGGGGGCCGGGCCGCGCCGGACGAGGTCGCCCAGGGTGCGCCGGACGCCCGGTTCGTACGCGGAGAACGTGCGCCGCAGCAGGGGCAGCACGTCGGTGAACGTGTCGGCGGGGACTCCGGTGAGCCAGGAGTCGACCAGCGCGAGCAGCCGCTCGTCGTGGACGAGGAGCATGCCGCCGCCCGCCGCCCCGCCGACGAAGCCCTCGATCCACGCGGCGGCGTCGGCCGGCGGGGTGCCCGGGGAGAGGGCGAGGCCCATCAGCCGGGCGGCGGCGTCCTGGTCGAGGTGGCCGTCGTCCAGGAGCAGACGGGCGGCCCGGCCCCGGATGACGCCCGCGACCGTGTCCCGGACGGTCAGCTTGTGCAGCACCGCGCGCCAGCGCTCGCGCAGCCCGTCCGCGCTCGACGGGACGGCACCGGCGAGGAGTCCGATCGCGGTGTGGACGCCGTCCACCTGGCGGCGCAGTGCTTCGGCGCCCTCGGCGTCGAGCCCCGTGCAGGCGGGCGGCAGGCCGACGCAGATCCGCTCCGCGAGGCCGGCCGCGACCTCGCCGAGCGCCGTGGTGTCCGTGGCGCGGACGTCCCCGTAGCGCAGGGTGCGGGCCAGGGCCGGGAGGGCGTCCGCGAGGTGGCCGACGTCGGCGTCGAGCGCGGCGCGGTCGGCGAGGGCCCGCATCACGACCGGCAGGGCGTCCGGCAGGTCGGCGAGCAGGCAGCGCTCGGCCAGCCCGGTGACCTCGGCGAGGGCGGTCGCGGCCAGGGCGTCCGACTCGGCGCGGGCGGTGGCGGCGGAGAGCACGGTGGTGCCCCAGACGCCCGCCTCGGCGACGCGCACGTACAGCTCGGGCTCCCAGCGCAGCCGCCAGCTCTCCCGGAAGGTGCCGGTGCTCCCCCGGCCGGCAGCCGGTTCGCCCCAGGCGATGCCGAGGAGGCGGAGCCGGTGCAGCAGGCGGCTGCGGGAGGCGTCGGTGTCCTTGCGGAGGTCGAGGTCGATCTCCCGCTCGTCGGCCTCCGGCTTGAGCCGCAGGGTGCGCTGCTGCCGGGTCAGGTCGCGCTGGAGGGGGACCGCGGGGGCGGTGTCGGGGACCTCGCCGAGCGTGGTGCCGACGACGAGGCGGTCATGGACGAGCGCGAGCGGCACGTCGGAGCCCTCGCACATGACGGCCCGTATCGCGTCGGTCGTCTCGCTCAGCCCGGCGAGCGGCCGGCCGCGCATCGCGGCGAGCGTCTGCGCGAGCCGGACGGCCTCGATGGCGTGGGCGGACGAGACGAAACGGTCCTCGTCGCGCAGGAGTCCGGCGACCTTCGTCATCCAGCGCTCGATCGGGCGGTCCGGGGCGGCGAAGAGGTGCTCGTACCACCCGGGCGACTCGATGCCCGCGCCGTATCCGCTGTGCCGGGCCAGTCTGCGGTGGGTCCAGGGCACCCAGGTCAGCTCGGCCTTGGCCTTGGGCAGGCCCTTGAGCAGGGCCCGGTCGGCGGTGAGCGTCGTCCGCGTGCGCAGGGCGGGGACGTGCCAGGCGCCGCAGACCACCGCGAAGTCGTCGCCGAACTCCTTCTTCGCCGTGCGGAGCTGGATGCGCATGTACGCCTCGCGCACCGCGTCCCGGGGATGCCCGCCGTCCCCGTACGCCTCCCGGAGCGCGGCCATCGCCTCGCCGAGCGCGGCGAACGCGGCGAGCGGTCCGGCCGCCTCACCGCTGCCGGGGACGCGGTGCTCGACCACGTCCTCCCACCAGCGCTCGGGGTCGTCGTACCCGGCGGTCTCGGCGAGCACCCGGATCGGGTCGACGGGGACGGGCCGTGCGTCCGGCTCTTCCTGGGAGGCGTCGTCGGCCTCCATGGCGAGCGAGTGGGCGGCGGGCAGGTCGATGAAGCGGACCGGCAGGTCCCGGGCCAGGGCCCAGCGGATGGCGACCCACTCGGGGGAGAACTCGGCGAACGGCCAGAACGCCGCCCGGCCGGGGTCGTCCACCGCGTGGGCCAGCAGGGCGACCGGGGGCCGCATCTCCTCGTCGGCCGCGAGCGGCAGCAGCGCGTCGCCCTCGGGCGGGCCCTCGAGGAGGACCGCCCGCGGGTTCGCCGTGTCGAGGGCGGCGCGGACGGCGCGGGCCGAGCCCGGGCCGTGGTGCCGCACCCCCAGCAGCAGCGGCCCCGGTCCACGGGTGCCGGTCATGCGGACGCCTCCCGGCAGGCGCGGTAGAAGTCCTTCCAGCCGTCCCGCTCGCGCACCACGGTCTCCAGGTACTCCTGCCAGATCACCCGGTCCGCCGCCGGGTCGCGGACGACGGCGCCGAGGATGCCGGCCGCGACGTCGCCGGGGCGGAGCACGCCGTCCCCGAAGTGGGCCGCCAGCGCGAGGCCGTTGGTGACGACGGAGATGGCCTCGGCCGTGGACAGCGTCCCCGAGGGGGACTTGAGCTTGGTGCGGCCGTCGGTGGTGACCCCGTCGCGCAGTTCGCGGAAGACCGTGACGACGCGGCGGATCTCGGCGAGGCCGTCGGGCGCGGGCGGCAGGTCGAGCGAGCGGCCGACCTGGTCGACGCGGCGGGAGACGATGTCGACCTCCGCCTCCGGGGTCGCGGGCAGCGGCAGGACCACGGTGTTGAACCGGCGGCGCAGGGCGCTGGACAGCTCGTTCACGCCCCGGTCGCGGTCGTTGGCGGTCGCGATGACGTTGAACCCGCGCACCGCCTGGACCTCCTGGCCCAGCTCGGGCAGGGGCAGGGTCTTCTCGGAGAGGATCGTGATCAGCGAGTCCTGCACATCGGCGGGGATGCGGGTCAGTTCCTCGATGCGGGCGGTCATGCCCTGGGCCATGGCGCGCATCAGCGGGCTGGGCACGAGCGCGTCGCGGCTGGGGCCGTTGGCGAGCAGCTGCGCGTAGTTCCACCCGTAGCGGACGGCCTCTTCCGGGGTCCCCGCCGTGCCCTGCACCAGCAGCGTCGAGTCACCGCTGACGGCCGCGGCCAGGTGCTCGGAGACCCAGGTCTTCGCCGTGCCGGGGACGCCGAGGAGCAGCAGCGCCCGGTCGGTGGCGAGCGTGGTGACGGCGACCTCGACGAGGCGGCGCGGTCCCACGTACTTCGGTGTGATGACGGTGCCGTCGGGCAGGGCGCCGCCCAGCAGGTACGTCGCGACGGCCCAGGGCGACAGGCGCCAACGCTCGGGCCTGGGGCGGTCGTCGGCTGCCGCGAGCGCCTTCAGCTCGTCGGCGAAGGCGTCCTCGGCATGCGGGCGCAGTACCTCGCCTGTGCTCGCCTGGGTGGTTTCGGACACGGTCATGGATCCCCCTCCGGATCGGTCGCCAAGTCGGTCGGCCGGATGTGGTTCCACCGTGCACCATGGCACTGACAATCGGCGTTCGCGCAGGTGAGAGCCATTGTCAGTGGGGCCGCCTAACGTCGTTGGCATGCTGCTGACTGACGGGGGAGAACCCTTGGGCGCCGCTGCCTCGGCCGCGCGCTGGACGGTGGAGCAGGTGCTGGCCCTGGCTCCTGACGACGCCTCACGCAAGGCGGGGAACAAGCTCGGTGCGGCCGGCTCCTGGTCGGACACCGGGTGGGACGTGACGGGCGGGGTGTGGGGGCTGTGCAAGGGCAGTGGGAGCAAGCCGTACCGGACGGTGGTCGACACCACCGGTCCCGCGTACAAGTGCAGTTGCCCCAGCCGGAAGTTCCCGTGCAAGCACGCGCTGGGGCTGCTCCTGCTCCGCGCCGCCGACGACGCGGCGGTGCCCGCCGGGTCGCCGCCGGACTGGGCCGAGGAGTGGCTGACCGGCCGCCGCGCCCGCGCGGAGACGAAGGCGCGGCCTGCCGGGGACGAGGGCGCGGCGGGC
>NZ_JAAGNI010000282.1 GCF_010550605.1 Streptomyces sp. SID9727
CGTGGGCGGCGTCGGAGCCGGTCACCCGCAGCCCGGGCCGGCCGGCGGCGATCCGTCCGGTGACCAGGCCCGTACCGCAGCCGATGTCCAGCAGGGAGCGCACCGCGTCCGGCAGCAGGCCGAGCACGGCGGCGGCGGCCGCCTCGGCGCGCGGCAGCCCGCCACGCGTGTCGTCGTAGACCGTGGCCTCGTGGTTGTAATCCAGCATCGGGCGGCGACTCTAGGCCATGACCGCCACCCGCGGGCGCGAACCAGAGGTCTGAACCACCGACGTATTGCCGTGCGGCCACGGGGGCCATAACGTGCGGTGATGGAGCTGGAGTTGCGCCATCTGCGAACCGTACGTGCCATCGCCGACACGGGCAGCCTGACCAAGGCCGCCACCGCGCTGGGCCTCGCGCAGCCCGCCCTCAGCGCACAGCTGCGCCGGATCGAGAAGGCGCTCGGCGGGCCGCTGTTCGACCGCGACCACACGGGCGCGCGGGCGACGCCGCTGGGCGAACTGGTGCTGGAGCGTGCCCGGATCGTGCTGCCCGCCGTCAGCGAACTCCAGGAGGAGGCGGTCCGGTTCGCCAACGCGATGGGGTCCATGGAGCGGTTCCGGCTGGGCGGCACGCACGGCCCGCTCCTCGGGGGCCTCGTGGACCGGCTGGCCGCCGCGCACCCGGCGGCGCCGGTGTCCACGTACACCTCCTGGTCGGTGGCCGAGATCGCCTCGCAACTGGTGGACGGACGGCTCGACTTCGCGCTGATCGGGACCTGCGGCGAGAGCGCCCCGCCGGAGACGGACCGGCTGGAGTGGCAGGTCGTCGGGGTCGATCCGGTCTTCGTGATGCTTCCCGAGACCCATCCGCTGGCCGCGCGGGGCGAGTTGGAGCTGTCCGAGCTGGCGGAGGAGTGCTGGGCGGACGTGCCGGGCGACGGCTGCTTCGCCGACTGCTTCGTGGCGGCGTGCGCGCGGGCGGGGTTCCGTCCGGTGTCGGTGTACGAGACGGACACCTCGTCCGTCGTGCATCTCGTCCAGGTGGGGCGCGCGGTGGGGCTGTGCCGGGCGACGTTCCCGCCGACGCCGGGGGTGGTGACGCGTCCGGTCACCGGGGCGCCGCTCAGCTGGCGCCACCTGCTGGGTTGGCACCCGCGCTCGGCCGCCGCGTCGGCGGCGGCCGGAGCCGTGAGCGGGCACACCCGGGCGGCGTACGCCCAGGCGGTGGAGCGCAGCGAGAGCTACGCGCGCTGGCTCGCCACGCACCCCCGGTTCGGCGCCGCGGCGTGAGGACTGCCCGGCCGCCCTACTCCGCCCCGTGGCCCGGCGCCACCGCCGCGACCCGGGCGGCGAGGCCGAGGTCCTTCTCGGTGACCTTGCCGCCCGCGTCGTGCGAGTTCACGGTCAGGGCGACGGTGTTGTAGCCGAGCGTCAGCTCGCTGTGGTGGTTCAGCTCGTCCTGGATCGCCGCGACGTGCATCGCGAGGGCGGCGGCCGCGACGTGCGAGGGCAGCCGGTAGGTGCGGGCGATCCGGTCCCCGTCCAGCGCCCAGCCGGGCAGCTCGCGCAGCCGGTCCTCGATCTCGTTCTGCGGCAGCGGTGCGGCGGGCATGGGGCGGCTCCCTCACTGGTGGTCGATGCCGGTCGGCGGTGCCGGTGACGTTACGGTCTCCGTATGACAACTGTCGCGCTCGACACGGGGGTAGGGCCGCTGCTGCGCAGCTGGCGGGAGCGGCGCCGGGTCAGTCAGCTGGAGCTCGCGCTGCGGGCCGGCTCCTCGGCCCGGCACATCTCGTTCATCGAAACGGGGCGCTCGCGCCCCAGCGAGGAGATGGTGCTGCGGCTCGCCGAACACCTGGACGTGCCGGTCCGGGAACGCAACGCCCTTCTGGTGATGGCGGGTTACGCCCCGCACTACGCGGAGACCGCGCTCGACGACCCGGCGATGGGGGCGCTGCGGGACGGTCTCGACCGGCTGCTGCGAGGCTACGAACCGTATCCGGCGTTCGTCGTGGACGGGACGTACACCGTGGTGGCGGCCAATCAGGGGATGACCCGGCTGCTCGACGGCGTCCCGGAGCACCTCCTGGCGCCGCCGCTGAACGCGATGCGGCTCACCCTGCACCCGGAGGGCCTGGCCCCGCGCATCCGGAACCTGCGCGCGTGGCGGGCGGATCTGCTGGCCCAGATGGAGCGCCAGATCGCGCTGGTCCGTTCACCGGAACTGCGCGAGCTGTACGAGGAGGTCGCGGGGTACCCGCTGCCGGCGGGCCCGGACGGGCACGAGGGCTGGCAGTCGCCCTCCTCGTCGGTGCCGTTCGCCCTGCCGCTGGTCATCGAGCACGACGGGCACGTGCTGTCGTTCGTCGCCTCGATCGCCACGTTCAACACGCCGATGGACGTGACGGTGGCGGAGCTGGCCATCGAGACGCTGCTGCCGGCCGACGAGGACACCGCCGCGTATCTGCGCTCGTCGGCGCTCTGAGGGCGGGCCGGGCCCGTGCCCGCCAGTTCCGGTGACACGGGCCCGTCCGCGCTACACCCGCGCCCCGTTGTCGTGCGGGTCGCGGCGTCCGGCGCCCTGCCGGGCGCGCGGGGCCCGGGTGCGGGCGGGCGGCGGCACCTTGCTGGTGCGTTCCAGCAGCAGCGCGGCCGGTACGGCGGTCATCACCGAGGAGTACGTACCGACGACGACGCCGATCAGCAGGGCGAGCGCGAAGTCCTCCAGCGAGTCGCCGCCGAGGACGGCGAGGGCGGCGAGGATGAACAGGGCGCCCATCCCGGTGTTCACCGTCCGGGGCACGGTCTGCAGGACCGCCCGGTTCGCCACGTCCGCGAGGGGCTTGCGGCGGGCCTTGGCCCACAGCTCCCGGACCCGGTCGAAGACCACGACGGAGTCGTTGACGGAGTACCCGATGACGGTGAGGAGCGCCGCCAGGAAGATGCCGTCGACGGTGCGTCCCAGCCAGGCGAACACCCCGACCAGGATGATCACGTCGTGCACGAGCGCCCCGACCGAGGCGACGGCGAACGTCCAGCGGAACCGGACCGCCAGATAGGCCAGCTGCACGAGCACGGCGATGGCCAGGGCGATCAGGGCGTTGCGCCGCAGTTCGTCGCCGAGGCTGGGGCCGATCAGCTCGTCGCGGACCTTGGTGGCCTCGCCGCCCTCGGCGGCCAGGGCGGTCCGCACCGCGTGCTCGCCGTCGTTGTCGAGCTCCCCGGCGCGTACCGAGATGTCGCCCGCGCCGGCCGTGGTGACCTCCGCCTCCCCGAACCCGGCCCCCGCGAGGGCGGTGCGGGCGGTCTCGACGTCCACGGGGCGGCTGGTGGAGTACTCGACGAGCCGGCCGCCGGTGAACTCGACGCCCAGGTTCACCCCGCGCACCAGGATGCCCGCGACGGCCACCGCGATCAGGACGGCCGAGACCGTCAGCCAGCGGCGCGGGAAGCGCATGAGCTGCGGGTCGCGCCGGGTGAGCCAGGTCCGCACCCGGCCCGGGATCGCGATGCCGTTGACTCCCCGGTAGTCCGCGACGAACCGTGAGCGGGCGGCGATCTCGGTGAGGGCGCGGGCGATGACCAGCGCGGAGAACATCGACGCCAGGACGCCGATGGCGAGCGTGACGCCGAACCCCTTGACCGGTCCGGAGCCGAGGAAGAACAGCAGCCCGGCCGCGATGAGCGTCGTCACGTTGGAGTCGGCGACGGCGGTCCAGGCGCCCTTGAACCCGGCGGCCAGCGAGGCCCGCAGGCTCTTCCCGGGCCGCCCGGCGTACTCCTCCCTGGCCCGCTCGAAGACCAGCACGTTGGCGTCGACGGCCATGCCGATCGCCAGCACGAAACCGGCGAGCCCCGGCAGGGTCAGGGTGACGCCGAGGGCGACGAGGGCCGCGTACGAGATCACTCCGTACGCCGCGAGGGCCACGGCGGCGAGGGCTCCGAAGAGGCGGTAGACGACGATGACGAACAGGGCGGTGGCCGCCGCGCCGATCAGGGCGGCCCGCGCGCTGGCGTCGATCGCGGCGGCGCCGAGCGTCGGGCCGACCGTCCGCTGCTCCACGATCTCGACGGGCACGGGCAGCGCGCCGCCCTCGATCAGCAGGGCGAGCTCGCGGGCCTCGTCCGCGCTGAACGAGCCGGTGATCTGGGTGGAGCCGGAGGGCAGGCCCGCACCGCAGGAGACGGTCGGCGAGACCTGCGGCGAGGAGATCACCCGCTGGTCGAGCACGATGGCGACCCGGCGCCGCTCGTCCTGCACCGGGTGGCAGGCCGCCTCCCCGGTCAGCCGGGTCCAGTCCCGGCCCGCGTCCTTGTGGAAGTCGAGCGACACGGTCCAGCCGGCGCCCTGCTGGGCGTCGAAGGACGCGGTCGCCTCCTTGACCCCGGCGCCGGAGAGCGCGGCGGGGCCGAGAGCCAGTTCGCGGCCCTGTTCGTCGGGCAGGGTCAGCCCCTTGCCGTCCTCGGCGGTTCCGCCCGGGCCCTGGACGGCGTGGAAGGTGAGCTGGGCGGTCTTGCCGATGACATCGGCGGCCTTGCGCGGGTCCTGGACGTCCGGGAGCTCCACGATGATCCGGTCCTCACCGGACCGGGTGAGGGTCGGCTCCGTCACCCCGAGCGAGTCGATGCGGCGGCGCAGCACCTCCAGAGTCCGGTCGGTGCTCTCGCGGTCGGCCTTCGCGGTTTCGGAGTCCTCGGCCTGGAGCACCATGCGGGTGCCGCCCTGGAGATCCAGGCCGAGTCTGGGGGACATGGTCAGCGTGATGAACACGGAGACGAGCAGAACGGCCGCAGCCAGAACCGCCCGCACCGTGGTGGCGCGCGTCATTACGGGTTTCCTCCGAGAGGGCGCCGGGCACGCCCCCACCCCGGTCAGGACGGCGGGAACGGCACGGCGTTGCTGGGTCGCGGGACCGCGAAGCGGTCCCCGGGCCGGTGGACACCGGCACTCGGAGGCCCGCGCACGCCGGGCAGCGCCGCGCGCGGGCGCTGGACGGCGGAGGCGGGGGCGGTACGGGCGGACCAGGGGAC
>NZ_JAAGNI010000299.1 GCF_010550605.1 Streptomyces sp. SID9727
GCCCGCGATGAGCAGGTGCTCGGCGAAGTCCAGGGCGTCGCGCCGGTACCCCGACGCCATGGGCCGTGCCCCGGCGTACGCGAGGAACGCCGCCCGGTAGCCGGCCCCCAGGATCTCCGGCAGCTCGGGCGCCACCTTGGCCACGACATCGGCGCGCTTCGCGGCCAGGGCGCGGCCCTGCACCCGGAGCCGGCGCGGGTCGAAGCCCTCCGGCGCGGGCGTCCCGGCGACCAGCGCGGACAGCAGCGCGGTCTGCGCGACCGCGACGCCGTCCCGAACGGACTCCGCGACGGGCGGGGCGGGCGGGACTTCCGGGATCACCCGGGCAGCCGGGGCGCCCCCGCTCTTCTCCAGCACCCCCCGGATCGCGTCCAGTTCGCCCGCCAGCTCACCGGCCGGCGGGAACGCGTCGTCGCGCTCCAGCAGCACCCCCGGCGGGTCCACCCGCGACCGCAGCTCCGCCAGCACGTCGAGCACTGGGGCGGTCACCGGGTGGGCGTGCGTGTCGTGCCACACGCCGTCCTTCTCGACCCCGCCCGCCACGTGCACGTACGCGATGGCCTCCACCGGCAGCTCGTCCAGCGCGACCGCCGGGTCCTCGCCCCGGTTCACGTGGTTGGTGTGCAGGTTGGCCACGTCGATCAGCAGCCGCACCCCGGTCCGCTCGACCAGCTCCGCCAGGAACTGCCCCTCGGTCAGCTCCTCCTCCGGCCAGGACACCAGCGCCGCGATGTTCTCCAGCGCCAGCGGCACCGGCAGCGCGTCCTGCGCGATGCGCACGTTCTCGCACAGCACGTCCAGCGCCGCCCGGGTGCGCGGCACCGGCAGCAGGTGACCCGCCTCCAGGACCGGCGACACCGAGCGCGTGCCGCCCGCCCGTACGAACGCGATGTGCTCGGTCACCAGCGGCGCGCCGAGCAGCGTGGCCCGGGCGGCGAGGTCCGCGAGCCTGCCGGGGTCGGGGCGGTCGGCGCCGCCGAGGCCCAGCGAGACGCCGTGCGGGATCACGGTGACCCCGCGCTCCCGCAGCCGCACCAGGGAGTCCGGCAGGTGGTCGGCGCAGAGGTTCTCCGCGACCGCCTCCACCCAGTCGACCCCCGGCAGCGCTTCCACCTCGTCGGCGATCTCCGGCCGCCAGCCGATCCCGATGCCCAGCCTCATACCGTCCCCCATGTCACGTCCCCCCTCGTTGCGTGCAGGGGTGATGGCCCCCGAGCGCGGCCCTGAATCCGGAAGGGGGGACGTTCAGAGCTTCATTTGAGGTTCCGGGGGTCCGCCCGCAGCCCCTGCGGAATCCGCCGTCTCAGCGGCGGCGCCGCAGCGCCGGGTGGTCGGCGACCACCGTGCACGAGCCCGGGGCGATCTCCGTGAAACCCGCGTCCCGTACGACCGGCAGCCCGCTCACCGTCAGCTCCGCCCAGCGGCCCGGCTTGGCCGTGGCCACCGAGAGCGGGAAGCCCGCCTCGCGCCACGCCTTGCGCTCGGTCTCCGTCAGCTCCCACCAGGCGAGCTGAGCCCCGTGCCCGACCTGAGCCATCTCCTTGCCGGCCGACATGCCGAGGTCCGGGTTGAGCCAGAGCACCGGGTGCGCCGGGTCGGGCGCGGCGGGCGGCTCGGGGTCGTCCAGGTCCGTCCCGGAGACCTGGAGCTTGGCCAGCTCCTTCGGCCAGCCGTCCAGGGGCACCGGTGGGAAGACCCGCACCTCCGCCTCCTCGCCCGTCACCGTGATCCCGGGCAGCGCGGACGCCTTGCGCCACTCCGCGCCCCGGGCCCGCCGGACCACCTTGCGGATGCGGGCGTCCTGCCAGTCCCGCATCACCCGCGCCCACTCGCCCTCGCCCACCGACCGCTCGTCGGAGAGCATCACGAGCACCGCGCGGGCGGCCGTGCGCAGGGCGTCGGTGCGGGCCGGCGGCGCGGCCTTCTCGATGTGCACCACCAACGGCAGGACGTACTGCGGTGCTTCGTCCCGGTCCGTCCGCTCGGACCGGAAGGGGCTGTCGACGGGCACGGCGGCCGGCTCGGCGGACGGGGACACGGGGATGTCATTGCTGCTCACCCGCCCAGTCTGCCAGCCGCCCCGGACACCGTTCTTGGCGGAATGGAAGGCTCCGGGCGAGGATGCCGGATATGAAGAGCGATCTCTTTTCCAGTGAGCACATGGCGGAGCAGGCGACCGTCCCCGGAATGACCCTGCAGAACGCCAAATCCATCAAATACGCGGTCAACGGGGAGATGCACGCCCGCCAGGGATCGATGGTCGCCTTCCGCGGGAACCTCCAGTTCGAGCACAAGAGCCAGGGCATCGGCGGCCTGCTCAAGCGGGCGGTCACCGGCGAGGGGCTGCCGCTGATGGCCGTGCGCGGCCAGGGCGAGGCGTGGTTCGCGCACGAGGCCGCGAACTGCTTCATCGTGGAAATGGAACAGGGCGACGCCCTCACCATCAACGGCCGCAACGTGCTGTGCTTCGACGCGTCGCTCTCGTACGAGATCAAGACCGTGAAGGGCGCCGGGATGACCGGCGGCGGCCTCTTCAACAGCGTCTTCACCGGCTACGGCAAGCTGGGCCTGATGTGCGACGGGTATCCCATCGTCATCCCCGTCACCCCGCAGCAGCCGGTGTTCGTGGACACGGACGCCGTCGTCGGCTGGAGCGCCCAGCTGAACACCTCGCTGCACCGCTCGCAGAGCGTCGGCTCGATGATCCGGGGCGGCTCGGGTGAGGCCGTCCAACTGCGCCTGGACGGGCAGGGGTTCGTGATCGTACGGCCCAGCGAGCTGAAGCCCGAGAAGGCGTCGTCCCACTGAGCACCGGTACGGAGGTCCTGCGGCTGCGGGGAGCCGGCCGGCGGTACGGGCTCACCGGCCCCTGGGTGCTGCGCGGGATCGACCTCGTCCTGCCCGCGCGCGCCCTCGTCCGCGTCGAGGGCGCCAACGGCACCGGCAAGTCGACCCTGCTGCGGCTGCTGGCCCGGATCGACGCACCCTCCGAGGGCCGGATCACGGGCCGGCCGCGCACGGCGTACGTCCCCGAGCGGTTCCCGGCGGCCCTGCCGTTCACGGCCGCCGGGTACCTCGTCCACCTCGGCCGTGTCCACGGGCTGCGCGCCTCCGATGCGGCCGCCCGGGCGGACCACTGGCTCACCCGGTTCGGCGCCGCCGCGCACGCCGGAACCCCCCTCGCCGAACTCTCCAAGGGCACCAGCCAGAAGGTCGCCGTCGCCCAGGCGCTCCTCGCCGAACCGGAACTCCTGGTCCTGGACGAGGCGTGGACCGGCCTCGACACCGAGGCGCGCGGTGAACTGGACCTGGCCGTGGCGGAACGCGTCGCCGCCGGAGCGACGGTGGTGTACGTCGACCACGACCCGCGCCGCCTGGCGGGCGCGGTCGACGCGGCGTACCGGGTGGAGGGGCTGGGCCTGACCGCCGCCCCGCTCGCGCCCGCCGAGCCCCGCGTACGCATCGAGGCGACGGCCCCGCCCGGGACCCCGCTCCCGTCCGGACTGCCCAGGTCTCTTGCGCAGATCCTGACCGACGACGGAACGGCCTGCCTCACGGTCCCGGTGGAGCACTCCGACGCCCTGCTCGGCGCGCTGCTGTCGGCCCGGCCGCCGTGGCACATCGGGCGGGTGGAACCGGTGCGGGGGCCGGGTGAAATCCTTCCGCCGCACCGCCCGCCCACCCCGGACCGGGACCCCGCCGCATGACCGCGCTCATCCGCTACCAGGCCGCCCTGCTCGTACGGTCCCAGCGCTGGCTGGCCCCGGTGCTGCTGTACCTGGCCTTCCTCGCCGTCGGCATCCGCTCCGGGCAGCCCGTGCTCGACTCGCTCGGCTACACCGCCGCCGGGACGCTCCCGGTGACCGCCTGGCTGGTGCGCGTCTGCGTCACCCAGGAGCCGCCCGCCGCCCGGACGGTCGTCGCGGCGGCGGCGGGCGGGCAGCCCCGGGCCCATCTGGCGGCCCTGCTCACCGCGCTGGGCGGTGCCGGGCTCCTCGGCACCGCCGCCACCGCCGTCGTCCTGGCGATCAGCGACCCGGCCAGTACGGACCACTCGGTGCGGGTGCCCCTGCCGCCCGCCGCGGCCGCCGGAATCCTCGCCACCGCGTGCTGCGTGCTGCTGGGCGCGGCGGCCGGGGCGCTGTGCGGCCGGCCGCTGCTGCACGGGCGCGGCTGGTCGATCGCGGCGACGGCGCTCGCGGCGCTGCTGGCGCTGGTCACCGCCGGGTCGCCCGCGAAGTACGCGGTGACGGACCTGGTCACCGGCTCGCTGACCGGCAGGGTCCACGCGCCGGTGCTTCCCCTCCTCGGGGCCGGCGCCGTGACGGCCGCCGTGTTCACGCTCGTCTGCCGACTCACGTCGGTACGGGGCTGAGTAGGCTCGTACGTATGACTGAGGAATCGGGGCCCTACTGCGAGACGCCGTCCGCCGAGTCGCCGGAGCGGGCCGAGGGGCCGCCGTACGCCGAGTGCGTGCTGTGCCGGAAGCCGACCGAATACGCCGAGTCGGTCAAGGGAATCACGCTGTGCCCGGTGTGCGAGTGGCAGGAGGCCCAGCGCACGGCCTGCTCCGGCTGAGGCGCCTCAGCCGGCCGCGATCAGCTCGGACACCCTGACGAAGCGGTAGCCGCGCTTCCGCAGCTCCGGCACGACCTGCCGGACCGCCTCGGCGGTGACCGGCGCCGCGCTGCGGGTGCAGTGCATGACGACCAGCGATCCGGACCGCACCCCGTCGAGCACCTGCTCGGCGACCGCGTCCGCGTCCGTCGCGAAGGCGTCGCCGCTGACGACGTCCCACTGCACGGCGGTCACCTTCTCCGGCCCGAGGGCGCGCAGCGTGTCGTCGTCGTAGCAGCCGCCGGGGAAGCGGAAGTACGGCACGACATTGCGGGCGCCGGTCGCCCGGATCGCCCCGAACGCCCGCTGGACCTCCGTGCGCACGGCGTCCTTCCCGACTGTCGGGAGTCCGTAGCAGGGCGTGGTGAAGGCGTAGTGACTGTA
The DNA here is from genome assembly GCF_010550605.1 of Streptomyces sp. SID9727. Taxonomy (GTDB): domain Bacteria; phylum Actinomycetota; class Actinomycetes; order Streptomycetales; family Streptomycetaceae; genus Streptomyces. The sequence continues at coordinate 5,002 of NZ_JAAGNI010000299.1, forward strand.
GGAGTGGTTGCCGATCTCGAAGAGGGGATCGGTGCCGATGGAGCGCGCCTGGTCCGGGTACTCCTCGGCCCAGCGCCCGGTCATGAACACCGTCGCGGGCACCTTCAGGCGGCGCAGCAGGGCGATCAGTTCCGGGTTGTCGAAGTGCTCACCGGCCGCCGCGCGCGCCCCCTCGTCGGCCGTCATGTCGGCGTCGAAGCTGAGCGCGACGATCTTCGCGGCGTGCTGCGGCCCGCGCTTGAAGACGGGGGTCAGGCCGCCGGGTCCGGGGGCCATGGCGGGGGGCTTGCCGGCCGGCTTTTCCGTGACGTGAGGGGCGGGCGGCCGTTCGACGGCGGTACGCGTCGGCTGCGCCTGGCCGCAGCCGACGAGCACCGCGCCCAGAACCCCCAGAACGGCTGCCTTGTGTGTAAATCCGATCATTTCCGGAAGCTAGCCGACCGGCCGGAGGGTGCACGGGGTCGGCACGCTAGACCGGCGGCGCCCCACGCAGATGGCGCATCAGCTGTTCCAGGGCGCCCCAGCTCTCGGCGGTCTCGCCGTCGCCGAGCGGGTAGTAGTAGCCCGGCCGGCCGCCGGGGCCCAGCCGCACCGGCGCCTCCTTGAGCGGGGTCCGGGAAGCGGTGTCGAGGCCCACCTCGGTCACCTCGGCGGAGCCGAGCACGAAGGCGTACGGGAGCGGGGGGCGTTCGAAGCGGGGCGGGGCGTTCAGGTCGCGGCGGCCCTCGGCCAGCTGGCAGAGCATGGTCCGCAGCCCGTGCCGGGTCACCAGCTCGTCGGCGAGCCCCGGCAGCGCGTCCAGGGCCGGTGCCTCGTCGGGGCCGTAACCGAGGACGAGGGTGATGTCCTCCTCCACCCCGTCCGGGGTGCGGCTCACCTGGAGCGTGGCGACGGCGGGACGGTCCGGGCTGCCCACGGCCACCAGCCAGGTGGGCCGGGGCGCGCGCTCGTACGCCAGGTCGGTCAGCCGCCGCCGCGACCAGGTGAGCCCGGCCGGCTCCGACGTCCCCCAGCCGGCCGGGGGCGCGCCGGTCAACGCCTCCCAGGCGGCTTCCAGGGCGCCGCCGAGGACGAGGTCGGCGGTGGGGCGGTGCACGGTCCGGAGCGACACGACGAGCTGCCGCTCACCGGTGGGTCCGGCCTCGGTGAACGCCTCCGCCACCGGGGTCTGCCCGTCCTCGCCCCGGTCCGGCGCGAACGTGTCGTCCTGCCAGCGGAGTACGGCGCCGGTCAGCCCGTCGTAGTAGCCGCAGCGCTCGTCCTGGACGACCCAGCGCGAGGAGGTGGACTGGAGCAGCAGCCGCGTGGGCAGCGAGAGCGTGCAGTGCGGCGGGGTGACGATCTGGAGCGACCGCTCGCTCTCCACGGTGGCCCGCAGCGCCTCCGTCAGCCAGCTCGTCATGGGGATGACCGGGCGGTCCTGCAGGACGACGGCCGCCTTGTCGGTGAGCATGTCGACGGCGGGCTGCGCGGCGGCGGGGGAGGGCACGGCCGTGATGCCCGAGACATCGACGGGGCGGGCGGCGCCGGTGGTGCCGGGGGCGTCGGCCGGCCAGACCCTGCCGCCCAGCAGCATGGTCAGCCGCGCGGCGAAGGCCCCGGCCAGCTCATCGGCCCGCGGCACCCCGGCGGCGGCCCGCGCCTCGACCCACCACCAGGGCCCGTCCCCTTCCGGAGCGGCCCCCGCCCCGAGCAGCCGGACGGCTTCCCCGGGCACCTGGATCAGCAGGGGCACCTCGACGGACACGAGCGGCCGCCCCTCGTCGTCGCACAACTGCACGACGGCCCCTTCCCCGGTCGTTCCCACCCGCAGATCGGGCCCGCCGGCAAGCAGCCCGGCCAGCACGCTGAGTGAGTCGGGCATCCGCTGGGTGAGTGCGACGACGTCCTGGGTCATGCGGGGGTCCTTCGGTGGAGGAGGTGATCGGGGGATTCCGGCTGACCCGGAGGCATCGGCTGTTCTGGTGCGTCGCCGAACAGGTAGTCGTACATGTCCTGGAGATAGGCGTCCAGTGTCTCCTTGTCGGGGAACTCGATGTCGGTCAGCCCCTCGTACTCGGCCGGTCCGAAATCCGTGTCCGACATGATCTGCTCGAATCCCGTCCGGATCAGGTCCACATAGGAATCCTTGCAGCTCAGCAGGGTGGGCCGCAGGTAGCCGGTGTTCTCGTATCCCCGCTCAAGGTCCAGGTACACCCTGAAGAAGTTTCTGACGTGCGGGTTCAACATGTCGCCCCCTCGACGCGCATACCTATCCCGCCCGCCTCTGCGGCGGGATCACCTGGACATCGGCGCCGCGGGCGGCGAGCCATGCTTCCAGGTCCGCGCCGCCCACGGGGCGGGGCCCCTCGTCGCCGACCACGGTGACCGGCCCGAAGACCGTGCCGGTCAGGCCGCTTACCAAAGTGGTGTCGTCCACGGTGACCTTGAACGTGTTCTGGAACAGGACGGCGTCCGTCAGGTCCGCGCCCCGCAGGTCCACGTCGTACAGCGAGGCGCCCATGATGCGCGTCCCGCGCAGGCTCGCCTCCGACGCATCGACGTCGAACAGTGACGCCTTGACCAGGTCGGCCCCGTCGAGCCGGGCGGACCGGAGCACGGCCCGGTCGAGCTTCGCCCGGACGAGATCGGCGCCGGCCAGGTTCGCTCCGGTCAGGTCCGCCCCGGTGAGGTCCGCACGGTAGAAACACGCTGATGCGAGTTCCACGCCCGTCAGCACCGCGTCGATGAGCCACGCGCCGGTGAAGTCGCCGTCCGAGAGACCGGCACCCCGGAAATCGTGCCCCACCCCGTGCAGGGCGTAACTCGTGTCGTCGAGCCATTCCCGAAGCTGGGCGGCGGCCTCGGCGTCGGCGGGAAACGCGGCCGGTCGCCACGGGACCGGCTCGATGAACGGCGTCTCCGTCACTGCGAACCTTCGAACGCCGTGCGGGCTTTCGTCCGTACGCGCTCGAAGCGGTCGTGTTCCCGGTCCAATCGGTCCTCTTCCTCGAACTAGCCCGGGGGCGTCGGCTGTTCCGGCGCATCGCCGAACAGGTAGTCGTACATGTCCCGAAGGTAGGCGTGCAGTGTCTCTTTGTCGGGGAATTCGATGTCGGTCAATCGTTCGTACTCGGCGGGACCGAAATTCTTATCTGCCATGATTTGCTCGAAACCAGAGCGGATCAAGTCGACGTAGGAATGGCTGAAGCTCCACAACGTGGGCCTCAGGTCGCCCAGGATTTCATATCCGCGCTCAAGGTCGAGTTGCGTCCTGAAGAAACCTCTGAAGTGCGGGTCCGCTAGAATCGGCTCGCTCAAGGGGCACCTACTGCCGGTCGACGCGGCGGGATCACCTGAACCTGCCCGCCGCGCGCACTGATCCACGTTTCGAGTTCCGCACCGCCCACTTCGCGTGAGGAACCGTCGCCGACAACGGTGATCGGGCCGAAGACCGTGCCCCGCAAGCCGCGAAGGACGGTGGTGTCGTCGACCTTGATCTCGAAGTAGTTCTCCTCGACCACGGCATCGGACAGGTCGCCGCCCCTCATGTCGGTGTCGAGCAACTCCGCGCCGACGAAGCGTGTTCCGCGGAAACTGGCTCCCCTTGCGTCCACGTCGGACAACGAGGCACCGACCATGTCCGCCCCGTCGAGCACTGCCGACCGGAGAACGGCCTCATCCAGGTTCGCCTTCACCAGATCCGCTGCCGTCAGGTCCGCGCCCGTCAGGTCCGCCGATTGGAGATCGGCACGGTAGAAGGAAGCTCCGACGAGCCGTACCTCGACCAGTACGGCGTCGGTGAACCAGCAATTCGAGAAGTCCCCACCCGAGAGGTCCGAGCCCCGGAAGTCCCGCCCCATCCCGTTGAGGTGGTCTTCCTCGGAGGCGAGCCACTCGCGGAGCTGCTCCGCGGCCGCAGGGTCGACGGGCAGCGCGGCAGGAAGCCATGGAGCCGAGTCGGTGGACGGCGTCTCCGTCACCGCGAGCCTTCGAACGCCTCGCGGACTTCCGTCCGTACGCGCTCGTTGCCGACCGCCGTGAGGTACTCGCCGAACTCCCGGATCTCCGGCCCCTCGGCCCGGTAGACGATGGTCACGGCGTGCTCCAGCGCGCGGGGCGAGGCGGCCACGTGCAGCACGCTCGTGGCCAGTTCCACCGAGAGCCGGCCGTCGACGGGAGCCACCGCGCAGGCCAGGTCGACCAGTTGGGTGGCCAGGTCGAACCGGGGCTTCTCACCGGAGGCCAGGGCGCGCACGCCACGGCCGATGGCCTCCTTGATCTCACCGAGCGCCGCCCTGACCGTGGCGCTGTCGATCAGTTCACCGAGGCGGTCCTCGAAGTACTGGGTGTCGGTGATCCGCGCCAGCGCGCGGAACGCCTGTGTGCGCAGGGCGGCGGTGCCCTTTTCCTCCACCAGGAAGCGGCTGCTGTCCACGGCCACCGCGAGCTGCGAGAACGTGCTGTCCACGGAGAACTTCCGGTCGATCGAGAAGTCGTACCAGGGGGTGTTCTCCGGGTCCGCCGCCGCCGCGATCACCGTCTCGAAGCCGGCCGGCTCGGCCCACGAGGTCAGCGCCAAGCACGCGAGGAAGCGGTCCTTCTCGGGCTCGCCCGGATCGTTCATCAGCTCGATGAGCCCGGGCACCCGCTCGCTGTGGCGGGGGTCGTCGTACGCGGTGTCGATCACATCGTCGAGATCTGTCGTCGGCTCGCCGTCGAAATCCCTGCCGAGCAGTTCATCGATTCTCGTCACGACCGGCCTTTCTTCATGTGCGGATGCGGGGAACTAGAACGGACCGGTGATGTATTCACTCGGCACAACGCCCTTGATGAGCCATTCGGAGTCGCGGCGAGTGTGCATCATGTCCTTCATCCGCTGTTCGATGCTGGCCGTCTTCTTCTTGCTCAGACCGAAGCCCTTTGCGATTTCGCTGATCCTCTCATAGCTCGTTTTCGGCGGAACGGTGATGTCGATCGGGTGCCCCGCGGTCTTGTCGGCGGCTGCCTGGATGGCGGCCTCGACCTCCTTCGGCGAATACACCTCGACGCCCTTGACCTTGCCCTGGGCGATGTCGTCCACCAGGCGGGGCAGGTCCACGCGGATGGTCTTGCCGCCGTAGTCCTTGGCGTCCGCGCCGTCCTTACTGGTCGAGGTGTAGGGGCTGTCCGACTTCCTGGGCTCGCGCCCCACGATGTGGTCGACGATCGTCGCCTTGCCGTCGGGATTGGCCGGAACGAGGTCACCGTCCTCGTTGAGGTAACTCTTGCGCTGGCCCTTGCTGTTGTACTCGTCCGAGAAGTCGTTGTCCTGGCGCCGGAGATCGGGGACGTCCTCACCCGGGGCGGGACGGTACGGACCGTCGCCGGGCGGCGGCGTACCCCCGCCGTCTCCGGAACCGGGTCCACCGTGACCCGCGTCGGAGCCGGAGCCACCGCCTGAATGCGAGCCGCCGCCCCCGTGACCGGCAGGCGTATGCGAGCCGCCGCCCCCGTGACCGGCAGGCGTATGCGAGCCGCCGCCTCCGCCCGAACCCGTCGGATGCTCCGTCACGTGCCCGCCCGTCGACGGAGTCGTGTGGTGCGTCGTACCGTTCGGCGAGGAGTGCGGCGGCTTCGCGGAGTTCTCCACGTGTCCCGGGCCCCCCGCGCCCTCCAGGACCTTCTCCCGGTCCGGGACGCGCTCGTGCGTGTCCGGGAGTTCGTTCTTGTGGGGCTCCGGCACCGGCTCGGTGTCCGGTACGGGGTTGCCGTGCTCGTCGCGGATGACCGCGTCGTCGCCGACGACGCGGGGGTTGCCGTTGTGGTCGGTGTAGTGGAAGCCGGGGGTCTCCGTCGTCGGGTGCGGGGCCGTGCCGGACGGGGCCGTACGGGCCATGTCGTCCACGCCCGCGGAACTCGTCTTCAGGCTGTCCAGCAGGTCGCCGACCTTGATCTTGGTGACGCCCGCCGCCTTGCCGAGGTAGCTCATCGGGTCGACCAGCGCGCCCGCCTTGCCCGCCACCGACGCCGCGTCCGCGACCACGCCCAGCTTGCCGGCCTTGCCCAGCTTGAGGAGCGAGCCGGAACCGATGGTCACCACGTTGAACAGCACCGTGCCGAAGGCGCGTGACGGGTCGTGGCCCCACTCGTCCCAGGCCACCAGCGACTTGCCGAAGTTACGCAGGGCGGCCTTCTGGCGGTCGGTGTCGCTGTGGTCCGCCGGGCCGAACATCTTGTCCATCGCCCAGTCGTACGGCGTCATGATGTACGCGCTGATGCCGCCGAAGACGTCACCGATGCCCGACCAGGTCTTCTTGAAGTTGTCCCAGTCGAAGACGTTGACCATGCTGCCGAGGCCCTTGATCGTGCCCCAGACCCCGTCGACGAAGAAGCCCTTCAGCGCCCCGCCGACGTTGTCCTTCGTCCACTCCCACGCGGCCCGCCACCCCGTGTACTCGCGCTCGTCGACCGTGCCCCACGGCGTCTCACCGGCGTCCTTGACGTCGTCCGCCTTGAAGCCGTACATGCCGGCCTTGTGGGAACCGTCGTCCACGACGAAGTGCGTCCCGCCCACCAGCGCCGTGATCTTGTTGGCCGCGTCGCGCTCGGCGCCCTGGAAGGCCACCCACGTCGTGCCGACCTCGTGGACCAGGCGGGCGTTCTCGTCGATCTTGTCCTGGTCCTGCTGCCAGTCGTCGTCGTCCCTGTTCTCGGCGACGAACCTCGCCGCGTCCTCCCGGAGCCGGTTCATCCTGGCCACCAGCGGCCGGGCCGTCGTCGCGAATCCGGAGAGCGCCCCGCTGACCGACTCCAGCTTGTCCGCGAACGCGTCCGCCTTGTCGCGTACCGTAATCGTGGTGTCGAGCAACTCCTCCTGCTCCGGGGCGTCGTAGACCGGGTCCAGCGCCTGGAAGGCCGTGTGGACGTCCTTGCCCGTGGTCCGGATGTCGGAGGCGGTCGTCTTCAGCGTGGCCGCATGCTTCTCCAGGGCCTCCAGATTGCCGGTGTAGAAGGGGATCTTGGCCAGGTCGATCATTTCTTGGGCCCCTTCCCCTTCAGCTCCTCCGGGGTCGGCGCCTTGGAGTACTGCTCCTGCTTGTTCTTCGCCATCTCCAGGTCGCCCGCGAGGTACGCCTCAGTGGCCAGCCGCGCCCCCGTCATGGACTTCGCCGTCCGGACCGGGAGGAACTTGAGGTCATTGAGCGTGTGCTGCTGGAACTCCTGCAATGCCTGGGCCACCGGCCCGAACGCGCCCCCGGCCGGGATCTGCGTCCCGCCCAGCACCATCGTGCCCGCCGAGGTCGCCGACCCCACCAGGCCGTCGTTGTACGACGTGAACTCCTTCTGGAATTCGCCGCCCACCTCGGCGGTGTTCTTCAGCACCCGACGCACGCCGTCGGGGTCGATGTCCCACTTGGTCACGGTGCCCCCGTCAAGAATCGCTTCCACCGAGCGTCCGGGCGCCGGCGCTCCGAAGCGCGGGCGCTCCGAAGCGCACCCCGTCATCCTGCCCCGGCACACCCGGATGGATCAAACCCCTTGTTGTCGTATGCAAAGACGCGGCGGGGTGCGCTGCGGTTCCGCTCAGCCCGTCAGCGCCACGGCCCCGTGACCGCGAACGTGGTGCCCGGTGTGTAGACGTTCACGTACATCGTCCCGTGATCCGGCGCGAACGTGACGCCCGCGAACTCGCCCCACTCCGGCTCCTCGGACGTCCCGGTGTTCTGCCGGCCGCGTGCCATCGGGTACACCTCGCCGCGCCGGGTCAGGCCGAACACGTGCTGGGCGCCGCCGCCGTCCTCACAGACCATCAGGCCGCCGTCGGGGGCCAGGGCGATGTTGTCGGGGGATTCACCGGGGAGCTGGAGATCGGTGTCCGGGCCGAAGACGACGACCAGGGTCAGCTGGCGCCGGTGCGGGTCGTAGCGCCAGACCTGCCCGTAGTGGTCCGCCGCCGAGCCCTCCGCGCTGTGCGCGAAGCTGGAGACGAAGTAGACGCACGAACCGCCCCAGTAGCAGCCCTCCAGCTTCTGGCCGTGCGTGATGCCCTTCCGGCCGAAGTCCTGGAAGCGGATGGGGGTCCCCGCTGCCTGCGGGTCCGGGACGCGAACCCACTCGACGCCCTCGAACACCCTCCCGGTCTCCCGCACGGCCGAGAGGTCGGGCACCCCCGGCACCCGCATGGCCTCCAGCCGGCCGCCCGCGCGCAGCGAACCCGTACCGCCCAGCGGCTTCTTCGGCAGGAAGCGGTAGAACAGTCCGAACGGCTTGTCGAACGCGTCCTCCGTCTCGTACACCGTCCCGTCGCGCGGGTCGATGGCGACCGCCTCGTGCTGGAAGCGGCCCATCGCGGTCAGCGGTACGGCACCGGTGCGGCGCGGATCGGCGCCGTCCACCTCGAAGATGTAGCCGTGGTCCTTGGTGTAGCCGTTGGTACCGGCCTTGTCCTCGGTCTCCTCGCAGGTCAGCCAGGTGTTCCAGGGGGTGCGCCCGCCCGCGCAGTTCACCGCCGTACCGGCGATGGCGACGCGCTCGGACAGTACGCGGTTGTGGCCGTCGAGCTCCAGGGCCGTACAGCCGCCCTTGCCCATCGGGTCGTACGTCAGCCCGTCGACCACCGGCACCGGAATCGCGGCGTCCACCCGGTTCTCGTGGTTGCGGACCAGCCGTACGTGCCCGCCCCGGGCGGCGAACGCCGCCATGCCGTCGCAGTGGCTGGGGACCTGCCCCTCGCCGGAGCGGAGCGGGTCCCCCTCGCGGGACAGCACCCGGTAGTGGAAGCCCTCGGGCAGGTCGAGCAGGCCGTCCGGGTCCGGCAGGAGCGGGCCGTAACCCTCGTGACCGCGTGCGGCGGACGTGCCCGCGAAGAGTTCGGTGAACGCCCCGGTGAAGGCGATCGAGACGGCGGCGGCGCCGCCCGCTGCAAGAACGTTCCGCCGGGTGGCGGTGGGGCGGGGTGCGACTGACATGAGCGACTCCCTGCTGAGGGGACAGGTGACATGGCTTCGTCAAAAGCAGCCCTGCCCATCCGAGGCCACCGGTGAACGTTGTCACGCCAGGCTTTCCCGATCGGCGCCGACGCTCCGGGGAAGCAGCAGCCGGAACGTCGAACCGTCGCCCGGCCGGGTGTCGAGTTCGAGCCGCCCCCCGTGCGCCTCGGCGATGGTGGCCGCGATCGACAGGCCCAGCCCGGACCCGGCCCGGACGCCCTCGCGCCCCGTCGAAGGCCCACGGTAGAACCGCTCGAACACCTGCCGCGCCGCTTCGGCCGCCAGCCCGGGCCCGTCGTCCACGACCTCCACCACGCACGCCTCCACCCCGGCGGGCAGCGCGGCCGTCGCGCCGAAGCGGCCGGGCCGGTCGGTCCCGCCGGTGTCCGGGCCGGTGCGCACGGCTCCGACCCGCACCTCGACGCGCGCGGCGGGCGGGGTGTGCGCGCAGGCGTTGGCCAGCAGGTTGCCGATCACCTGGGAGAGCTGGTGGGCGTCGCCCAGCGCCTCCACCACGTCCAGCGCCGACCCCGGCCCGTCCGTCCCGCCCCCGCCCAGCGGTGCCAGCCGCACCTCGCGGCCCGGATGCGCGACGACCGCCGCGCCGACCCCGTCCGCCGCGAGCGACAGCAGGTCCACGGTCCCGCGGTGCGCCACCGGGGCGTATCCCAGCTTGGCCAGCAGGAAGAGGTCGTCCACGAGCCGGCTCATCCGCTCCGCGTTGCGGGCGATCAGCATATGGGCCTCGCGCCGCCGGGCGGCCGGCAGCCGCGGCTGCTCCACGAGGAGTTCGGCGAACCCCTGGATCGAGGTGAGCGGGGTGCGCAGCTCGTGGCCCGCGTCCGCCATGAAACGGCGCAGCCGCTGCTCGGACGCGTCCTTGCGGTGCAGGGCGGCCCGGACCTGGCCGAGCATCGTGTTGAACGCGAGCCCGAGCCGCCCGGTCTCCGTGCGCGGGTCGGTGTCCGTGACCGTCAGGGCCGACTCGCCCCCGGTGATCCGCAGGGCCGTCCGCTCCATCCGGGCCAGCGGGCGCAGCCCCAGGCGCACGGCGGCACTGCCCAGCAGCCCGACCCCGGCCGCCGTGGCCACCCCGATCGCGAGGCTGAACCACAGCAGCTTCGAGGTGGCCCCCTCCACCGTGCTCAGCTGGAGTGCGACGACGACGCGCCGCCCGTCCGGCCCCCTGTCGGCGACCACCCGCCAGGCCGAGCCGCCCTCCGCGTCCGGCACGGTGGCCGGCCGCCCGCGCTCCGGGGCGAGGCCGGAGGCGGTCGCGGGCAGCCGGGGGCGACCGGCGCTGCTGCCGAGCGAGTCGGGTCGCAGCCGCCCGTCGGAGCCGTAGAAGAAGACCCGGAAGTCGGAGGGCAGGACGTCCTCCGGGGCGGGGCCGTGGAGCGGCCTCCCGTACGCGGCCGGGGGCGGCGGGCGGAACTCGACGAGCCGGTGGTCGATCTGGCCCGTCAGCCAGGACCGCATGACCGCGAGCCCCGCCGCCTGCGAGACCAGCACGGCCACGGTGGCCAGCACGGTCGAGATGAGCACCAGCCGGGTCCGCACCGAGCGGGGCCGGCGCGGCAGGAACCTCACCGCGCGTCCTCGCGGGGCATCCGCAGGCAGTATCCGACACCGCGCACCGTGTGGATCAACGGCCGGTCCGCGCGGTCGATCTTGCGGCGCAGGTTCTTGATGTACGTGTCCACGATGCGGGTGTCCCCGGCGAAGCCGTAGCTCCACACGTCCAGCAGTATCTCCTGCTTCGCCAGCACCTTCTCGGCCTGCGACACCAGGCAGACCAGCAGCCGGAACTCCGTCGGCGACAACCGCACCGGCTCCCCGCCCCGGTGCGCGGTGTGCCGCTCGCGGTCGACGGTCAGGTCCGCGTACCGCAGCGGCGGCTGCTCGGCCGGGGGGCGGGGCGTGGAGCCGGTGCGGCGCAGGATGGCCCGGATCCGCAGCAGGATCTCCTGGATGTGGAACGGCTTGGTGACGTAGTCGTCGCCGCCCGAGCTGAGCCCGATGATGCGGTCCTCGATGTCCGTGCGCGCGGTGAGGAACAGCACCGGGGTGTAGTCGCCCCGGGCCCGCAGCGCCCGTGTCACGGCGAAGCCGTCCGTGTCCGGGAGCGTCACGTCCAGCACGACCAGGTCCGGCCGGAGGCGTTCCACCTCGTCCAGCGCCTCCCGCCCGTTCGCCGCCGAGGCGACGCCGTGACCGGACGCGGTCAGGGCGGAGGTGAGCAGCGTACGGATACCGGGGTCGTCCTCGACGACCAGGAGGGTGTGCCGGGCGGACCGGTCGCCCATGGGAAGGATCACCTCACGGCGTTGCGGACACGGTCCGGGCGGCGCCGTGCGGCGCGATGCTACGGGCCGAACTTGTGCGCGTTCACAGGAATGGGGGCGCGCCCCGGCGGGGGCCCGGGGCGCGCCGGAGGTCAGCCGGTCACCTCCTTGTTCTTCGCCAGGGCCGCCGTGCGCTGGGTGACCGTGGTGCGCAGGGCGCCGGCCGCGGTCTCGACGTCCTTCGCGGGGACGCCGGCCCGGGTGGCCTGTTCCGCGAGGTCGTCCAGGGACTTCACGGCCTTGCCGGAGGCGTAGAACTTCTCGTACAGGTCCTGGTACGCCTTCCGGTAGACCGCGTCGAAGGCGTCGAGCTCCAGGAAGCGTTCCTTCAGGGCGTGGCCGGACCGCATTCCGCCGCCCTTGCCCGCGCCACCGCCCGGCGCGCCGGGCATGTCGCCGAAGTCGGGCATCTCCGCGCCCTCGGGCAGCTCCGGCATCCCTTCCGGCAGGCCCTCGGGCGTGCCGCCACCGGTGCCGCCGTCCTCGCCGCCGGTGCCTCCGGGGCGGCCGCCCATGCCGCCGCCCATGCCCATCTGCTCGTTCGGCCCCGCCGTCGCGTCCCCGCTGAAGGTGAGGTTGTAGTCCCAGCCGAGTACCGAGAACCTCTTGCTGTTCAGGTCGTACCCGAGGAGGTAGTTCTTCCCCGGGCCCGCCATGTCGTCGAAGTTCATCAGCAGGTTCTGTGTGGCCACGTAGTGGGCGAACGAGTCGACGTCGACGTACGTGCCGAGATCGGCGGCGAACTCCTCGTCGGAGGACTTCTCGACCCACTCGGTCAGCTTCATGACCGGTTCGAGGTCCTGGCTCCCGACCTTGTTCAGCTGCCGGAAGGACGTCTCGTACTTCGACGGGTCGCCCCCCTGGTAGTCGAACGTGCCGCCCGCCCTGGCCTTGTAGACCACGGACTCGCCCCCGACGGCCTCCGCGTACTCGGTGTCGGGGTTCTCGACCATCAGCCGGACGGCCGCCGGCCGGTTGTTGACCTTCAGCTCCGTGAAGCCGTACCGCTCGGCCGGCTCCCCGGTGCCGTCGATCAGCGAGAGCGCCAGCGCCTCGTTGAGGGGGACCTGGGCGTTGCTGCCCGGGCGCAGCGAGATCTCCCGCTCGCCCTGGTAGGCGCGGCCCTCCACGTACTCGTCGATCTTGATCAGCCAGGGCAGCTCCTCGGGCTTGTCGGCGGACAGGTCGTACTGCGTCATCCCGCCACCACGGCCGCCGGCCGCGCCGCCCGGAGCCTGCCCGCCGCCGACGGCGCCG
>NZ_JAAGNI010000316.1 GCF_010550605.1 Streptomyces sp. SID9727
CGCCCCTCTGCCGTCCCCCGGGCAGCCCGGGTCCGGCGCCGGCCACGCGCTCCCCACCGCGGACCCCGGCGCGGCCGGTCCCGTCGCCACGCCGCCGAGCGGGCCGCCCCCCGTCGCCCCGCCGCCCGGCTACGGTTACGGCTACCCGCACCAGGCCGCCCAGCCTCAGCAGGTCCAGGGCTACGGCCACCCGCAGCAGCCCGCCCCCGGCCCGGGATACGGCTATCCGCAGCAGTCCGGCCAGGGCCAGGCATACGGCTACCCCCAGCAGCCGAGCCCGGACCACGGCTACCCGTACGGCTACCCGCCACAGCCCGGCCAGGGCGCCACTCCCCCGTACGGCCCCGGGTACCCCGCCGGCACGCAGCATCCGGCCCCCGCTCCCGAACCGGCCCGCAGGAACAGCGGCTCGACCATCGCGCTGATCCTCGTCGCCGTACTGGTCGCCGTAGGCGCCGGCGGGTCCGTCTACGCCCTCATGAACGACAAGGGCGGGACGCCCACGGCGAAGCCCACCCACTCGGCCGGGCCCACACCGACCCGGGCCGTCGACGAGTCCCCCTCCCCCGATGTCTCCCCGGACCCCTCGCCCGACGACGGGGGCAACGGCGAGGAGGGCGGCATCCCCGACGGCTACCTGGGCTCCTGGTCCGGCAGCATCGACAACGACACCGGCCACTCCACCCGTGAACTCGTCATCCACCAGGGCGAGGCGGGCGACACGGTCCTCACCCTGACCGCCGAGGGCCCCCTCGCCGACGGCGGCACCTACCACTGCGTCTTCGAGGCGCCCCTGACCGCCGAGGCCGCCGAAGGCGAGTCCGTCAGCATCGGCCCCTCCACCGTGACGGAGGGGGAGCCTGCGGCTTCCTGCTCCCCGGGGGCTCCGACGACGCTCACCCTGCTCCCGGACGGCAGTCTGAGACGTGAGAACACGTCCAGCGGTGAAAAGCTCACGTACACGAAGTCCGGCTGACGCGCCGGGCCGGGCGGGAGCGCCGGTGCGTGCGCACGGCCGCCCGCTGCCCTGCCCCGCCGCCGGTTTCACTGGATCAGCGGCCGGAGCGACATGAGCAGGTGCTGGTGGACCGTGTCCCCCACCCCGTCCGCCGCTGCCACCGCTTCCTCATGGTCCCGGTGTCCGGTGATCATGGCGCGCTGCCCCTGGCCCATGAGCTGGAACCGGAGCACCGGGCTGTCGAACGTGGCCAGCGCGTCCATCAGGTAGGAGGGGTTGAACCCCACAGCGATCTCGTCGGCGCCCAGGAGCCCGGCGGGCAGGCGCTGGGAAGCCACGTCGTCCTCGTACCCGGCCTGGAGCAGGACGGAGTCCCCGCTGAACACGAACTGGAGCGGGCTGTCGCCGTCCGCCACGACCGCGACCCGCTTCACCGCCTCGACCAGCGGTTCGCGCTCGGTCACCGCCTTGACCGGCCCGCTCAGCACGAACAGCTTGTCGTGGCGCGGGAGCCGGCCGTCGAGCAGCCGGACCGTGGTGCGCATGCCCTCCCGTTCGAAGCCCGCCGAACCGCTGTCCAGGGCGAGGCGGACCGTGCCGGGGCGGGCGCCGACCGAGCGGGCGATCTCGCTGAGCCGACGGGCCGAGACGACGACGTCGGCGGTGGTGCCGTGCCCCGTGGGCCGCCAGTCGAGCGTACGGACGGCGAAGCGGTAGCGGTCGGTGGCCGCGAGGGTCATCCGCTCGCCGTCGAGCGCCAGGCGGATTCCGGTGAGCGTGGGGAGGGTGTCGTCCCGGCCGGCGGCCACCGACACGTCGGCGACGGCTGCCGCGAACTCCTGCCCGTCCACCTCACCGAGTATCTCGGGGAGCGGCGGCAGCGCGGGGTAGTCGTCCAGCGGCAGGACGGACAGACCGAATCCGGCGCCGCCGCCCGTCACCGTGAACCGTGAACCCTCAACCGCGCATTCCACCGGTCCATCGGGCAGCACCTTGCACACGTCGAGCAGCCGGCGGCCCATGACCAGGACCTTCCCCGGCCGTTCGGTCCGCGCCGCGACCTCGATGCGGGCGGATGCCTCGTAGTCCAGGCCGGAGATGCTCAGTCTGTCGTCCGTCGCCTCCAGCAGCAGACCGCCCAGGACGGGCACGGGCGACCGGGTGGGCAGAACGCGGGCGGCCCAGGCGACGGCATCCGCCAGCTCGCCCCGTTCGATCCGGAATTCCATCGTGCTGACCTCTCCTCGTGCGCCGACCGCCTGCGGTCCCGATGCTTGCGACGTTAGAGGCGACCACTGACAACGAAGCGGGGAACGCCTCCGTCCGCGAGGTCGGAGGCGTCCCCCACACGAGTGAAGTTGCCGGGTGAAAGCGCTGGTCAGCAGCTCAAGTTGGAGCCGGGCGTGGTCCCGAGGATCTGCACGAACGCCTGGTACTTGTTGATACGGCTCTGGACCTGGGCGGGGTTGCCGCCGTTGCACTCGATCGAGCCGTTGATGGAGCGGATCGTCTCGCCGAAGCCGGCGCCGTTCACCATGGCGTTGTGGGCGGTCATGGTGCCGGGGCCGTTCTGGGTGTTCCAGTACCAGAGGCCGGTCTTCCAGGCCACGGCGGCGTCGGTCTGCACCAGGTTCGGGTTGTGGAGCAGGTCGATGCCCAGCGCGTCGCCCGCGGCCTTGTAGTTGAAGTTCCAGCTGAGCTGGATCGGGCCGCGCCCGTAGTACGCGGCCTGGCCGGCCGGGCACCCGTAGGGCTGGCTGCTGTCGCAGTAGTGCGGGTAGTTGGCGGTGTTCTGCTCGACGATGTACACCAGTCCGCCGGTCTCGTGGCTGACGTTGGCGAGGAAGGCCGCGGCCTCCTGCTTCTTCACGGTGTCACTGCCGGTGTTGGCGAAGCCCGGATAGGCGTCCAGAGCGGCGACCAGCCCGCTGTACGTATAGAAGGAACTGCGACCGGGGAACATCTGGTTGAACTGCGCCTCGCTGACCACGAAGCCGGAGGACGAGCCCGGGCCGCCCGGGTCCGTGCCGCCTCCGCCTCCGCAGGCGCCATGGTCGGCCCAGACGTCCGAGCTGCCCGGTTTCTCGTTCTGCGTCCACCACTTGGCGGTCCAGTTGTGTCCGTTGTACGAGGCGGACCCGCCGCCCGTGTACACGGACGAGGCGTTCCACGCGGCCGCGCAGTCGGCGGCCGAGGCGGTGGTGGCGGGGAGTACGACGAGCCCTGCGACGACCGCGCCCAGCGCGGCGAGCAGGCCCATGATGCGTCGGAACATCTGCACACTCCTTCGTCGCGGCACACCGGTCGTCGCGGCACACCGCTGTGGGGGGTTGCCGCCACTCAAGCGCGCTTGGTCTGGACCTGTCAAGGTCTAGACCAAAAGAACGGAATCTCTGCGACCACGAGGACCCCGGGGCCTCCTCACGATGCGCCGATCGCGTCGGCCCCGGGGCTCGAGGAGGCGTCAGCAGGTCAGATGAGAGCCCGGGTTGACGCCGATGACATCCGTGATGTGCTCGTACTTGGCCGCCCGGGCCTGCACCGAGCCGGGGTTCCCGCCGTTGCACTCCAGAGAGCCGTTGAGTGAGCGGATGGTCTCACCGAAGCCGGCCCCGCCGACCATGGCGTCATGGGAGGTCATGGTTCCGGGACCGTTCTGGGTGTTCCAGTACCAGAGCGCGGTCTGCCAGGCGACGGACGGATCACGCTCCACCAGCCAGGGGTCGTTGAGCAGGTCGAGGCCGAGCGCGTCCCCCGCCGCCTTGTAGTTGAAGTTCCAACTGAACATGATCGGGCCGCGTCCGTAGTAGGCGGACTGGCCGGCCGGACAGCCGAACGGCTGGCTGTAGTCGCACTTGATCCAGTAGTTGGCCTCGTTGATCTCCTTCACGTACCGCAGACCGACCGACTCGAAGTCGGCATGCGTCAGGAACGCCGCGGCCTCCCGGCTCCTGGTCTCCTCGGTCCCGGTGTTGGCGAAGCGGGGATACGCGTGCAGCGCGTCGATCAGGCCCTGGTAGGTGTAGAAGGGGTCGCGCTCGGGGAAGATCTCGTCGAACTCCGCCTCGCTGATGACGAAGTCGGAAACCCCTCCCGTACAGGCGCCCGCGTCCGCCCAGACGGTGGTGGCGCCCGGGTTCTCGTTCCGCGTCCACCACTTCGCCGTCCAGTTGCGGCCGTGGTGCGAGACCGCGCCGCCCGCCGGATAGGCGGTCGAGGAGTTCCACAGGAGTGCGCACGACACGGAGCCTGCGGCGTCCGGTGCGGCCGGTGCGGCGGTGGCGACGCCGGGCAGGAAGGCTGCCGTGGCGACGACCGCGCTCAGTACGGTCAGGATGCTCTTGATGCGGTTCAGCGCTGCTCACTCCTTCGACGAGGACGGGCATGGTGCGCCGCACACCTCGGCGGGCAGGCCGTGCGGGCATCCCTGCACCCAATCGCCGCTGGTCTGGACCTGTCAAGGTCTAGACCAGCCGTTCGCGTGGAGCGTGCACATGCCGGAGGGCCGGGGCTCAACCGCCGCCCCGGCCCTCCTGTGCACCCGTACGACTACAGGAACGAGTTGATCTCGATGGTCTCGGTACGGCCGGGGCCGACGCCGATCGCGGAGATCGGGGCGCCGGACATCTCTTCCAGCGCCTTCACGTACGCCTGCGCGTTCTTCGGCAGGTCGGCGAACGTCTTCGCCTTGGTGATGTCCTCGGACCAGCCCGGAAGCATCTCGTACACCGGCTTCGCGTGGTGGAAGTCGGTCTGGCTGTACGGGAGCTCCTCGACGCGCTTGCCGTCGATCTCGTACGCGACGCACACCGGGATCTGCTCCCAGCCGGTCAGCACGTCCAGCTTGGTGAGGAAGAAGTCGGTGAGGCCGTTGACCCGGGTCGCGTACCGCGCGATGACCGCGTCGAACCAGCCGCACCGGCGGTCGCGGCCGGTGGTGACACCGCGCTCGCCGCCGATCCGCCGCAGCGCCTCGCCGTCCTCGTCGTGCAGCTCCGTCGGGAACGGCCCGGCACCGACCCGGGTCGTGTACGCCTTGAGGATGCCGATGACCCGGCTGATCTTGGTCGGACCGACGCCGGCACCGGTGCAGGCGCCGCCCGCGGTCGGGTTCGAGGAGGTCACGAACGGGTACGTGCCGTGATCGACGTCGAGCAGGGTGCCCTGACCGCCCTCGAACAGGACGACCTTGCCCGCGTCGATGGCGTTGTTCAGGACGAGCGTCGTGTCGGCCACGTAGGGCTTCAGCTGCTCCGCGTACTGGAGCATGTCCTCGACGACCTTGCCGGCCTCGATGGCGCGCCGGTTGAAGACCTTGGCCAGAAGCTGGTTCTTCTGTTCCAGGGCCGCCTCGACCTTCTGCTCCAGGATCGACTCGTCGTAGAGGTCCTGGACGCGGATGCCGACCCGGTTGATCTTGTCGGCGTACGTCGGGCCGATGCCGCGCCCGGTGGTGCCGATCTTGCGCTTCCCGAGGAACCGTTCCGTCACCTTGTCGACGGTGACGTTGTACGGGGTGATCAAATGAGCGTTGCCGCTGATCAGCAGCTTCGACGTGTCCACGCCGCGGTCGTTCAGCCCACTCAGCTCGGAGAGCAGGACCGCCGGGTCGACGACGACACCGTTACCGATGACCGGGGTACATCCCGGTGACAGGATGCCGGAGGGGAGGAGATGCAGTGCGTACTTCTGGTCACCGACGACCACCGTGTGGCCGGCGTTGTTGCCGCCCTGGTAGCGCACCACATAGTCCACGGATCCACCGAGGAGGTCGGTGGCCTTTCCCTTGCCCTCGTCACCCCACTGAGCACCGAGCAGCACAAGTGCGGGCACAGGCGTACACCCCTTCCGGGCGGGGCATGTCCAAGGTCAGGGGCGTACGAAAACGCCGTACATGCCGTACGTCGTTGTACGGCACAGTCCGAACCGTCGAACCGGGTGCCCCGGAATAGACGAAACCCCTGGCGCAATAGCGCAAGGGGCTCTTGCACCAAGATGCTACCCGAGGAAGGACCGAGGTGTCGGCTGCCCAGCCCCCCGGTAACGGTGCGCCCCACCTGCTGGTGGTGATCGATCCGGTCGCCCGCCGGACGGACGGCGAGTCCGTCCGCATCGCGAAAGACGTGCTGAGCGCGGGCTCGCACGCCAAGATCTGCCTCCCGGACAGCCCCGGGGAATTCGCCCGGGCCCTGTCCCGCCGGGGCGGTCGGCGCCCGGTGGTGGTCGGCGACGACCGGGCGCTGCGGCGTGCCGTGTCGCTGCTGCACCGGGAGCGGGAGCCCGCCATGAGCGCGTTGTCCCTCGTTCCCGTCGGCGCGTCGGGCGCGCTGGAACTCGCCCACTCGCTCGGCGTGCCGAACGGCGCCGTGGCGGCGGCGCGCACGGCGCTGGACGGGGCGGTGCGGCGCCTCGACCTGCTCGTCGACGACAGCGACGGTGTGGTCCTGGGCGCACTGCGCATCCCCGCGCTGAACGGAGCCCCTGGGGCGGGAGCCGACCGCTCGGGCGTCACCTCCGTCTGGGACGCCTGCCGCTCGCTGGTCCGCACCCTGGTGCGCCCCGCGCCTCCGGAACCGCCGGCCGTGCCACCGACGCACCGGCTGCGCGTGGAGGCCGACGGCGTCGTGCTGAACGACCTCGACCGCCCGGTCGCCTCCGTGACGGTGACGTCGGGCTGCGGCGACGACGGCCTGGCCGCCGTGACGATCGACGCGCCGGACACCGCCCCGGTCACCACGGAGGCGAAGGCGGTCACGGTCTCGGGTGCGGACTTCCGCTACCGGGCGGACCTACAGGTCGCGGGGCCGGTGCGGACCCGGACGTGGACGGTCCGGGCGGGGGCCTGGGGGCTGATGCTCCCGGCGGGGTAGCGGGCGCGGGTGCTCAGGTGCCCGCGCCGGTGCTGCCCGTCGGCAGGTCGAGGGTCTTGCGGTGCTCCTCCCAGCGGCCCATCAGCCCCTCCAGTTCCGCCTGCAGGAACTCGAAGAACGCCGCCGTCTCGGCGATCCGTGCGCCGGCCGGGGTGTGCTCGCCGAGCGTGCGCGCACCTTCCCTGAGGGTGCGCTCCCAGCGGACGAGGACCTGGTCGCGGCTGGCGAAGGTGGTGTACCAGATCTCGTTGTGCAGGCGGTACCGGTCACGGCGCGAGCCCGGTTCGCGTTCGCGGCCGACCATGCTGACCTGCGTGAGGTAGTTGATCGCGCCGGACACGGCGGCGGGACTGATCTGCAGGGCCAGGGCGAGCTCCGCCGAGGTCATCGAGGCGTCGTCGTCCGCGAGCAGGGCCGCGAAGACGCGCGAGGCCATGCGCTGCATCCCCGCCTCGGTCATCTCGGACGCGAACCGCTCCACGAACCGCGCGACCGCCTCGGTGTCCCGGTCCCCCGGGCTCCGGACCGCGCCATCGACCGCGCTCTCCTCTGCGGATCCGCCGCTCATCCCGCTCCTCTTCCTCGGTGCGCCACTGCATGTCACTCCTTCGAGTTTATACGGTTCCTTAACTTCACAAAGTTGTGAAAGTAGCGTACGTTCAAAATCATGACGAAGGCAATCACCGTGGCCGGACTGTGCAAATCGTTCGGCCGGACGCAGGCGCTGGACGGGCTCGACCTGGCCGTCGAGACTGGTGAGGTCCACGGCTTCCTCGGCCCGAACGGGTCGGGGAAGTCCACCACCATCCGGGTCCTTCTGGGGCTGCTCAGAGCCGACTCCGGCGCGGCCCGGCTTCTCGGCCGCGACCCCTGGCACGACGCGGTCGAGCTGCACCGGCGCGTGGCCTACGTCCCCGGGGACGTCACGCTGTGGCGCAACCTCTCCGGCGGCGAGGTGATCGACCTGTACGGGCGGTTGCGCGGCGGCCTCGACGCGGCCCGGCGCGCGGACCTCGTGGACCGCTTCGAGCTCGACCCGACGAAGAAGGGGCGGACGTATTCCAAGGGCAACCGGCAGAAGGTGGCCCTGGTCGCCGCTTTCGCGTCGGACGTCGACCTGCTGATCCTGGACGAGCCGACCAGCGGGCTCGACCCGCTAATGGAGGAGGTCTTCCAGAGCTGCGTGGCGGAGGAGCGCGAGCGGGGCCGGACGGTGCTGCTGTCCAGTCACATTCTGAGCGAGGTCGAATCGCTCTGCGACCGGGTCAGCATCATCCGCCGGGGCCGGACGGTGGAGACCGGTTCACTGGCGGACATGCGTCATCTGACGCGGACGCACATCAGCGCCGAGCTGATACGCGATCCGGACGGCCTGGCACGGATCCCCGGGGTCCATGACCTCGACATCGAAGGGCGGCGGGTCTCGCTCCAGGTGACCACGGACCGATTGGACGCCGTCCTCAAGTCCCTCTCCTCGTCCGGAGTCCGCTCGCTGACGTGCACCCCGCCCACGCTGGAGGAGCTCTTCCTCCGCCACTACGCGGCGGACGCCGAGCAGTCGTCGGAGGTGGTGGCGCGATGACCGCCGTGTCCCTCGGAGCGAAGGCCGCTGTGCGACGCCGGGCGTCCGCCGGGCAGCTCACCGGGACCTGGACCCTGCTGAGGCTCGCACTGCGGCGCGACCGCATCGTCATCCCCGTCTGGGTGCTCGTCCTCGGCGGCTCCTTCTCCTCGGTCGGCACGTCCATCGCGTCGCTCTACGAAACGCCGGCCCAGCGAGCCCACCTCGCCGCGTCGATGAACGGCAACAGCTCGGTGCGGGCGATGTACGGGCCCGTGTTCGACGACTCCGTCGGTGGGCTGGTCAGCTGGCGCATGCTCGCCTTCGGCGCGGCGCTGGCAGCGGTGATGAGCCTGGTCGTCGTCGTGCGCCACACCCGCGAGGAGGAGGAGACGGGCCGTCAGGAGATGCTCTCGTCGGCGAGGGTGGGACGCTGTGCCCCGCTCACCGCCGCACTGCTCGCGGCCGTGGTCGCCAACGCCGGCCTGGCCCTGGTGATCACAGCCGGAATGGCCGGCTCGGGTGCGGGGGGCACGGGGGCGGTGGCGCTCGCGTCGGCCGTCGCCGGGGTCGGTGTGCTGTTCGCCTGCACGGCGGCGATCGTCGCACAGTTCACGGAGAGCGGGCGCCTCGCCAAGGGGGCCACGGCGGCGGCGGTGGGTGCCGCGTTCGTCCTGAAGGCGGCGGGCGACTCGGCCGCGGACGACGGCCCCTCCCTCCTCACCTGGCTCTCTCCGCTCGGCTGGGCGGAGAATGTCCGGCCGTACGCGGACGAGCGGTGGTGGGCACTCCTCGTGATCGCAGGCGCGGTGGCGGCGCAATGCCTCGTGGCATACGTGCTGGCCGGGCGCCGGGATGTCGGCATGAGCTTCCTGGCCGCGCGTCCGGGGCCGGCGCGGGGCCGGATGTCCACCGCCTGGAGCCTCGCGACACGTCTGCAACGCGGCGCGCTCCTGGGGTGGGCGGTGTCCTTCGGCGTGGTCGGGTTCGTCTTCGGCGGACTGGCCGGCGGGGCGGCGGACCTGGTCGGGGACAGCGAGAAGGCCCGGGAGATCTTCGAGCGGATGGGTGGGCAGTCCGGCCTCACCGATGCCTTCCTCGCCTCGATGGTCTCCGTGCTCGGCACAGTCGCCGCTCTGTACATCGCCGCGTCGGTGCTCCGGCTGCACGGAGAGGAGACCGCCGGCCGCGCGGAGCCGGTACTCGCGGGCGGGGTCGGCCGGCTCCGCTGGGCGGGGGGCCATCTGCTCATCGCCTTCGGCGGGGCGGCCCTGCTCATGGCGGTCGGTGGTCTCGGTCTGGCGGCGGGATACGGTCACGCGCTTCCGGCCGTGCTCGGCGCCTGCCTGGTGCAACTGCCCGCCGTCTGGCTGCTCGGCGGGATCACGGCCCTGCTCCACGGGGCGATACCGAAGGCGGCTCCGGCGAGCTGGGGCGTGGTGGGGCTCTGCCTGGCGCTCGGCTGGATCGGGCCAGCCCTGGACCTGCCGCAGCCGGTGATGGACGCGTCGCCGTTCACACATCTGCCGAAGCTGCCAGGAGCGGGGATGGAGTGGGGTCCGGTGGCGCTCCTCACCGTGATGTCGGCGCTGCTGGTGGCCGCGGCCCTGGCGGCGCTGCGCCGCCGGGACCTGGTGACCTGAGGCGGTGCGGGCGGGCGGGAAGGGCGCCCGCCACGGCCTCACACCTCGACCCGCAACTCCTTCAGGCCCCTGATGACGTAGCCCGGGTTCCACTCGGGCTCGGCGGCCAGTCGCAGTCCGGGTGCCTTGCGCAACAGCTCACCGAAGGAGGCGGCCAGTTCGACCCGGGCGAGCGGGGCGCCCAGGCAGAAGTGGATGCCGGCGCCGAAGGTGATGTGCGGGTTCTCCCGCCGGGTGAGGTCCAGGGTGTCCGGGGCCGCGAAGCGGGCGGGGTCGCGGTTGGCGGAGCCGAAGAGCAGCGCCACCTCGGAACCCCGGGGGATGACCGTGCCGTCGATCTCGATGTCGTCCAGGACCCAGCGCTCGAACATCTGGAGGGGGGTGTCGTACCGCATCAGTTCTTCGAGCGCCGTGGGCAGGAGCCCGTGGTCGGCGCGGAGGGCGGCCAGTTGCCCGGGGTGGCGCAGCAGCGTCCACCAGCCGTTGACCGTGGTGTTGACGGTCGCCTCGTGCCCGGCGTTCAGGAGGAGGACGCAGGTGGAGACCATCTCCTGCTCGGTCAGCCGCTCGCCCTCGTCGTGGGCGGCGACGAGGGCGGAGACGAGGTCGGTGCCCGGATGCGCGCGTCGCTCGGCGATCAGCTCACGCAGATACGCGGAGAATTCGAGGGAAGCACGGACGGCGGCGCGGGCGGTGTCCTCGGACGGGTTGAGCTCGAACATCCCGCAGATCGCCGCGGACCAGGGCCGCAGCGGGGCCCGGTCGGACTCCGGGATACCGAGCATCTCGGCGATCACGGCGACGGGCAGCGGCTCGGCGACGGCCGCCAGCAGGTCGCCCCCGCCCTGCGCGACGAAGTCGTCCGCGAGTCCGGCGGCCAGCCGCTGGACGGTGGGGACGAGCTGTTCGACGGTGCGTGGGGTGAACGCCTTGGACACCAGGCGCCGGATGCGGGTGTGGTCCGGCGGTTCGAGGTCCAGCAGCCCTTGCCCGTTGAGCGTCTCGAACGGCTCGTGCTCCGGGGGTGGCGGCGTCCGGCCGAACTCCTCGTGCGTGAACCGGTGGAGGTAGGTGCGCCCCAGCCGCCGGTCACGCAGGAGGGCCGACACGTCTGCGTGGTGCGGGACGAGCCATTGGTCGGTGGCTTCGAAGTAGTGCGCCCGGCCGGTGGCCCGCAGCTCGGCATAGGCGGGGTACGGGTCGGCGACGAACGCCGCCGACCAAGGGTCGAACGGGGCGGGGGAGGTGCTGGGCTGGTCCATGGGCCGACGCTAACCGGGCCGCCCACGACGGGCCAGTCCCACCGTGGCCGCGGGTGGAGGGCCCGGCCCGGCGGGTCCGCGGTGCCCCGGGACCACTGTGCCCCGGGACCACTGCGCTCCGGGACCGCGGTGCTTCGGGACCGCGGTGCTCAGGAAGGGGTGACCAGGCGCGCCTCGTAAGCGAAGACGGCGGCCTGGGTGCGGTCGCGCAGCCCGAGTTTGACCAGGATGCGGCTCACGTGGGTCTTGATGGTCGACTCGGCGACCACGAGGTGTCCGGCGATCTCCGCGTTCGACAGGCCCTGGGCGATGAGGACGAGCACCTCCGTCTCGCGCTCGGTGAGCTCACCGACCCGGGCCAGGGCCGGAGGGCGGGGAGCGGAGGCGAGTCTGGAGAACTCGGTGATCAGGCGACGGGTCACGGTGGGGGCCAGCAGCGCCTCGCCGGAGGCGACCACCCGTACGCCGTCGGCGAGCTGGCGGGCCGAGGCGTCCTTGAGGAGGAAGCCGGAGGCCCCCGCGCGCAGGGCTTGGTAAACGTATTCGTCGAGGTCGAAGGTGGTGAGGACCAGAACCTTCGCGTCCGCGTCCGCGGCGACGATCTCGCGGGTCGCCTCGATGCCGTTGAGCTCCGGCATGCGGATGTCCATGAGCACGACGTCGGGGCGGAGCGCGGCAACCTGGGAGACGGCCTCGCGGCCGTTCACCGCCTCGCCGACGACCTCGATGCCCGGCATGGCGTTGAGCAGGACCGAGAAGCCCTCGCGGACCATCATCTGGTCGTCCACGATCAGAACCCGGATCGGCGGGGCGGCGGGCTGCGTCGTCATACCTGCTCCTTGAAGGCACCGGACGCCCCGGGCGCCGTCTGCTGGGCCGGGATGAAGGCCGTGACCTCGTAACCGCCCTCTTCGGTGGCCTCGGCGGTCATCTCGCCGTTCAGCATCGCGACCCGTTCCCGCATTCCGGTGATCCCGTGGCCGGCACCCGGCGACGGCTTCACCGGAGCGGTCGGCGGACCGTTGACCACGCGCAGGCCCAGCCCGCCGAGGACGTAGCCGATCTCGACCCTGGCGGTGGCGCCCGGGGCGTGCCGCAGGCTGTTGCTGAGGGCTTCCTGGATGATCCGGTACGCCGACAGCTCGACGCCCTGGGGCAGTTCGCGGACCGCGCCGGTCACCGCCTTCTCGGTCACCAGGCCCGCGTCCCCCACGTTGGCGAGCAGCCGGTCGAGGTCGGCGAGGGTGGGTTGCGGCGCGTCCGGTGCCTCGTAGTCGTCGGCCCGGACGACACCGAGCACCCGGCGCAGCTCGGTGAGCGCGGCCACGGCGTTCTCCCGGATCGTGACGAACACCTGCTCCAGCTCGGGCGGCGGGTTCTCCACCCGGTACGGAGCGGCCTCGGCCTGGATGGCGACGACGGACATGTGGTGGGCGACCACGTCGTGGAGTTCGCGCGCGATCGTGGTGCGCTCCTCCAGCAGCGTGCGCCGGTCGCGCTCGACGGCGGTGACGGTGCGCTGCACGGTGACCTCGCGCTGCGCCTCCCGCCGGACCTGGACCATGCTCACCAGGAGCAGCGCGAACGCCGAGACCACCGCCATGCCCGCGGTGCTCGGGCCGCCGGCCCCGCCGGTGACGACGCCCTCCACGACGAGGCCGAGCAGCAGCGTGAGCGCCCACATCCAGGCGGCGGTGCGCGGCCGGGTCCTGGCCGCGACGACGAACAGCACCACGAGATGGGAGATGAAGACGCTCGGCGCCCACGGTTCGTAGCCGCCCACCACCACGTTCACCGGCACCTGAACCACCGACATCCAGAACGCCCCGACCGGCCTGATCAGCGTCATCGCCACACAGACGGCGGGCAGCAGTCCGGACAGCAGGACGCCGGCGTTGCCGGTCGCGGTGAACCCCGCCATGAAGGTGATCAGCGCGGCGCCCAGCACAGCCGCGTGCGGGGTCCACGCGGCCCGTGCCGCGATCCGCTTCGGCAACCGCCTGGTCAGGGGGCCGTCCGTGCGCATCGGTGACAGCGGCCGGTAGGCGAAGGCGTCCTCGAAGAGGTCGTCCCAGAGGTCGTTCATCGCACGCGCGGCGAGCAGGAGCTCCGGGCTTCTGGTCTTGGTCTCGGTCACGCTTCCACGGTAGGCGGGGCGGTGGGCCGGGTCGTCAGCAGTGATGCGGATTCCCGGCCGTCCGTCGCAAGTACTACGCGCCCCTGCCGCGACGCCCTACCAGGCGAGCTGGGCGATCTCCTCCGCGACCACCGCGCACGCGTCGGCGGCCGGGTCGATCAGGGGGAAGTGGCCGACGTCCGGCAGCAGGGTCAGCCCCACCGTCTCGCCCTCCTTCGCCGCCGCGTCCACGAACGCCTCGGAGACGGCCGCCGGGACCGTGAGGTCCGTCGTGCCCTGGACGACCGCGGTCGCGATGCCCGTGGGCAGCAGCCGCGACGGGTCGGCGTGCGCGCTCCGCCCGGCGAAGTCCTCCGCGGACCCCAGAAGCTGCCCGATCGCGCCCGAGCACACGTCGAGCGCGACCGCCGAGCCGAAGTCCGCGATCGGCGCGAGCGCCACCACGCCGCGCAGCGGGGGCGGCCCCGGGAGCCGCCACGGCGACCCCTCCGGCAGTACGTGCCGGGCGGCGGCCCACAGGGCCAGCTGCCCGCCCGCCGAGTGCCCGGTGACCACGATCCGGCGGACGTCCGCCGCCGGCAGCTCCCGCGCCAGCAGCTCCGGCAGCGCGTCCATCGCGGCGGCCACGTCGTCGAAAGTCTCCGGCCAGCGCCCCGCGACCGGGCCGGTCCCGCGCTGCTGCGGAAGCTCGCTGCCGCGCCGGTACTCCACACTGGCCACGGCGAACCCGCGCCGCGCCAGGAAGCCCGCGAACGGCGACACATGCGCGCGGTCGTACGGAGCCCGCCACGCGCCGCCGTGCAGCACGACCACGACCGGTGCTCCGGCGCGGCCCCCGCGCGGGGCGTAGAAGTCGATGACCTGGTCGGGGTGGCTGCCGTAGGCCGCGGACGCGTCGGGAGCGACGGCCG
>NZ_JAAGNI010000338.1 GCF_010550605.1 Streptomyces sp. SID9727
GCGGCGGCCGGGGCGGGGGTCGCGGCCGGCTCGGCGGCCGGAGCGGCCTCGGCGGCCGGGGCGCCCGAGCCGTCGTCGATGATCGCCAGCTCGGCGCCGACCTCGACGGTCTCGTCCTCGGCGACCTTGATGGACGACAGGACGCCGGAGGCGGGGGCGGGGATCTCGGTGTCGACCTTGTCGGTCGAGACCTCGAGCAGCGGCTCGTCGGCCTCGACGCGCTCGCCCTCGGCCTTCAGCCAGCGGGTGACAGTGCCCTCGGTGACGCTCTCGCCGAGCGCCGGAAGGGTTACGGAAACCGACATGGTTTCAGTTGCTCCTTACGAAAATGCGGAAGTGGTCGGTCGTCGCGCCCGGTCGACGGGTCAGTCGTGGGAGTGAAGCGGCTTGCCGGCGAGCGCCAGGTGCGCCTCGCCCATCGCCTCGTTCTGCGTCGGGTGGGCGTGGATGAGCTGCGCGACCTCGGCGGGCAGCGCCTCCCAGTTGTAGATCAGCTGGGCTTCGCCGACCTGCTCGCCCATACGGTCACCGACCATGTGGACGCCGACCACGGCACCGTCCTTGACCTGGACGAGCTTGATCTCGCCCGCGGTCTTGAGGATCTTGCTCTTGCCGTTGCCCGCGAGGTTGTACTTCAGCGCGACGACCTTGTCCGCGCCGTAGAGCTCCTTGGCCTTGGCCTCGGTGATGCCGACGGAGGCGACCTCGGGGTGGCAGTACGTGACCCGGGGGACACCGTCGTAGTCGATCGGGACGGTCTTGAGACCGGCCAGCCGCTCCGCGACGAGGATGCCCTCGGCGAAGCCGACGTGCGCCAGCTGGAGCGTCGGGACCAGGTCGCCCACGGCGGAGATCGTCTCCACGTTGGTCCGCATGTACTCGTCGACCAGGACGTAGCCGCGGTCCATGGCGACCCCGGCCTCCTCGTAGCCCAGGCCCTGCGAGACCGGGCCGCGGCCGATCGCGACCAGCAGCACCTCCGCCTCGAAGGTCTTGCCGTCGGCGAGGGTCACGCGGACGCCGTCCTGCGTGTACTCGGCGCTCTGGAAGAACGTGCCGAGGTTGAACTTGATGCCGCGCTTGCGGAAGGCGCGCTCAAGAAGCTTCGAGCTGTTCTCGTCCTCGACCGGGACGAGGTGCTTCAGGCCCTCGACGATCGTCACGTCGCTGCCGAAGGAGGTCCACGCCGAGGCGAACTCGACGCCGATGACGCCGCCGCCCAGCACGATCGCGGACTTCGGGACGCGGTCCAGCTTCAGCGCGTGGTCCGAGGAGATGATGCGGTTGCCGTCGATCTCCAGGCCCGGCAGCGACTTCGGCACGGAGCCGGTCGCCAGGAGCACGTGGCGGCCCTGGACGCGCTGGCCGTTCACGTCCACCGAGGTGGGGGAGGAGAGCTTGCCCTCACCCTCGATGTAGTGGACCTTGCGGGAGGCGATGAGACCCTGGAGGCCCTTGTACAGGCCGGAGATCACGTCGTCCTTGTACTTGTGGACGGCCGCCATGTCGATGCCCTCGAAGGTGGCCTTGACACCGAACTGCTCGGACTCGCGGGCCTGGTCCGCGATCTCGCCCGCGTGCAGCAGGGCCTTCGTGGGGATGCAGCCGTTGTGCAGGCAGGTGCCGCCGACCTTGCCCTTCTCGATCAGAGCGACGTCCAGGCCCAGCTGCGCTCCGCGCAGGGCCGCGGCGTACCCGCCGCTGCCACCGCCGAGGATCACTAGGTCGAAAACGGTGCTGGCGTCGTTCGCCACGTCACGTCCTCCATGCATGTGCGCCGTACGCCGGGCCCCGTCCTCGGGGTGTTACCGGCCGGTCGGCTGGTGTGCGGCCGCTTTGTCTTCGGCCCTGTGGTGGGGGCCCTGTCCTGCCGAGAACCCATCTTCGCACTTGTTGACGGTGGGCGGGACGCGGGGCCCGGGTCCGGGACGGTCGATCGTCCTTCCCGGTGGGGAACACCAACGGCCCCGGACGTATGCCCGGGGCCGTGGAGGAGGCCGTTTCCGGCCGGTCAGCCGAGGTCGCCGGCGGCGGTGCGCTCCGCCAGCTTCACCAGCGTGCGGACCGCGGAGCCGGTGCCGCCCTTGGGCGTGTAGCCGTAGGGGGCGCCCTCGTGGAAGGCGGGGCCCGCGATGTCCAGGTGGGCCCAGGCGATGCCCTCGCCCACGAACTCCTTCAGGAACAGGCCGGCCACCAGGCCGCCGCCCATCCGCTCGCCCATGTTGGCGATGTCGGCGGTCGAGGAGTCCATGCCCTTGCGCAGGTCCGACGGAAGCGGCATCGGCCAGGACGCCTCGCCGACCTCCTCCGCGATCTCGTGGATCGAGGTACGGAAGGCGTCGTCGTTGGACATGATGCCGAAGGTGCGGTTGCCCAGGGCCAGCACCATCGCGCCGGTCAGGGTCGCCACGTCGACGATCGCGTCCGGGTTCTCCTCCGACGCGCGGGTCAGCGCGTCGGCCATGACGAGCCGGCCCTCGGCGTCGGTGTTCAGGACCTCGACGGTCTTGCCGCTGTACATGCGCAGCACGTCACCCGGGCGGGTGGCGTTGCCGGACGGCATGTTCTCGGCGAGCGCCAGCCAGGCGGTGACGTTGACGCGCAGGCCCAGACGGGCGGCCGAGACGACGGTCGCGAACACGGCGGCGGCGCCGGCCATGTCGCACTTCATCGTCTCGTTGTGGCCGGCCGGCTTCAGCGAGATGCCGCCCGAGTCGTAGGTGATGCCCTTGCCGACGAGGGCCAGGGTCTTCTCCGCCTTCGGGTGCGTGTAGGCGAGCTTCACCAGGCGCGGGCCGCGCTCCGCGCCCTGGCCGACGCCCAGGATGCCGCCGTAGCCGCCCTTGACGAGCGCCTTCTCGTCCAGCACCTGCACCTTGATGCCGTGCTCCTTGCCGGCGGCGGTGGCCACGGCGGCGAAGGACTCGGGGTACAGGTCGTTGGGCGGGGTGTTGACCAGGTCGCGGGCGCGGTTGATCTCCTCGGCGAGGGCGATCGCGCGCTCGGCGGCGGCCTTGAACGCCTTGTCGCGCGGCTTGGCACCGAGCACGGCGACCTCGGCCAGCGCCTGCTTCGCGCCGGCGGGCTTCGCGTCCTTGGGGGCCAGCTTGTTCTCACCGGCCTGGTAGGCGGTGAAGGCGTACGCGCCGAGCAGGGCGCCCTCCGCGATGGCCTCGGCGTCCTCGACGGAGCCGATGGGCAGCGCGAAGCCGGCCTTCTTCGAACCGGTCAGTGAGCGGGCGGCGGCACCGGCGGCCCGGCGCAGCGTCTCGGCGTCGTACGCGCCGTCCTTCTCGGGGGCCTTGCCGAGACCGGCCGCGATGACGACGGGGGCCTTCAGGCCCTCCGGGGCGGGGACCTTCGTCAGCTCGCCCTCGGCACCCGAGGCGCCCAGGGTCGCCAGGACGGCGGCGAGCTTCCCGCCGAACGCCTTGTCCACGGCCTCGGCGCCCGGCGCGAGCACCAGGTCCCCGGGCTTGGATCCAGCGCCCTTGGCGACGCCCACGACGAGGGCGTCGGCGCGCAGCGTCGCCGCACCGGCAGTGCTGAGAGTGAGAGCAGTCACGGTGGTGAAATCTCGCTTCCGTTGAGTTCTTTTCGGTCGAGTGGGTGGGCCGACCGTGCCCGGCGCATCGTAGACGCGGCCGCAATGTGCCGGGAATGAGCCTACGCGCGCCTTTGCTGCCCGCTCACGGCGGCGGGCCGTAGGCGGTGCCGGCGCGGTGCGCGGCCGTCGTACGGTGGTGGTCCCGGGAAGATCGTCCCGGTGGACCTGGGAGAACGATGCGCGACCGCACGGCCGCACGGGTGAGCGGGGCGCGCGGCGTCCTCGCCGTCACCGCACTGGCGTTGACCACGATGCTGACGGGCTGTTCCACGGGGGGCGAGAAGGCCCCGGCGGGGAAGGCGGACGGCTCCGCGCGGCCCTCGCCGGCGCGCTGGCGGCCGGCGCCGGGCACGGACTGGCAGTGGCAGCTGTCCGGGAAGCTCGACACCTCGGTGGAAGCCCCGGTGTACGACATCGACGGCTTCGACCGGACGGCGGCCGAGGTCGCCGCACTGCACCGCAAGGGCCGCAAGGTCATCTGCTACCTCTCCACCGGCGCCTGGGAGGACTTCCGCCCGGACGCGGCCCGTTTCCCCACCGCCGTCCTCGGGAAGGGCAACGGCTGGAAGGGCGAGCGCTGGCTCGACATCCGGCGCACCGAGGTCCTGGAACCGCTGATGGAGTCCCGGATCGCGAGGTGCGCGAAGAAGGGGTTCGACGCGGTCGAACCGGACAACATGGACGGCTACCGCAACAAGAGCGGCTTCCCGCTCACCGCCGCCGACCAGCTGCGCTACAACCGCCTGATCGCCCGCCTGGTCCACCGCCACGGCATGTCCGTCGGACTCAAGAACGATCTGCCGCAGATCCCGGAGCTGGTCGGGGACTTCGACTTCGCCGTCAACGAGCAGTGCGCGCAGTACGAGGAATGCGAGGAGCTGACCCCGTTCGTGAAGGCGGGCAAGGCGGTCTTCCACGTGGAGTACGAGCTGCCGGCGGCGGAGTTCTGCGCCCAGTCCCGGAAGCTGGGGCTCAGCTCCCTGCGCAAGGAGTACGAGCTGGGTGTGGAGCGCGAGAGCTGCGCCTGAGGCGTGTTACGGAAGGAGCGCCGTCCGCCCGGCCGGACAGGCGGGACTCTCGGAACACGCCCTGGGCGTTCCTCAGCCCAGCGCCAGGCACACCAGCGCCACCGTCGCCGCCGTCTCCGCCAGCGCCCCGAACACGTCACCGGTCACCCCGCCGAACCGCCGCACGCAGTGCCGGAGCAGCAGCCCGGCCGCCACCGGCGCGGCCACGGCGGCCAGCGCGTACCGCAGCGCCCCGTACCCGCCCAGCAGCGCCCCCGCCCCCG
>NZ_JAAGNI010000351.1 GCF_010550605.1 Streptomyces sp. SID9727
CGGTGGGCCGCAGCCCACCGCCCGGCCCCGGCTCGTGCACCTCGCCCGGCACCCGGACCGGCACCCGGCGCCCCTGCGCGTCGAGCACCACCTCAGGACCCCCCGGCGCGGGCTCCCCGCCGTCCAGCGCGGACAGCGGCGCGTCCGGGTCCGCCGCGCACGCGTCCAGGGTCTCCCCGAGGCGCCGCACCAGCAGGGCGGCGGTCTCCGCGTCGTACAACGCCGTGGCGTACTCCAGGACGCCCCGCAGCCCGGCCCGCTCCCCGTCCGGGCCCACCGTCTCGGTGAGCGCGAACGTCAGGTCCGACTTGGCGCCCGCGCCCCGGAACGCCACCGGTTCGCCGTCCAGCGCGGACGCGGTGGCCCCGGTCTCGCCCGCCCCCGCCGCGTGCACCTGAAGCATCACCTGGACGAGCGGCGCGTGCGCGGACGAGCGGTGCGGGCTCAGGTGCTCCACGAGCCGGTCGAACGGGAGGTCCTGGTTGCTGTACGCGCCCAGGCCCCCGTCGCGGACCCGGCGCACCAGCTCCCGGAAGGCCGGGTCGCCGGAGGTGTCCGTACGCAGCACCAGCGTGTTCACGAAGAACCCGACGAGCGGATGCAGCGCCTCGTCGCCCCGGCCCGCCACGGTGGTGCCGATCGCCAGGTCCTCGCCGGCCCCGTGCCGCGTCAGCAGCGCGGCGAGCGCGGCCTGCACCACCATGAACAGCGTGGCGCCGTTCTCCCGGGCACACCGCAGCAGCGCCCGATGGGTCTCGGCGCCCACCTCGAACCGCGCGAGCGCGCCCCGCCCGTCCGGCTCCGGCCTCCGCGGCCGGTCCGTGGGCAGCGCGAGCAGCGGCGGCATCCCGTCGAGCGCGGCACGCCAGTACGCCAGCTGCTCACCGGCCACCCCGTGCTCGCCGTCCAGCAACTCGTGCTGCCACAGCGTGTAGTCGGCGTACTGGACGGGAAGCGGCTGCCAACCGGGCGCCCGGCCCGCGCACCTGGCCCGGTAGGCCCGGTCCAGGTCGGCGAGCAGGCAGCCGGTGGACCAGCCGTCCCCGGCGATGTGGTGCACCAGCAGCACCAGCACCTGGCCCCCGCCCGCCTCCTCCAGGAGCCACGCCCGGAACGGGATCTCCGCGGCGAGGTCGAACACATGCCCGGCGGCGGCGTCCACGGCCGCCCGCAGCTCCTGCGGCCCGCCCGTCCGCACCACGTCGAGCACGGGCTCGGCGTGCCCCAGCACTTCCTGGTACGGCTCCCCGTCCGCCGACCTGTGCACCGTGCGCAGCACCTCGTGCCGTCGTACGACATCGGCGAGCGCGGCGCGGAAGGCGGCCGGCTCGACCGGGCGGCGCAGCCGGGTCACCACCGGGATGTTGTAGGTCGCGCTCGGCCCCTCCAACTGCCCGACGAACCAGAGTCGTTGCTGAGCGGCGGACAGCGGGAGCCGCTCCGGCCGCAGAGCCGCGGGCACCGGGCGCAGCGGCGGCCGGACCGGGCCGTCGCCCTGTTCGGCGAGCCGGCGCAGCAGCCGGGCGGGTGTCGGCGCGAGGAACACGTCACGGATGGCGGCCTGGACACCGAGCGCCTTGCGGATGCGGTTGGTGAGCTTTCCGGCGAGCAGCGAGTGCCCGCCCAGCTTGAAGAAGCTGTCGTCCGGGCCGATCCCGTCCCGGCCCAGCACCTCCGCGAACAGGCCGCGAAGGATCTCCTCGCGCGGGTCGGCGGCGGGGGCGCGGCGGTCCTCGCCGTCGGGCGGGCCGCCCCGGGTGGCGGCGGTCCGCTCCGCGGCCCGGGTCAGGGCCTCGTGACGGCGGTCGATCGCCTCGCGGTCCGAGGCGGTGAGCAGACCGGTCCGGCTGAGGGGTGTGCCGGCCGGCTGCTCGGCGTACGCGGTCAGCGCACGGTGGAACAGGGTGAGGAGCAGGTGCGCCGTCTCCTCGTCGTACAGGTCGGTCGCGTACTGGAGGCCGAGCAGCACCCCGGCGGGATCGCCGTCGGGGCCGTACGTCTCGGCGCAGTCGAAGCTCAGGTCGAACTTGGCGGTGGCCAGGTCCGCGGCGTCGAGGGTGCCGGATACGGCACCCAGGGCGCAGGTGGTGTCCTGCGCGGTCTGCGTGGTCAGCATGACCTGGAAGAAGGGGTGCAGGCCGAGGGAGCGTTCCGGGTTGAGGTCCTCGACGAGCAGGTCGAACGGCAGGTCCTCGTGGGCCATGGCGGCCAGGTCCCGTTCCCGGACCCGGTCGAGCAGCGTGCCGAGGGCCGGGTCGTCGGACAGGTCGGCCCGCAGGGCCAGCGAGTTGACGAAGAAGCCGACGAGGTCGTGCAGATCCTCCTCGGGCCGGCCCGCCACGGGCGTCCCCACCACCACGTCGGGCCCCGCCCCCGCCGCCCCCAGCGCGGCGCAGAGGGCGGCCCGGGCCGCCATGAAGAACGTCGCGCGGTGGGCGCGGGCGGTCGCGGCGAGCGCCTTGTGGGCGGTGGCGGAGAGGCGGGCGGTGACCAGCGCTCCCCGGTGGCTCGGCTCGGCGGGGCGGGGGCGGTCGGCCGGCAGCCGGGTCGCGGCCGGTGCGCCGTCCAGAGCCGCACGCCAGTGGACGAGTTGTTCGTGGGCCAGGCTGTCGGGGTCGGCGGGGTCGCCCAGCATGTCCCGCTGCCACAGCGCGTAGTCCGCGTACTGCACGGGCAGGGGTTCCCACCCGGGTGCGCGGCCCTCGCACCGGGCCGTGTAGGCGCGGTCGAGGTCGGTGAGCAGGCAGCCGACGGACCAGCCGTCGGTCGCGATGTGGTGAACGAGCAGCACCAGCACGGCACGTCCGTCGTGGGCCGCGAACAACCGTGCCCGCAGCGGCAGATCGCACGTGACGTCGAACGGCAGCCGCGCGAAGGCGGTGACCAGCGCGTCCACGTCGTCGCCCGGCCCGCACTCCCGTACCTCCAGACGCACGCCGGGATCGCCGACGATGTGCTGGTACGGCTCCCCGTCCACGGCCTTGTAGACCGTACGGAGCACCTCGTGGCGGTCCACCACGTCACGGACCGCCGCCTCCAGGGCCGGCCGGTCGGGCGTGGCCTCCAGACGCAGCACGACGGGCGCGTTGTACGCGGCCGACGGGCCTTCGAGACGGTTCAGGAACCACAGCCGGTGCTGGGCGTACGAAAGGGGGATCACGGTTGCTGCTCCTCGGGGACGACGGGGGTGGGCGGGAGGACGGGCCGGTGCGGAGGCGGGGGTCAGCCATCCGTGGCAGCCGTCAACTCCTCGATGTGGGCGGCGAGGTCACGCAGCCGAGGGTGGGCGTAGACCGCCTTCACCGGCAGGGCGACGGAGAGTTCGGCACGTACCCGGGAGACCAGCTTGATGGCGAGCAGCGAGTGGCCGCCCAGCTTGAAGAAGTTGTCGTCCGGGCCGATCGACGCGGCACCCAGCACCTGCGCCCACACCCGGGCGATCAGCTCCTCCGCCCGCCCGCTCGGCCCGGCACCCTGCTCCGGCGCCTCGACCGGCGAGGCCGCCTCGATCCGGGCCGGCAGCGCGGACCGGTCCAGCTTCCCGCTGGGCGTCGTCGCGAACCGGTCGACCGCGACGAACGCGGACGGCGTCATGTACGACGGCAGCGCCCGCGCCACGGCGTCACGCAACGCGGTGGCGTCCCCGCCCCGGTGGTAGGCGATCAGGCACGGCGTGCCCCCGGCGTCCTCGCCCAGGATCACCGCCGCCTCGGTGGCGCCCGCCCGGCCCAGGGTCGCCTCGATCTCCTGCACCTCGATGCGGTGGCCGCGCAGCTTCACCTGTCCGTCGAGCCGTCCGAGGTGCACGAGGCGCCCGTCCGGCAGCAGCCGGCAGCGGTCCCCGGTGCGGTACATCCGGCCCCCCGGCGCGCCGAACGGGTCGGCGACGAAACGCTGGGCGGTCAGCCGCGGGCCGCGCCGGTACCCGCGCGCGATCCGGGGCCCGGCGAGATACAGCTCACCCGCCTCACCCGGCCCGACCGGCCTCAGGTGCGCGTCGAGCAGCCGCATCCGCAGCCCGGGGAGCACCGTACCGATGTGGGGCTCGCCCGGCTCCTCGATCCAGCCGGCCGTCGCGTCGACCGTGCACTCGGTGGGCCCGTACACGTTCACCGCGCGCAGCACGCCCGCCCGGTGTGCCTCGGCCAGCCGGTCCCAGAGCGCCGGGCCGATCGCCTCGCCGCCGACGAGCAGGGTCAGCGGGCGCGGACCGCCGTCCGGGGTGAGCAGGTCCAGGAGGGGTTCGGCGTGCGAGGGCGTGATGTCGAGATCGGTGAGCCCCTGAGCGTCGATGAACGCGGCCAGCAGGGCCGGGTCGCGGCGCGTCTCCTCGTCCGTCATCACCAGCGTGTCCCCGCGCGACAGCCGCACCCACTGCTGCACCGACGCGTCGAACGACGGCGACGCGTTCCACCCGACGCGCCGCGTCTCCCCGCTCGCCGCGCCCTCGTCCTCCAGCTCCCGCAACAGCAGTGACGCCGAACCGCGCGCGATCTCCACGCCCTTGGGCCGGCCCGTGGAGCCGGAGGTGTAGATGACGTACGCGAGTGCCCCCGGCCCCACCGGCACCGGCGTGAACGCCCCGCCCGGAAGCGCGGTCAGCTCGCCGACCGTGACCACGCGGGGGCCGGGAAGCGCGGGACCGGTGCCGTCGGTGACCACCAGGTCGGCCCCGGAGTCGTCGAGGAGCAGCCGCCGCCGCTCCTCGGGGAGCGCCGGGTCGACGGGCACGTAGGCGGCGCCCGCCGTGAGGGTGCCGATGATCGCGGTGACCAGGTCGGCGCCGCGCGGCAGGCACAGCGCCACGACGCTCTCCGGACCGGCCCCCGCCCGGGCGACTCCGGCCGCGAAGGAGGCGGCCTGCCGGCGGAGCTGGTCGAACGTCATCTCCCGGCCCCCCGCGACCACGGCGGTGCGGTCACCGGGCACGGCCGCGAGGCGGGTCATCAGATCGGCCGCGCCGGTCCCGGCGGCGGCGCAGGTGTCACAGGGGCAGTCGGTGGCGTGGGCGGCCGGGACGGCCTGGGCGGTCGCGCGCTCGGGGAGTACGGCGGTCATGGCGGGGCTCACTTTCCGTACAGGGTGGTGGAGGGGGCGGAGGCGGGCGAGCAGTCGGACAGCGGCACCGGCTCGCCCATCGCGACGAGGATCTTCCGGTCGCCGGTGAACGCCTCGCGGCCGTGCGCGCAGAGGATGTTGTCGACGAGCATCACGTCCCCGGCCTGCCAGGTCTCCCGTACGGTGACCGCCTGGTACGCGTCGTTGATCGCGTCCACCTCCGCGTCGGTGAGGGCGGTGCCGTCACCGAGGTACGTGTTGAACGGCAGCCCGTCCGCACCGAACGTCTCGACCAGCACCTCGCGGACGTCCTCGTCCAGGCTGCGGGCGTTCCAGAAGGCGAAGTGGTTGAACCAGACCCGCTCACCGGTCACCGGGTGCGTGATGATCGCCGAACGCCGCTGCCGCGTACGCAGGGTGTCCTCGTCCAGCCACTCGTAGCCGATGGCGTGCGCGTCGCAGTACTCCTCTGCACCGGCCGGGTCCTCCGAGGAGAACGCCTTGCGCCACGGCATGCCCGCCAGGTCCGAGTAGTTGCGTACGAGCAGCCAGCCGGCCTCCGCGAACCGCGCGGTGAGCTCCGGCGGCAGCTTGGCGAGCGCCGCCCGCATGTCACCGACCGTCGTCGCCCCGCCGGTCTCGGGCGCGGTGACGCAGCCGAAGAGCAGCACACCGGGGAAGTCCAGCGTGTAGCTGTTCTCGTTGTGCAGCCGGATCGGCTGGACGGCCGGCAGGTCCGTGGACGAGAACACGCCCTCACCGAAGTCGGTGCGCGGGGTGGCCTTCTCCTTGTAGCCGGCCCGCTCCGCGACGAGCGCGTCCCGCGCCTCGGCGAACGTCGCCGCGTCACGGACGGGCAGGCCGCGCAGCATGACCGCGCCGGACCTGTGCAACTCGGCCTGGATCGCGGACCGCTGGGCGGTCAGCCACGCGGTGGCCTCCGCCATGGTGGCGAACTCCGGGGTGGGGACGATCACCGGCTTGCCGGGCTCCCGGACGGGCGTGATACCGGTGGCGGCGGGCGATTGGGCGAGAGCGGTCACGATGGGTTCCTCTTCCTCGGCTTGGCTTGGCTTGAACGAAGTCGGGTGTGGCTACGCGGACGCGGTGGCGGAGTCACGCAGGGCGTCGAGGACCGGGTTCAAACGGGCGAAGAAGCCCGCCAGGTCCTCCTGGAAGTAGAAGTGGTCACCGGGCAGCACCTGCGGCACGACCTCGTGCCCGGTCACCAGCGACCAGCCGGCGAGCATCTCCGCCGGGACGATCGGGTCGGCGTCCCCGCCGAACACGGCGACCGGGCAGTCCAGCCGGGCGTCCGGGGCGGTGCACCGGTAGGCGTCGTCGATCGCGAAGTCGGCGCGGATGGACGGCAGGACGATCTCGCGCAGCTCCGGGTCGTCGAGGATGCCGTCGTCGGTGCCGCCGCGCTCCTTGATGGCCGCGACCAGCTGGTCGTCGTCCAGCAGCTCCGGGTGCACGGGGCACTGGTTCGGCAGCACCGGCGCCCGGCACGCGGAGGCGATCAGCAGACGAGGGATGCGGCCGGCGGCCCGCAGGGCGCGTACCACCTCGAAGGCCACCAGCGACCCCATGCTGTGCCCGAGCACCACCAGCTCGCCGGTGTCGGCGGGCAGCGAGTCCACCACGGGCTGCGCCAGGTCGTCGACCGAGACCGGCAGCTCCTCGCAGTAGCGGGCGCCGCGGCCCGGATACTGGCCGATCAGCAGCCGCAGATCGGCCGGCAGGTGCTCGCGCCAGCCGCCGTACGCGTGGGCGTTGCCCCCGGCATGGGGCAGCACCAGCAGCGACAGGCGGTGCGGGCCGTCACCGGGAAGGTCCCAGACGACGTCTTCGGGGGCGGGGGAGGCGGAGGTCATGAGCTGATCCGTTCTGTCTCGGTACGACGGCGGAGGGCGGGCCGGGCCTTCTTGGCAGCCGGCGCGGTTTTCAGCGCGGTGATGTGCTCGGCGAGCCGGGCCGGTGTCGGGTGCTCGAAGACGTCGCGGACGGTGAGCCGGACGTCCAGGGAGACGGCGATGTGGTTGGTGAGGCGGGCGCCCAGCAGCGAGTGGCCGCCGTGGTGGAAGAAGTCGTCGTCGATGGTCAGCGCGTTTTCGGCGCCCAGCGTCCGCGTGAAGAGGCCGACCAGGGTCTCTTCCAGCGGGTTGCGCGGCGCGCGGCCCCGGGACACGACGGCGGCCGGTTCGGGCAGGGCGCGCCGGTCGATCTTCCCGTTGGGCGTGAGCGGGAGCCGTTCGAGGACGGTGAGGTAGGTCGGCACCATGTGCTCCGGCAGCCGTTCGACGAGGTGCCGGCGGATGTCCTCCGTCGTCACGGTCGCCGTGCCGGTCACCACGTACGCGGCGAGTTGGTCGTGGTGGGTGGTGACGGTGGCTTGGGTGATGCCGGGGTGGGTGAGGAGCGCGGCCTCGATCTCGCCGGGTTCGACGCGGAAGCCCCGGATCTTCACCTGGCTGTCGGCGCGGCCGTTGTAGTGCAGGTGGCCCTGCTGGTCGAAGTGGGCGAGGTCGCCGGTGCGGTAGAGGCGTGTGCCGGGTTTGCCGTGGGGGTGGGGTATGAAGGTGGTGGCGGTGAGGTCGGGGCGGTTGAGGTAGCCGTGGGCGAGGCCGTGGCCGGTGAGGTAGAGGTGGCCGGTGACGCCGGGTGGGACGGGTTGGAGGGTGGCGTCGAGGATGTAGGCGGCCTTGTTGGTGAGGGGTGTGCCGATGGGGATGGTGGGGTGGGGTTCGGTGGACGGTGTGATGGTGTGGGTGGTGGTGAAGCCCATGGATTCGGCGGGGCCGTATCCGTTGAGGACGGTGGTGTGGGGTGAGAGCTGCTGGAGTTTGTGGACGTGGGTGGGGGAGGCGGCTTCGCCGCCGGTGTAGGCGACGGTGACTGACTCGAATGCTTCGGGGTGTTCGTCGGTGAGGTAGTTGAAGAGGCTGGCGGAGAGCTGGAGCATCGTCACGCCGTGGCGGCGGGAGAGGTCGGCGATGAGGGCTGGTTCGGGCTTCTGGCCGGGTTGCAGGACGGTGGTGCCGCCGTGGAGGAGGGCTCCCCAGAATTCGAGGCTGAAGGCGTCCCAGGAGACCGGTGAGCACTGAAGGAACACCTGGTCGGGCCCGAAGTTTCCGTAGGTCTGCGCGGTGACCGTGGAGACGAGGTTGCGGTGCGAGGACAGGATGCCCTTGGGCCGCCCGGTCGAGCCGGAGGTGAACATCACGCACGCCACGTCCTGGCCCCGGACCGGTAGGCCGAGGTTGCCCGCGTCGTGGCGGGCCACCTCGTCCGGACCCTCGGTGCAGGTGGTCCAGGCTCCGGGGAGGCGGTCGGCGAGTGCGGTGTTCGTGACCAGGTGGCTGAGGGCGGCCTCGGACGCGGCGGAGCGCAGTCGCTCGTCGGGGAAGTCGGGGTCGAGCAGCACATGTCCGGCGCCGGTCTTGAGGACGGCGATGAGGGCGGCGGCGAAGGTGGCGTCGCGTTCCAGGAGGATGCCGGCGAGGTCGCCCCGGCCGAGACCGCGCCCGCGCAGCTCGCGGGCCCAGCGGTTGGCGGTGGCGTTCAGCTCCGCGTACGTGAAGCCGCGCTCACCGTCGATCAGCGCAACCGCCTCCGGGGTGCGGGCGGCCTGCTCCTCGAACCGTGCGACCAGCGAGGTGTCACCGATATCGGCAGCGGTCCCCGCCCACGGCCCGAGGATCAGTTCCCGCTCGGCCGCCGACAGCACCTCGACGTCCCCGAGGCGCGCCTCCGGGTCGTCCAGCACCTGACGCAGCACCGCTCCGAGCACGGACACCATGCGCTCGACGGTCGACCGGTCGAACAGGTCCTCCGCGTAGAGCACCGTGCCGCGCAGCCGCTGGCCGGCGTCCGTGCGGAGCAGGAACTCCACGTCGAACTTGGCCGCCCCGCTCGTGACCCCCGGCATCGCGGTGACCGTGGCGTCTCCGAGCCGGAGCTCCGGAACGCCTCCGGATTCCAGCGTGAGGCAGATCTGGAAGAGGGGGTGGCGGGCGAGTGTGCGGGTGGGGTTGAGGGCGTCGAGGACGAGGTCGAAGGGGGCGTCCTGGTGCGCGAAGGCGTCGAGATCGGTGGTGCGGACGCGCTCCAGGAGCTCGCGGAAGGTGGGGTTGCCGTCGGTGTGGGTGCGCAGTACGAGCGTGTTGACGAAGAACCCGACGAGGTCGCGGAGTGCTTCGTCGGTGCGGCCGGCGACGGGGGAGCCGAGGGCGAGGTCGGTGCCGGCGCCCAGGCGGGTGAGGGCTGCGGCGAGTGCGGCGTGGACGACCATGAAGGGGGTGCACCCCTCTGCCCGGGCCAGCTCTTCGATGCGCTCGAACAGGCCATCCGCGAAGACGACTTCTACCTGACCGCCCCGGTGCGAGGCGCGTGCGGGGCGCGGGCGGTCCAGGTTCAGGCCGTGCTCCTCGGGGAGCCCTTCCAGCGTCTTGTGCCAGAACGCCAATTCCTGGGAGAGCACGCTGTCCGCGTCGTCGGCGGCGCCGAGCGCACGCTGCTGCCAGACCGCGTAGTCCGCGTACCGCACCGGCAGCGGCTCCAGGACACTCGCGGTCGCACCCGCGCTCCGCGCCTCGTAGGCCCGGGACAGGTCATCGAACAGCACGCCGGTGGACCGGCCGTCCGTCGCGATGTGGTGGACCAGGAGCAGGAACACCCAGGAGTCGTCGCCGACCTCGAACAGGGTGGCCCGGACGGGGAGTTCGGTACGGAGATCGAAGACATGGCACGCGGACCCGGCCAAGGCGTGGTCCAGCTCGCCGGAGGTCACCTCGCGGCGCTCGACGGGCACCTGGGCGTGTGCGGCCGGTACGACGTGCTGGCGCGGTTCCCCGTCCACCGTCGCGAACACGGTCCGCAGCGGGGTGTGGCGTGCGACCACGTCGTGCAGCGCCGCGTCGAGGGCCCCGGCATCCAGCGGACCGGTCAGCCGTACGGCCATCGGTACGTTGTACGCGGCGCTGCCGCCGTCCAGCTCGGCCATCAGCCACAGTCGGCGCTGGGCGAAGGACACGGGCGCGTCGCCGTCACCGGACCAGGCCCCGGCGGTGAGCGGCGGGAGCGCGGGCCGGCCGTCGAGAGTGGCGATGTGCTGGGCGAGGCGTGCGGGCGTGGGGTTCTGGAACACGTCCCGGATGGTCAGCCGGATGCCCAGCACGTCGGCGAGGTGGTTGGTGAGGCGGGCCGCCAGCAGCGAGTGCCCGCCATGGGCGAAGAAGCTGTCCTCGACACCCACGGGCTCCGACGTGCCCAGCACCTTGCTGAACAGGGCGACCGTGACCTCTTCGAGTTGGCTCCGCGGGGCGCGGCCTTGGGAGATGAGGGCGGCCGGTTCGGGGAGGGCGCGTCGGTCGATCTTGCCGTTGGGGGTGAGGGGGAGGCGGTCGAGGAGGGTGAGGTGGGTGGGGACCATGTGCTCGGGGAGCCGGTCGGTGAGGTGTCGGCGGATGTCGTCCGTGGTGGTCGCCTCGGTGTTGGTGACGACGTAGGCGGCGAGTTGGTCGTGGTGGGTGGTGACGGTGGCTTGGGTGATGTGGGGGTGGGTGAGGAGTGCGGCCTCTACTTCGGCGGGTTCGATGCGGAAGCCCCGGATCTTGACTTGGTTGTCGGCGCGGCCGTTGTAGTGCAGGTGGCCCTGCTGGTCGAAGTGGGCGAGGTCGCCGGTGCGGTAGAGGCGTGTGCCGGGTTTGCCGTGGGGGTTGGGGATGAAGGTGGTGGCGGTGAGGTCGGGTCGGTTGAGGTAGCCGTGGGCGAGGCCGTGGCCGGTGAGGTAGAGGTGGCCGGTGACGCCGGGGGGTACGGGTTGGAGGGTGGCGTCGAGGATGTAGGCGGCTTTGTTGGTGAGGGGTGTGCCGATGGGGATGGTGGGGTGGGGTTCGGTGGACGGTGTGATGGTGTGGGTGGTGGTGAAGCCCATGGATTCGGCGGGGCCGTATCCGTTGACGACGGTGGTGTGCGGCGAAAGCTGCTGGAGTTTGTGGACGTGGGCGGGGGAGGCGGCTTCGCCGCCGGTGTAGGCGACGGTGACCGACTCGAATGCTTCGGGGTGTTCGTCGGTGAGGTAGTTGAAGAGGCTGGCGGAGAGCTGGAGCATGGTGACGCCGTGCCGGCGGGACAGCTCGGCGATGAGGGCTGGTTCGGGCTTCTGGCCGGGTTGCAGGACGGTGGTGCCGCCGTGGAGGAGGGCTCCCCAGAATTCGAGGCTGAAGGCGTCCCAGGAGACCGGTGAGCACTGAAGGAACACCTGGTCGGGCCCGAAGTTTCCGTAGGTCTGCGCGGTGACCGTGGAGACGAGGTTGCGGTGCGAGGACAGGATGCCCTTGGGCCGCCCGGTCGAGCCGGAGGTGAACATCACGCACGCCACGTCGTCCCCCGTGACCGGCACACCCAGGTTGCCGTCCTGCCCATCGGCCGGGGTCCCGCCGGAGCACGAGACCACACCCCAGGGGCCTTCGACGCGCTGCCCGAGGCCGTCGTCCGTGACGAGCAGGGCGATACCCGCATCGTGCGCGGCGGAGCGAAGGCGCTCGCCCGGGAAGTCGGGGTCGAGCAGGGTGTAACCGGCGCCGGTCTTGAGGACGGCGATGAGGGCGGCGGCGAACGTGGCGTCGCGTTCCAGGAGGATGCCGGCGAGGTCGCCCCGGCCGAGGCCGCGCCCGCGCAGGTGGCGGGCCCAGCGGTTGGCGGTGGCGTTCAGTTCCGCGTACGTGAAGCCGCGCTCACCGTCGACCAGCGCAACCGCGTCCGGAGTGCGGGCCACCTGCTCCTCGAAGCGCCGCACCAGTGACACGTCGTCCTGGTCGGCCACCTCCCCGGCCCACGCCCCGAGCAGGATCCTCCGCTCATCCGCCGACAGCACGTCCAACTCCGCGACGCTCCGAGCACCCGGTCCCCC
Organism: Streptomyces sp. SID9727; assembly: GCF_010550605.1. Classification (GTDB taxonomy): domain Bacteria; phylum Actinomycetota; class Actinomycetes; order Streptomycetales; family Streptomycetaceae; genus Streptomyces. The sequence goes on from NZ_JAAGNI010000351.1 coordinate 11,975, forward strand.
GGGCTCCGCGTCCATTGTCGTGGCAGCGGTCAGGAAGGCGGCGAACCGGTCCTGGTGGGCCGCGACGGCCTCGGGATCGACGCCCTCCACCGGGGTGTCGAAGTCGATCCGGAGACCGTCCGCCGCGCCCAGGTCGTACACGGCGACGTTGAGGTCGTCCACCGGGCCGTTGCTCACGTTGTGGTTGACCGTGGGGTTGCCGGACACCGTGAGGTCCGCGTTGAACCCCATGATGTTGAGCACAGGACCCGTCAGTCTGCGCCCGCCGATGAGTGCGCCGGCGTCCCGTCGCAGGTCCTCGTACCGGGTCAGCTGGTGGCGCAGACCATGCTTGACCTCGGCGGACACCGCCCGAACCAGGGTGCCCAGCGTCTCGCCGACGTCCACCCGGAGCCGTAGCGGTACGACGTTGGACGTCATGCCCGGGGTGCTGCGCGCGGTCTTCGTGGTACGGCCCGACACCGGCAGTGCCAGCATCAGCTCGTCCTGCGCGGTGACCCGGTGCAGGTACACGGTGAACAGCGCGACCACCAGGACGGGCCAGGAGACCCGCTCGGCCCGTGCGACGGTGCGCAACCGGTCCGCCTCCGCCGCCGGCACCAGGACCGTGCGCCGGGCGAAGGGCAGCGCACCCCGGGAGGGGGCCGCCCGGCCCGTGCCCCGGACGAGACCGGTCGCCGCCTCCGGCGCACCGCTCAAGTGCTCGCGCCACGCCGCCCGTTCGGCGTCGGCCGCGCCGGAGGACCGGTAGGCGGCGTCCTCGGCGTGCAGGTCGGCCAGCCGGCCGAACGGCGATGCGCCCCACGGCTCGCCGGCGACCGCCCGCTCGTACAGCTCGACCAGCCGGTGCAGCAGCATGGACACGCTCGCGCCGTCCACGAGCAGGTGGTGGAAGGCGTACACGTAGAAGAAGCGGTCTTCGGCGAGCTTGATCAGCGCGCAGCGGACCGGGGACTCGCGGGTCAGATCGAAGGGTGCCCCCACTGCCGCGTCCACCAGCCCCCAGGCCGCGCCCCCCGGGTCGGCCACGCCGCTCACATCGGTGTATGCGAGCACCCGGTCGCCCGGGCCGGCGTCGATCAGCTGCCACACCTGCTCGCCGTCGTTCTCGAAGCAGCGGGTGCGCAAGACGTCCGCCTCCTCCACGAGGCGGCGCCAGGCGGCAGCCATCAGCGCCGGGTCGACCGGGCCCAGGATGTCCCGGCACTCGGCGACGTTGTACTTCAGACCGGTGGAGTCCAGGGTGTGCGCCGTCCAGATGTCACGCTGGGCCTCCGAGAGCGGCAACCGGAAGGCGGCCGGAGCGGGTGCGACGGTGGCGTCGGACGGCATGAGGTCTCCTGTGGGTCGCGGCGGGAGGGGGCGGGGCAGTGCCATACAACCGCCGGGGCCGGGTGCCGAGCGGCAGTTGTTCCGGCGGTAGGGCCAGCAGTTCGGCGGCCCGGCGGCAGTCGAACGGCAGGCGAGCCTCCGCACTCCGCACCGTTCCCCACCGCACCGGAGCACTGGGCAACACCCGCGCGCACCGCGCAGCACCCGCAGCCCGCACCGTCCGCGGCGCGACCCGCACCCGTGGCACGCACCGTCCGCCG
>NZ_JAAGNI010000362.1 GCF_010550605.1 Streptomyces sp. SID9727
GGGCAGGCCGCTCTCGCCGAACTTCGGAAGATGGCCGGTGGTGTCCGAGGCGGAGTCGGAGCGCATGGGCTCCGGGGCCGCGGGGTCCGTCCCCAGGGTGTGGACGGGCTCGGGCTCGGTGGGCGCGGACGCCGAGGAGGCCGGCGCCGGGGCGGACGTGTCCGGAGCGGTCCGGACCGCGGTGGCGCGGGTGACGATCTCCTGCGGGAGCATCATCAGCGCGCCCGTGCCGCCGCGCGCGGACGGGCGGAACGAGACGGTCAGCCCGTGCTTGCGGGCCAGCCGGCCGACGACGGCGAGCCCGAGGCGGGTGCCGGTCAGGCCGGTGAGGCCGGTGTCGTCGGCGGCGACCGCGCGCTCCGCCCGGCGCAGCTGCACGTCGCTCATGACGAGGCCGCTGTCCTCGACGGTGACGACGATCCCGGCCGGGACCTCCTCCACGTACACATGGACCTCGGCGGTGGGCGGCGAGAAGTTCGCCGCGTTGTCGAGGAGCTCGGCCAGGGCGTGCATGACGCCCTCCGCGGCGTGGCCGGTGACGGCGACGTCGCTGGTGGAGTGGAGCCGGACGCGCTGGTAGCCGCTGATCCGGCCCATCGCGCCGCGCAGCACGGACTCCATGACGATGGGCTTGGCCCAGCGCCGTCCGGAGCGGGCGCCGGTGAGCACGGCGATGGAGTCGGCGAGGCGGCCGGCCTGGGCGGTGCGGTGGTCCAGGTGGAGCAGGTCGGTGAGGACGTCCTCCGCGGTGTGCCGGTGCTCCATCTCGCGGAGGTCGGCCAGCATGCTCGTGGCCAGGGCCTGCATCCGGCCGGCCGCGTTGGCGCAGGCGGTGAGGGCCGCGGAGCGCTCGGTCTCGGCGCGCGAGGCGCGGGCCTTGAGCCGGGCGTTCTCCGCGGTGAGGCGGGCGGCGGCCGTCTCGGCCTCCTCCTTGGCCTTCGCCGTCTCGGCGGCGGCGGTCGCCTTGACGCGGGCGCTCTCCGCGGTGAACCGCTGGGCCTCGGAGGCGGAGGCCGAGACCAGCCGGGAGACCTCCGCCGTGAACCGGGCGCTCTCGGCGGCGTGCGTCTCGCGGAGCCGGCGCACCGTGGCCCGGGCGTGGACGGCGGTGGTGACGGCGGCCACGAGGAGCACGGCGGCCCCGCCGGAGCCCCAGGCCACCGCGGTCCTGGCCGATTCGGGAGCGGCGAAGGTCGCCCACACGCTCAGGGCTGCGGTGAGGGCCGCCGTGACCGCGAGGGCCAGTGCGGTCGGCCGGGTGGAGGGGCGCAAAGCGGAGTCCTTGGGGCGGACGACGGCGGACGGGACGGTTCGGGCGAGCGTGGCACCAGAGACAAGCGGGACAACGGGAACAGCTGATTCACGGGTAAGTCCCCGTCACTATATGAGAATTGGGGAACCAGTTGGGAAGAACTTGTGGTGACCTCTGTTCTGTTTTTGTTTTCAACTTGTCAATTTCTGACCGTCTATCGAGAACCCGCCCTTGCGGGATAAGTGCGCGGGGTTCGTACGGTGGGTGGGGGGCTGCGCCCAGAAAGTGCAGTACTGTATATGCGACAGTGCACTGCAATGTACTGCCGACCGTCAGGACTCAGAAGGACAGGCCCCGGGTGAACGACCAGACCACCGCCGCAGAACCGGCCGCAGCCGCCGCCGTCGCCGTGCCGGAAGCGGTCGCCTCGCCGGATCTCGGTGAGAGGAAGCGGGGCGGGGGGCGGCGGGCCGCGCTCGCCCCGGTCGCGCTGGTCGTCGCGGGCGGGCTGTCCGTGCAGTTCGGCGCCGCCGTCGCCGTGCTGCTGATGCCCCGGGCCGGGGCGCTCGGTGTCGTCACGCTGCGGCTGGCCGCCGCGGCGCTCGTCCTGCTCGTCGTCTGCCGCCCGAAGCTGCGCGGCCACTCGCGCGCCGACTGGGGCACCGTGGCCGCCTTCGGCATCGCCATGGGCGCCATGAACACGCTGTTCTACCAGGCCGTCGACCGCATCCCGCTCGGCGCGGCCGTCACCCTCGAAGTGCTCGGTCCGCTGGCCCTGTCCGTGATCGCCTCGCGCCGCCTGGTCAACGTCGTCTGGGCGGGCCTCGCCCTCGCCGGCGTCGCCCTGCTCAGCGGGATGGGGTCCCCCCTGTTCGAGGGGGGCCGAGGAGTTGGGGAAGGCTTCGACCGGATCGACCCGGCGGGCGCCGCCTACGCGCTGGGGGCCGGAGCGATGTGGGCGGCGTACATCGTCTTCAGCGCCCGTACCGGCCGCCGCTTCCCGCAGGCCGACGGCCTCGCCCTGGCCATGGTGGTCGCCGCCCTCCTCTCGCTCCCCCTCGGCATCATGGACGCGGGCTCCAAGCTCCTCGCGCCCACGACGCTCGGGCTCGGCGCGGCCGTCGCGGTGCTCAGCTCCGTACTCCCGTACACCCTGGAGCTCATCGCCCTGCGCCGCCTGCCCGCGCCCACCTTCGCCATCCTGATGAGCCTGGAACCCGCGATCGCCGCCCTGGCCGGCTTCCTCATCCTCCACCAGGCCCTGTCCGCCACGGACGCCCTCGCCATCGCGCTGGTCATCGGGGCGAGCATGGGGGCGGTGCGGAGCCAGGTGCGGGGGGCCGCGAAGCGGTAGCCGGTCAGGGTGCCGCCGGGGTGCCCGCGTCGAACGCGGCGCGGGCCGCCGTGATGTCCCCCCGGTGGCGCTCCGCCCAGCCCACGGGCCCGGTGAGGGTCGCGTGCGGCTCGCGGGCCATCGGCGTGAGGCTGTACCCCACCGTGGGCGGCACCGTCGGACGGACGGTCCGGATCAGCAGCCCGTCGCGCTCCAGCCCTCGCAGGTGCAGGGTGAGCATGCGGCGGCTGATGCCCGAGACGGTCCGGTCCAGCTCGGTGAACCGGACCGGCCCGACGCTGCCGCGCACGTCCGGCGGCGGGCGGCCGGAGCGGGCGGTCAGCCCTCGTCCGGAGCCCACCACGTCAGGTTCGCGGCAGCCCGCGCCACGGGCTCGATGATCTCCCACCCCTCCGCGATCAGCCCCTCCTCGACGCGCCAGATGTCGACCACCACGATCTCCGGGCCGCCGTCGGGGAGGCGGCGCCGCGAGTGCACCACGACGTGGTCGCCGTCGGCCAGCAGGTGATCGATCCCGACCTCCATCCCGGCGGTCGGGCCGAGCGCCGCCGCCACGGCGGCCAGCCACTCCGCCTTGTCCGACGAGGTCCCGTCGGGCCGGTGGTGCCTGAAGCCGTCGCCCAGGAACGGGGCGACGGCCTCGGCGCTGCCGGATTCGAGCAGGGTGGCCAGGGCCCGCCCCACGATGTCCTTGTTCTCTCCGCTCATGCGGCCCATGTTTTCCGCCGCCGCCCCGGCTGTCGATGACATGCCATGTCATGGCGGACGGCCCCGGCGGCGGGTACGGTCGGCGCTCGTGCGGACCGTCGGCGAACTCCTGCGGCACTGGCGCCACCGCCGGGGCGTCAGCCAGCTCGACCTGGCCCTCTCGGCCGGCGTCTCGCCCCGGCACGTCAGCCTCGTGGAGACCGGCAAGTCGCACCCCAGCGCCGACATGGTCCTCCGGCTGGCGGAGCACCTGGGCGTCCCCCTGCGCGAGCGCAACCGGCTGCTCCTCGCGGCCGGCTTCGCGCCCCGGTACGCGGAACGCCCCCTGGGCCACGGTGCGCTGGACGCGGCCCGGGAAGCGGTCGAGCGGGTCCTGCGGGCGCACGAGCCGTATCCGGCGGTGGCCTTCGACCGCCACTGGGACATCGTGCGCGCCAACCGGGCCGTCGAGCCGTTCTTCGCGGGCGTCGCCCCCGAGCTGCTGCGCCCCCCGGTCAACCTCGTGCGCCTGGGCCTGGACCCGCGCGGCTTCGCGCCCCTGGTCGTCAACCTCGCCGACGTGCGGACGGTGTTCCGGGCCCGCGTCGGCCGTCAGCTCGCCGCCGCCCCCGACGCCCGTCTCGCCGCCCTGTACGACGAGCTGCTGGCACCCGGCGGGGACGAGGCGGAGGGCGCGTCGATCGCCGCCGGGGCCGATGTCGTGATCCCGATGATCCTGCGGCTCGGCGGCCGCGAGGTGCGGATGTTCTCGACCATCACCACCTTCGGCACCCCGATGGACATCACGCTGGACGAGATCGCGATCGAGCTGTACTACCCGGCGGACGAGGAGAGCGCGGCGCATTTCGCGACCGCCCACCACGCGCCCGGACACTCCGGTCCTCCCCCCGCGGGCTGACAGCGGCCGCACGCGCGTAAAAAAATCATGCAAGCATGCTTGATTGTTTTACGGCGCGCTGGCAGGCTCCCGGGCACGCCGTCACGCCCCGAGGGGAGCGCACCGTGTCCGATGCCTCAGCCGTGCTGGACGATCTGCGCAGCGAGAGCCAGGAGCTCGACCTGCTCGTCGCCGGGGCCACCGCGAGACAGTGGGCCGGGGAGACCCCGGCCGAGGGGTGGACCCTCGCCCACCAGATCGCCCACCTGAGCTGGACGGACGACGTCGCGCTGATCTCCGTCACCGACCCCGCCCGCTTCGGGGACGAGGTGGCGAAGGCCGTGGAGGACCCCGAGGGCTTCGTGGACCGGGCCGCCGAGGAGGTCGTCGCCGCGTACCCGCCGGACGCGCTGCTCGTCCGCTGGCGGGAAGGGCGTGAGCGCTTGCAGGAGGCCCTGCGCGCGGCGCCCGCCGGGACGAAGTTCCCCTGGTACGGGCCGCCGATGAGCGTCGCCTCCATGGCGACCGGGCGGCTCATGGAGACCTGGGCCCACGGGCAGGACGTCGCCGACGCCCTCGGGGCCGCCCGCACCCCCACCGCCCGGCTGCGGCACGTGGCCCGCATCGGGGTCCGGGCCCGCGACTACGCCTTCTTCGTACGGGGGAAGCAACCGCCCGCCGGGGAGTTCCGGGTGGAACTCACCGCGCCGGGCGGTGAGCTGATCACCTACGGCCCCGAGGACGCCGGCCAGCGGGTCACCGGGCCGCTGCACGACTTCTGCCTCCTCGTCACGCAGCGCGCCCACCGCGACGACCTGGCGGTGCGCGCGGAGGGGGCGGACGCGGACGCCTGGCTGTCGATCGCCCAGGCGTTCGCGGGGCCCGCGGGGGCGGGGCGGGCGCCGAAGGGGGAGCGATGACGGGGCCCGGGACCGTTCCCGCCGGAGCCGCGCCCCTCGCGACCGCACCCCCGGCCCCCCTTCGCATCGGCAACGCCTCCGGGTTCTACGGCGACCGCTTCGACGCCCTGCGCGAGATGCTCACCGGCGGCCCGCTCGACGTCCTCACCGGGGACTACCTCGCCGAGCTGACCATGCTCATCCTCGGCCGCAACCGCCTCAAGGACCCGGCGCGCGGCTACGCCACCACGTTCCTGCGGCAGCTGGAGGACGGACTCGGCCTCGCCCGCGAGCGCGGGGTGCGGATCGTCGCCAACGCGGGCGGCCTGAACCCGGCCGGGCTCGCCGACGCCATCCGGGAGCTGGCCGAGAAGGCCGGGGTGCCGGTGCGGGTGGCGCATGTGGAGGGCGACAACATCCCCGTACCGGACGGTTTCCTGACCGCGAACGCGTACCTTGGGGGCGCGGGCATCGCGGCGTGCCTGCGGGCCGGTGCCGAGGTCGTCGTCACCGGCCGGGTGACGGACGCCGCCCTCGTCACCGGCCCAGCCGCCGCCCACTTCGGCTGGGGCCCCGAGGACCACGACGCGCTCGCCGGGGCCGTCGTCGCCGGGCACGTCCTGGAGTGCGGGACGCAGGCCACGGGCGGCAACTACGCCTTCTTCCGGGACCACGACATCCGCCGCCCCGGCTTCCCGGTCGCGGAGATCCACGCCGACGGCAGCTCCGTGATCACCAAGCACGACGGCACCGGGGGCGTCGTCGACCTCGGCACGGTCACCGCCCAGCTCCTGTACGAGACCGGCGGCGCCCGGTACGCGGGGCCCGACGTCACCGCCCGGCTCGACACCGTACGGCTCACGCAGGACGGGCCCGACCGCGTCGCGATCACCGGCGTACGCGGCGAGGCCCCGCCGCCCACGCTCAAGGCCGGGCTCACCCGGCTCGGCGGCTGGCGCAACGAGGTCGTCTTCGTGCTCACCGGGCTCGACATCGAGGCCAAGGCGGCGCTCGTGCGGGACCAGTTCGCGGACGCCTTCGCACGCGCCGGACGGCGGCCCGGGGAAGTCCGCTGGGAGCTGGTCCGCACGGACCGGGCCGACGCCGGCACCGAGGAGACCGCGAGCGCCCTGCTCCGGCTGGTGGTCCGGGACCGCGAACAGGAGCCCGTGGGACGCGCGTTGTCCGGCGCGGCGATCGAGCTGGCCCTCGGAAGCTACCCCGGTTTCCATGTCACCGCCCCGCCCGGGAAGGGTGCGCCGTACGGGGTGTTCGAAGCGCGGTACGTACCGGCGGAGGACGTGGAGCACCTCGCCGTACTGCCCGACGGGACGCGGCAGCCCGTCGCGCACCCGGCCCGCACGCAGGCGCTGCGCGACGTCGAACAGCCGCCCCTGCCGACGCCGTTGGAGCCCGGGCCCACCCACCGTGTCCCGCTCGGCCGGGTCGCCGGGGCCCGGAGCGGGGACAAGGGCGGGGACGCCAACGTCGGGGTGTGGGTGCGGGACGAGCCCGCGTGGCGGTGGCTGGCGCACGAGCTGACCGTCGACCGCTTCCGCGCGCTCCTCCCGGAGACCGGCGGGCTCACCGTCGTACGCCATGTCCTGCCCAACCTCCGGGCGCTGAACTTCACCGTGCACGGGCTGCTGGGTGAGGGCGTCGCCGCGCAGCACCGGTTCGACCCGCAGGCCAAGGCGCTGGGGGAGTGGCTCCGCGCCCGCCACCTGGAGATACCCGTGACCCTTCTGGAGGTGCCCGCATGACCGTCCTGCCCACCGGGCTCGACACCGCGAGCCCCGACTACGCGGCCAACCGGGCCGCCATGCTCGACAAGCTGGCCGAGCTGGAGGCCGCGCACGCCAAGGCGCTGGAGGGCGGCGGCGAGAAGTACGTCGAGCGGCACCGCAAGCGCGGGAAGCTGCTCGCCCGGGAGCGCGTCGAGCTGCTCGTCGACCCGGACACGCCGTTCCTGGAGCTGTCGCCGCTCGCGGCCTGGGGCAGCGAGTACGCGGTCGGCGCGTCGCTCGTGACCGGGATCGGGGTGGTGGCGGGCGTGGAGTGCCTGATCACCGCCAACGACCCGACCGTGCGCGGCGGAGCGTCGAATCCGTGGACGCTGAAGAAGGCCCTGCGCGCGAACGAGATCGCCTTCGCCAACCGGCTGCCGGTCATCAGCCTGGTCGAGTCCGGGGGCGCCGATCTCCCGTCGCAGAAGGAGATATTCATCCCGGGCGGCGCGCTCTTCCGCGACCTCACCCGGCTCTCCGCCGCCGGCATCCCGACCGTCGCCGTGGTCTTCGGCAACTCGACGGCCGGAGGCGCGTACGTCCCCGGCATGTCCGACCACACGGTCATGATCCAGGAACGCTCGAAGGTCTTCCTCGGCGGACCGCCCCTGGTCAAGATGGCGACCGGCGAGGAGAGCGACGACGAATCGCTCGGCGGCGCCGCGATGCACGCCCGTAAGTCGGGGCTCGCCGACCACTTCGCCGTGGACGAGCACGACGCCCTGCGCCAGGCCCGCCGCATCGTCGCCCGCCTCAACTGGCGCAAGGCGCACGCCGACCCGGGCCCCGCCGAGCCGCCGAAGTACGACGAGGACGAGCTGATCGGGATCGTGCCCGGCGACCTGAAGGTGCCGTTCGACCCGCGCGAGGTGATCGCCCGGCTGGTCGACGGCTCGGACTTCGACGCGTTCAAACCGCTGTACGGCACGAGCCTGGTCACGGGATGGGCGGCGCTGCACGGCTACCCGGTCGGCATCCTCGCCAACGCGCAGGGCGTCCTCTTCAGCGAGGAGTCGCAGAAGGCCGCGCAGTTCATCCAACTCGCCAACCAGCGCGACGTCCCGCTGCTCTTCCTCCACAACACCACCGGCTACATGGTCGGCAAGGAGTACGAGCAGGGCGGCATCATCAAGCACGGCGCGATGATGATCAACGCCGTCTCGAACTCGAAGGTCCCGCACCTGTCGGTCCTGATGGGCGCCTCGTACGGCGCCGGGCACTACGGGATGTGCGGCCGGGCCTACGACCCGCGCTTCCTCTTCGCCTGGCCGGGCAGCAAGTCCGCCGTCATGGGCCCGCAGCAGCTGGCCGGGGTGCTCTCCATCGTCGCGCGCGCCTCGGCCGCCGCGAAGGGCCGTCCGTACGACGACGAGGCGGACGCCGCCCTGCGCGCGATGGTCGAGCAGCAGATCGAGTCCGAGTCCCTGCCGATGTTCCTGTCCGGGCGGTTGTACGACGACGGGGTGATCGACCCGCGCGACACCCGGACCGTGCTCGGCCTGTGCCTGTCCGCCATCCACACCGCACCGGTCGAGGGCGCCCGGGGCGGCTTCGGCGTCTTCCGGATGTGAGGAGTGAAGTGATCACCAGCCTGCTCGTCGCCAACCGGGGCGAGATCGCCTGCCGGATCTTCCGGACCTGCCGGGCCCTCGGCATCGCCACCGTCGCCGTGTACGCGGACGCGGACGCCGGCGCCCTGCACGTCCGGGAGGCCGACACCGCCGTGCGGCTGCCGGGCGCGGCCCCCGCCGATACGTATCTGCGCGGCGATCTCGTGGTGGCCGCCGCGCTCGCGGCCGGGGCGGACGCCGTGCATCCCGGCTACGGGTTCCTCTCCGAGAACGCGGACTTCGCCGCCGCCGTGCAGGACGCCGGGCTGCGGTGGATCGGGCCGCCGGTCAAGGCGATCGAGCTGATGGCGTCGAAGACCCGTGCCAAGGAGCTGATGGCCGCCGCCGGGGTGCCGCTGCTCGCGCCGGTGGACCCGGCCGCCGCGACCGCCGAGGACCTGCCGCTGCTGCTGAAGGCGGCGGCCGGCGGCGGCGGACGCGGCATGCGGATCGTCCGGGAACTGGTCGATCTGCCCGGCGAGCTGACGGCCGCCGGGGCCGAGGCGCTGTCCGCGTTCGGGGACGGCGAGGTGTTCGCCGAGCCGTACGTGGAGCGCGGCCGGCACGTCGAGGTCCAGGTGATGGCGGACGAGCACGACGGGGTGTGGGCGCTGGGGACCCGGGACTGCTCGCTCCAGCGCCGCCACCAGAAGGTCATCGAGGAGGCGCCGGCGCCGGGCCTGCCGGACGAGCTGCGGGGGCGCCTGCACGAGGCCGCGGTGGCCGCCGCCCGGGCCGTGGGGTACCGGGGGGCCGGGACCGTGGAGTTCCTGGTCGCCGAGGACGGGCGGCCGTACTTCCTGGAGATGAACACGCGCCTCCAGGTGGAACACCCGGTGACCGAGGAGGTGTTCGGGCTCGACCTCGTCGCGCTCCAGCTCCGGATCGCGGAGGGCGAGCCGCTGCCCGCCGACGGGCCCCCGTCCCCGGCCGGGCACGCCGTGGAGGCCCGGTTGTACGCGGAGGATCCGTCGCGAGACTGGCAGCCGCAGACCGGAGCACTGCTCTCGCTCGACGTGCCGGAGGAGCCGGGGGTGCGCCTCGACACCGGGTACACCGGCGGCGACACGATCGGCGTGCACTACGACCCGATGATCGCCAAGGTGATCGCCCGGGCGCCGACCCGGACCGAGGCGGTCCGGTTGCTCGCCCGCGCGCTGGAGCGGGCGCGCATCCACGGGCCGGTGACCAACCGGGACCTGCTCGTCCGGTCGCTGCGGCACCCGGACTTCCTGGGCGGGCGGCTGGACACCGGGTTCTACGAGCGCCACCTGGGGGCCCTGACGGCTCCGGCGGACGAGGCGTCCGTCCGGCTCGCCGCCACCGCGGCCGCCGTCGCCGAGGCGGCCCGCAACGCCACCTCCACCACCCGGGGCGGCTTCACCCGCTTCGGCGCCTGGCGCAACCTCCCCTCGCAGCCCCAGCTCCGGCGCTACCGCAGCGAACCGGACGGGGCCGGCCACGAGATCACGTACCGTCCGACCCGGGAAGGGCTGACCGTCGGCGGAGCCGACGGCGTCCGCGTCGTGTCGGCGGGCCGGGCCCGCGTCACGCTGGAGACCGACGGGGTGACGCGGACCTTCCACGTGACCGTCCACGACACCAAGGCGTACGTGGACACCGCCTCCGGCGCGTACACCTTCACCGCCCTGCCCCGCTTCACGGACCCGGCCGGCCGCACCGAGCCCGGCTCCCTGCTCGCCCCCATGCCCGGCACGGTGGTCCGCCTCGCGGACGGCCTCGCGGAGGGGGCCGCCGTGGTCGCCGGGCAGCCGCTGATCTGGCTGGAGGCGATGAAGATGGAGCACCGCGTCCTCGCCCCCGCCTCCGGCACCCTCACCGCCCTGCACGCCGCGCCCGGCCTCCAGGTGGAGGTCGGCGCCCTGCTCGCCGTAGTCACCGACCCCGCTGAGGAGCAGCCCGCATGAGCACGAGCACCGTCCTCGAAACCGAAGAGCACCAGGCCCTGCGCGCGGCCGTCGCCGCCCTCGGGAAGCGCTACGGCCGCGCGTACATGCAGTCCCTCGTCAGCGAGGGCGGCCACCCCCGCGAGCTGTGGGCGGAGGCCGCGAAGGCGGGCTTCCTCGGCGTGAACCTCCCCGAGGAGTACGGGGGCGGTGGCGCCGGAATGGCGGAACTGTCCATTGTCCTGGAGGAGTTGGGCGCCTCCGGCTCGCCGCTCCTGATGATGATCGTGTCGCCCGCGATCTGCGGCACGGTGATCGCCCGCTTCGGCACGGAGGAGCAGAAGCGGCAGTGGCTCCCGGGCCTCGCCGACGGCTCCCTCACCATGGCGTTCGGCATCACCGAGCCGGACGCCGGCTCCAACTCGCACCGCATCACGACCACGGCGCGCCGGGACGGCGGGGACTGGCTGCTCACCGGCCGCAAGGTCTTCGTCTCCGGCGTCGACATCGCGGACGCCACGCTCATCGTCGGCCGCACGGAGGACGCGAGGACCGGCAGGCTCAAGGCCTGCCTGTTCATCGTCCCGCGCGAGACGCCCGGCTTCCAGCGGTCGCGGATCGACATGGAGGTCCACGCCCCGGAGAAGCAGTTCGAACTGGTCCTGGACGACGTGCGGCTGCCGGCGGATGCGCTGGTGGGGGATGAGGACGCGGGGCTGCTCCAGCTCTTCGCCGGGCTGAACCCCGAACGCATCATGACCGCGGCCTTCGGCATCGGGATGGGGCGTTACGCGCTGGGCCGGGCAGTCGAGTACGCGAAGACCCGCCAGGTCTGGAAGGAGCCCATCGGCGCCCACCAGGCCATCGCCCACCCGCTGGCCCAGGCCCACATCGAGCTCGAACTGGCCCGCCTGATGATGCAGAAGGCCGCCCGGCTGTACGACGCGGGCGACGACGCCGGCGCGGGCGAGGCGGCGAACATGGCGAAGTACGCGGCGGGCGAGGCGTGCGTGAAGGCGGTGGACCAGGCGGTGCACACGCTGGGCGGCAACGGGCTGACGCGTGAGTACGGGCTCGCTTCGCTGATCACGGGGGCACGGGTGGCGCGGATCGCCCCGGTCAGCCGGGAAATGATCCTCAACTACGTATCCCACCAGAGCCTGGGTCTCCCCAAGTCGTACTGAGGGGCGCCACAGTCGTACGTACGCGAGAGGCCACCTCCCCCGTATCGAAGGGACCGACATGGCGCACGTGTTCCGCAGCGATTACCCCGACGTCCAGCCGCTCGACACCGCCATCCACGACGCGGTGCTCGGGCACGCCGCCGAGCGGTTCGGGGAGACCGTCGCCCTGATCGACGGGACGAACGAGAGCAGCCGCCTCACCTACGCGCAGCTCGACGCGTTCCACCGCAGGATCGCCGCCGGTCTCGCCGCCGCCGGCCTGGTCAAGGGCGACGTGCTCGCCCTGCACAGCCCGAACACCATCGCGTACCCGGCCGTCTTCCACGCCGCGACCCGGGCGGGCGCCACGGTCACGACGGTGCACCCGCTGGCGACGGCGGAGGAGTTCGCGAAGCAGCTCCGCGACTGCTCCGCGCGCTGGATCGTCACGGTGTCCCCGCTGCTCGCGGTCGCGCGCCGGGCCGCCGAACTCGTGGGCGGCATCGAGGAGGTGTTCGTCTGCGACCACGCGGAGGGGCACGCCTCGCTCCTGGACATGCTCACCACGACCGCCCCGGAACCGATGGTGGCCGTGGACCCGGCGCAGGACGTCGCGGCCCTCCCGTACTCCTCGGGCACGACGGGCGCCCCGAAGGGCGTCATGCTGACGCACCGCTCGATGGCGACGAACCTGGAACAGCTGAGCCCGTTCGTGCCGCTGGGGGAGGGCCACCGCATTCTGGCGGTCCTCCCCTTCTTCCACATCTACGGCCTGACGGCCCTGATGAACGCCCCGCTGCGCCTGGGCGCCACGGTCGTCGTCCTCCCGCGCTTCGACCTCGCGCAATTCCTGGCGGCGATCGAGACGCACCGCATCAACGGCCTGTACGTGGCCCCGCCGATCGTCCTGGCCCTCGCGAAGCACCCGGTGGTCGACCGCTACGACCTGTCCTCGCTGGAGTACATCGTCAGCGCCGCCGCCCCGCTCGACGCCGACCTGGCCGCCGCGTGCTCCCGCCGCCTGGGGCTGCCACCGGTCCGCCAGGCGTACGGCATGACGGAACTCTCCCCGGGCACGCACGTCGTCCCGCTCGCCGCCGAGAACCCGCCGCCGGGCGCGGTCGGCATCCTGCTCCCGAGCACCGAGATGCGGATCGTGTCCCTGGACGACCCCGCGCTCGACGCCCCGGAGGGCGAGCCCGGGGAGATCCTGATCCGGGGCCCCCAGGTCATGAAGGGCTACCTGGGCCGCCCCGACGCCACCGCCGCGATGATCGACCCCGAGGGCTGGGTGCACACCGGTGACGTCGGCCGGGTCGACGAGGAGGGCTGGCTCTTCGTGGTCGACCGCGTGAAGGAGCTCATCAAGTACAAGGGCTACCAGGTCGCGCCCGCGGAGCTGGAGGCGCTGCTGCTCGGCCACGAGGACGTGTCGGACGCGGCGGTGATCGGCGTCCGGGACCCCGACGGCAACGAGATCCCGAAGGCCTACGTGGTGCGCGCGCCGGGGGCGGCGGTGACGGCGGAGGGCCTGATGGGGTGGGTGGCGGAGCGGGTGGCGCCGTACAAGAAGGTGCGCGAGGTCGAGTTCATCGGGACGGTGCCCCGGGCGGCCTCGGGGAAGATCCTCCGCCGGGAGCTGCGGGAGCGGGCGGTGACGGGAAGCCCTTGAGCGGGATACGTTCCTTGCGGGAAGCGCGCCGTTCGCGGTGCGACGAGCGCCAGGAGGGCGAGCATGCCGGAGACGACGACGAGCGACACGGGTGTGCGGAGGCGCGCCTACCTGCTGTGGGCGGTCGCGGCCCTCGCGTACGCCGTCGACCTCGGGACCAAGCTGGCGGTGGTCGCGAAGCTCGAAGGCCGTACGACCGTGTCCGTCCTCGGGGACTGGCTCGTCCTGCGGGTGCAGCGCAACCCCGGCGCCGCGTTCGGGATGGGCGAGGCGACGACGATCGTCTTCACCCTGGTCGCCACGGCCGTGGTCGTCGTCGTGATCCGCTACTCGCGCCGCCTGGCGAGCACCCCGTGGGCGATCGCCCTGGGCCTGCTCCTCGGCGGCGCCCTCGGCAACCTCACCGACCGCCTCTTCCGTGCCCCCGGCGACTTCCAGGGCGCGGTGGTCGACTTCATCGCCGTCCGGGACTTCAGCGTGATGAACCTGGCCGACTGGGCGATCACCTGCGGCTGCGCGCTGGCCCTGCTGCTGTCGTTCCGGAGTTCGCCTACGACGGGGACGGCCGGCGCGGATGCGCCGGGGGCGCGCTCGTAGCGCGGGCCGTGCTCGGGCGGGCCCCCTTCCGCGTTGCGCAGGCGCGCCCGGCGGCCCGCGACGGGCGCCTGGTCAGGACGACTGCGGGATGCGGGTTCGCAGGCCGTCGAAGAGGAGGGCGGTGATCTGCCGGGCCTCGGCCAGCCAGCCCTCGGTGGCGCGCATTCCGCAGATGCCGCCCAGGGCGCGCAGCAGGGTGGAGCCCGTGACGTCGTCGCGGACGGTGCCGGCCGCGCTGCCGGCGTCGAGCAGCAGGGTGAGGGCGCCCGCCATACGGGTGCGTGCGTCGTCGAAGACCGGTGAGTCCGTCGCCATGATGCTCTCCAGCACACCGGACATTCCCTTGCCCACCGCCGCGTGGTCCACGAGCAGCAGGAGGAAGCGCCGCAGCGCCTCCTCGGGCGGGTGCTCGTTCAGCAGGACACCGGGCGCGGCGCACAGGTCGTCGACCTCTGTGCGGTAGACCTCCTCGATCAGCGCTTCGCGGGTTTCGAAGTGGCGGTACAGCGTTCCGACGGCGACGCCGGCGCTGCGGGCGATGTCCTCGACGTGCGCGTCGCTGTCGCCGCCGAGGAACGCCTGGCGGGCCGCGGACAGCAGTGCCTCGCGATTGCGTCGCGCGTCAGCGCGCAGGGGGCGCGGGGGCGGCATGGGACGTCTCCTCCATAAGGTGAGTCCGGTTCCGTTTACGTGTACCGTTTCCGGAGTCAGGTTCATCTTACGGAGGAGACGTGCCATGCCGAACACCGAAGAGGGCCTGGCCGGCCTGCGGGTGCTGGTCACCGGTGGCAGCCGGGGCCTGGGCGCGGCGACCGTGCGCCGCTTCGTCGCCGCGGGCGCGATCGTACTGACGGCGTCCCGCGGCCGGCCCGAAGAGGACAGCGGTGCCACCTTCCTCGCGGCGGACCTCTCCACGCGACAGGGCGTGGCCGACCTCGGCCGCCGAGTCGTCGAGCAGGTGGGCGGTGTGGACGTGCTCGTCAACAACGCGGGCGCCGCGAGCGCCCCGGCGCCGACCCTGAGCCGGTCGGACGAGTCATGGCAGGCGGACCTGGAGACGAACCTCCTCAGCGCCGTGCGCCTGGACCGTGCTCTGGTGCCGGGAATGGTCGAGCGGGGCTCCGGCGTCGTCGTGCACGTCTCCTCGATCGCCAGTCGACTGCCTCAGCGCACCGAGGCGGCATCATCCCGACCGTCTGACCAACCCCCGACCGTGCGAACAGGACACCCTCATGCCCATCACCCTGACCTCCGTGATCATCGATGCCGCCGACATCGAGAAGGAGAGCTCCTTCTGGCACCGGCTGCTCGGCGGTTCCCTCACCCGCACGCCGACCCACCACTTCATCCAGGCCCCCGGCCTCCCGGTGATCGTCGTTCAGTCCGCTCCCGGACACACCGCACCGAACTGGCCTGACGGCACCTCCCAGCAGATGCACCTCGACTTCGGCGTCGACGCACTCGCAACCGCCGACCGCACGGCCACCGACGCCGGCGCCACCCGACTGCGGCCCACCGACGAGGTCACCGCGGAAACCCGCACCGGCAGCCGCGTCTACGCCAGCCCGGCCGGGCACCCCTTCTGCCTGCGCTCGGTCTGAGCCGGACGCGGTCCGCCGGGCCCCGATGGACCGTGGCAGGGGGTGAACGACCGCATGAGCGACGAGAACGAGCCGAACCCGCCGTTGCGGCTGGACGGGCGGGAGCGGGAACGCGCGGCCGTCGTCGGTGCCGTGCGCCGCACGGTGCGCCGGAGGGCGGGCCTGAGCGTGCGGGCCGCGTCTCGTGGCAGTGGGTGTGGTGGTCCCGGGTGCCTTACGTTGGGGGCATGAGATCCGAACGATGGGCCTTGGGCGGGGACTTGGGCGTCGCCCGGGTCGGCTACGGTGCGATGAAGCTGACGGGGTGGCCCCGGGGCGAGCGGCCCGACCGGGACGCGGCCCTCGCCGTCCTGCGGCGGGCGGTGGAGCTGGGGGTCAATCACATCGACACCTCGAACTACTACGCCCGCGACGGTGTTTCGGCGAATGAACTGATCCGGGCCGCTCTGCACCCCTACCCGGACGACCTGGTGATCGTCACCAAGGTCGGGGCGCTGGTCGAGGGCCCCGACATCGCGCTGCCGGCCACCGAACAGCGCGGTCTCACACCGGACGGCCTGCGACGCGGGGTCGAGGCGAACCTCACGTCGCTCGGCCTGGACCGGCTCGACGTGGTGAACCTGCGCCTGGGCGACCGGGGCCATGAGGACGCCCCGCTCGACGGACCCCTGAAGACGCTGCTGGCCCTGCGCGAGGAGGGCCTGATCCGGCACATCGGCGTCTCCAACGTGTCGCTGGACCAGTACACGCGGGCGCGCGGTCTGGCGCCGATCGCCTGTGTGCAGAACGCGTACAACATCGCGCGCCGCGACGACGACGCCCTGGTCGACGCCTGCGCCGCGGACGGCGTCGCGTACGTGCCGTTCTACCCCGTCGGCGGCTTCCAGCCCCTGACCGCCGAACGGCTCAGGGCCGTCGCCGACCGGCACGGTGCCACCGTCCCGCAGGTGGCGCTCGCCTGGCTGCTGGCCCGGTCGCCCCACGTCCTGCTCATCCCCGGCACCGGTTCGCTCGCCCACCTGGAGGAGAACATCGCGGCGGGCGACCTGCGGCTGAGCGCCGAGGACCTGGCGGGCCTGGGCTGACGGCGGGCTTCCGACAGGCCGTTGCCTCCGGCTTTCGACGCGCTCAAGTCGTCGGGTCCCAGAGGCCGTTCGCCTCGCCCCTGGCCAGGTGGTCCGCGTAGACGCCGACCTTCCAGGTGATGACCGAGCGGCACTCCTCCAGGGCGGCGATCTGGGCGTCGACGCGTCGGCGGTGGGTGTCGAGCAGGTGGAGGCGCTCGGCCTCGTTGCCCGGGCCCTCGCGTACGAGTCCGGCGAACCGCTTCAGCTCGGCCAGGGGCATGCCGGATTCGCGCAGCTTCACGCAGATCAGGAGCCAGTCGACATCCAGCGCGCTGTAGCGGCGCCGGCCGCCGGAGGTGCGGTCCACCGGGCCCACGAGCAGGCCCTCGCGCTCGTAGAAGCGGAGGGCGTGGACGCTGAGGCCGGTGCGGTCGGACACCTCGCCGATGCTCAGCGTGTCGGTGATGGTGGTCATGAGGTGGAGCGTAGGACTTGATCTAGAGCGAGGTCTAGATCGTAGCTTCGTCGTCATGACCCACACCGAACAGAAGCCGCTCGGCTCGCCCTTCTCCGCCGCCAGCACCGCCCAGGACGTCACCGCCGGGCTCGACCTCTCCGGCCGGACCGCCGTCGTGACCGGGGGTTACTCCGGGCTCGGGCTCGAAACGACCCGCGCGCTCGTCGCCGCCGGGGCGCGGGTGATCGTGCCCGCGCGGCGGCCCGATGCCGCCCGCGCCGCGCTCGACGGGGTGGGCGGCGACGTCGAGGTCGTCGCCCTGGACCTGTGCGACCTCGGGACCGTACGGGCGGCGGCGGCGCACATCCGCGAGAGGCTGACCACGATCGACCTGCTCTTCGCCACCGCCGGGGTCATGGCCACCCCGGAGCGGCACGTCGGGCCCGGGTGGGAGAGCCAGTTCGCCGCGAACCACTTCGGGCACTTCGCCCTCACCTGCGAGCTGTATCCGCTCCTCGCCGCCCGTGACGGGGCGCGGGTCGTGGTCTACAGCTCCGCCGGGCACGACATCACGGACATCCGGTGGCACGATCCGCACTTCCGCACGGGCTACGACAAGTGGCAGGCGTACGGCCAGGCCAAGACCGCCAACGTGCTCTTCGCCGTGCACCTCGACGCGCTCGGCCGGGGCGACGGCGTGCGGGCCTTCGCGCTCCACCCCGGGGCGATCATCACCGGGTTGCAGCGCGACATGACGCTCCAGGAGCAGGTCGAGCGCGGATGGGTGGACGAGGACGGCAGGGTGATCGGCGAGGGCTTCAAGAACCCGTCCCAGGGCGCCGCCACCGGCCTGTGGGCGGCCACGTCCCCGCTCCTGGCCGGCCGGGGCGGTCTCTACCTGGAGGACTGCGAGGTCACCGGCCTCTTCGACCCCGCATCGCCCGAGGGCGGCGGCGTGCGCGCGTACGCCGTCGATCCGGACGCGGCGGCGCGGCTGTGGGACCTGTCCGTGGCCGCCACGGGGGCCGCGCCGATCGCCCGGTGACGCGGGCCGCCCCGGGGTGACGGACGGGCCCCGCGGCGAACGGCCGCGG
>NZ_JAAGNI010000373.1 GCF_010550605.1 Streptomyces sp. SID9727
GCGGTGCCGGCGCCCTCCGCTTCGGTGCCGGGGGCCGTGGTCCCTCCCGCGGACCCCGCGTCGTTCCCCTCCGCGGCCGCTCCGGGCTCCCCGCTCTCCGGGGCGGAGCCCGTCGGGTCGTCCAGTTGTTCGCGCCAGGCGGCCCACTGGGAGGCGATGGCGTCCGCGCCCAGGCGGCGCTGGGCCGGCCCCCACGCATCGGTGTCGGGAGGGGACAGGGGAGCCGGATCCTCCCCGTCCGCCGCCGGGTCGGGGTCCGGGTCGTGCGGGTCCGGCACCCCGGGCGCGGCGACGGCCACGGCGAGCGGCCAGCCGGGGAGCGCGCAGACCACCGAGCCGTCGTCCGGCGACAGGTCGTACTCCATGCCGCAGTCCCACGACGCGATCGCCACCGCCACCAGGGACACGTCGTCCACGACGACGGTCCACCGGGCGCCGCCGGAGTCCTGGCCCAGGACCAGCCCGTACCCCTCGGCGTACGGCTCCAGGCCCAGCGCCGCGCACGCCGCCGGATAGTCGTCCCCGAGGACGCTCGGGAACTGCGCGGGCGTCAGCAGGACCGCGGTCAGCACATAGAGCGCGTCGTCGTCGGCGACTGCGTCGTCCGTCCCGGTCACTGCGTTCTCCTCGTCCGTCAGGGTTTCCGTCGGCGCACCCTAACCAGTGGGTAACCCTGCCGTCGAGGCCCTGACGAGCACGGATGTCCCACGGGAGCGTCCCTCCGCCCGGCCCGGCTCAGGCGTCGGACAGTCCGAGCAGTTCCCGTGCCACCACCTGCGGCGATTCGTTCCGTTCACGGGCCAGGGCGATCACCGCCCGGCAGGCCAGCTCGCTGACGCCGAAGGAGAGCTGCTCCGGCGACACCCAGCCGCTCGCCTCGTCCATCCGTTCCTCGTCGTCCTCGGCCGACGCCGCGACGAACACGGCCGCCGCCTCGAAGAGGTTGTGCTGCCTGCGCCCGGCCGCCGTGGGGGCCGGCGCGGGGCGGCCGGCCCTGCGGCCCGTGGTCACGGCTCTGCGCAGGACGCCGAATATCGCGGTCATGGGGATCCCGCCTTCCGTCAGTGCGTCAACACGTCGACACCCGTGCGTCGACGCGTACTCACCGTCTTGCCCCCGGACGTAGGCTGGGACACTCGACCTGGACAAGGGGGACGGTGCGGTGAAGCGCTACGACCGGCTGAAGGAGATCCAACGCCTCGATCCGGAGCGGGACTTCCTGGAGATCTACCGGATCACCGTCAGCTACGAGTTCCCCTGGGACATCACCCGCGCCCTCGAACTCGCCCTCTACCGCACCTATGCCGTCCCCGGCATAGGCCGACTCCTCGCTGACACGGCCGAGCTGACGGATCGTTCCCAGAAGCGGTACGACGACACCGCACTGCTCCTGGACACCGTCGTGGAGCACGGCTTCGACAGCGATCCGGGGCGCACCGCCCTCCGTCGCATCAACCGGATGCACGCCGCCTACGACATCAGCAACGACGACATGCGCTACGTCCTGTGCACCTTCGTCGTCACCCCGAAGCGGTGGCTCGACGCCTACGGCTGGCGCCGGCTGTGCGACCACGAGCTGCGCGCGTTCGCCGTTTACTACAGGACGCTCGGCGCCCGCATGGGGATCAAGGATCTGCCGCAGACGTACGAGGACTTCGAGCACAGCCTCGACACCTACGAGGACGCCCACTTCGGCTGGGACGCGGGCGCGCGCTCGGTCTCCGATGCCACGCTGGACCTGATGGCCTCCTGGTACCCCCGCCCCCTCGCGCCGCTGGTACGCGGCGCCAGTCTCGCGCTCCTGGACGACTCGCTGCTGCGCGCCTTCCGCTACAAGCGTCCGGCACCCGCGGCCCGGAGCCTCACCCGGGGCGCGCTGCGACTGCGCGCACGCGCCGTACGCCTGCTGCCGCCGCGTACCACGCCGCATTACGCGCGTCAGAATCCTGAGATCAAGGGCTACCCCGGGGGATACGAAGTGGCGGCCTTGGGAACGTTTCCCACCCCTGGCGTGCGCGGCTGCCCGGTCCGTGACCTCGCGCGGCCGGAGGCGACCGCGGAGTGACCGCGGGCACCGGCACTAGGGCGTGTTTCGAAAGTAGCGCCGTCCGCCCGTAGGGCGGGTCCGGCGGCGTCTGGTGCGTGCGATCGCAAGGCGGAGGGTCGCCCCGATACTGGTTGTATCGGGGTGATCCCGACAACGCGGCGAGCGTGCGTGCCAGGCGTCGCCGGACAGGCGGGACTTTCGAAACACGCCCTAGGCGCGCGGTCCGGCGCGGCGGAGCTGGGCCAGCTCCTCGTTCATCGCCTCCAGGAAGCGGATCACGACACGCAGCTCATCCTCGGCGAACTGCCTGCGTGCCGCGTCCGTGCCGGCCGCCAGCGGCTTGAAGAAGTCACGGGCCACATGTTTCGCGGCGGCCGCGTAGTGCACGTGCACCACGCGCCGGTCGCTGCTGTCCCTCACCCGCCGGATGTGTCCCGCGCGTTCCAGCCGGTCCAGACACGCGGTCACCGCCCCTGAGGTGAGATCCAGCTGTGCCCGAAGCCGCCCCGGTGTCATGGCGCGGTCGCCCCCGCCGCGGTCCGCGTCGAGGATGGCGACGAGGGCCTGCACATCCGTCGGGTGCAGACCCTGGGCCTGGGCGAATTCATGTGCGATGCGGTTGAACTCGCCGTTCATCCGGCGCAGCAGTACAGCGAACGACTGGAGGCCCGTGGGCCCGTCGTCCATGTCTCTTCCCGGGGTGTCGTCTGCGGTGCGCATACCTCTACAGTAATATCTCTCGATCATTGAGATAATGAATGAACGAGAGACTACGGGTCATGTGTGTCATGTGCCGATCCCTGAGGAAACGATGAAGCCCCCACCGAGGTACCGCGTAGTCCGCTGGCTCGTCCCCGTAGCCCTGCTGGTCGTCTGGCTCGGAATCGGCGGGGCACTCGGCCCGTACGCCGGAAAGCTCGGCGAGGTGGCGACCAACGACCGGGCGGCGTTCCTGCCGCGCAGCGCCGAGTCGACCCGGGTCGCGGACGAGCAGAAGGCGTTCCAGCGGTCCGGGACCGTGCCCGCCATCGTCGTCTGGACCGGCGACGACGGGGCACTCCCGGACAGCGCCCGCGCGTCGGCGACCCGTGCGCTGGCCTCCTTGTCCGGGAAGCCGGGCGTGGTCGGCACACCGTCGCCCGCGCTGCCGTCCGAGGACGGCGAGGCCCTGTCGGGCGTCGTGCAACTGCGCTCCGACCTCGGGGACGAGCTCCCCGCCGTCCTGGACCGGGTGCGCGACGCCGCCGGTGCGGTGGCGGGCACGACCGCCGGGATCGCCGGACCCGCGGCCACGCAGGCCGACCTCAAGGACGCGTTCGCCGGTATCGACGGGCTCCTGCTCGGGGTGGCGCTCGCCGCCGTCCTGGTGATCCTGCTGCTGGTCTACCGCAGTGTGCTGCTGCCCTTCCTGATCATCATCAGCGCCGTCTTCGCCCTCGCGCTGGCCTGCGCCATCGTCTACGTCCTGGCGGACCACGACGCCGTCCGCGTGGACGGCCAGGTCCAGGGCATCCTGTCCATCCTCGTGATCGGTGCGGCCACCGACTACGCGCTCCTGCTGACCGCGCGCTTCCGGGAGGAACTGGCACTCCACGGCGACCGGACGGCAGCCGCCCTGGCCGCGCTCCGCCGTTCCTTCGGCGCCATTGTCGCGAGCGCCGCCACGGTGGCACTCGGGCTGCTCGCACTGCTGCTCAGCGACCTGACGAACAACCGTGCCCTGGGGCCCGTCGGCGCGATCGGCATCGTCTGCGCGGTGCTGAGCACGATGACCTTCCTGCCCGCCGTGCTCGTCCTGTGCGGCCGGGCGGCGTACTGGCCCGCCAAGCCGCGCCCCGTGGACGAGGCCGCCGGCGGGCACGGGATCTGGCGCCGGGTCGCCGCGCGCGTCGACGGGGCCCCGCGCAAGGTGTGGCTCTCCTGCGCGGTCCTCCTGGTCGCCTGCGCCGCGTTCGCCCCCACCCTTGAGTCCCACGGCGTTCCGCTGGACGAGACCTTCGTGAACGACGCTCCCTCCGTCTCCGCCCAGGCCACGCTGAGCAAGCACTTCCCGGGCGGCTCCGGTAATCCTGCCGTCGTCATCGCCGAGGCCGACCGGGCCGACGAGGTCACCGAGGCCGCCGAGGCGACACCCGGTGTGGCCTCCGCCGCGCCCGTCACGGCTTCGGGCCGGCCAGGCGGGGGCAAGCCGCTCGTGGTCGACGGCCGGGTCCGCGTCGACGTCACCCTGAAGGACGCGGCGGACAGCGACGGGGCGACGGAGACCGTGAAGCGGTTGCGTACCGCCGTCCACGCCGTCCCCGGCGCGGACGCGCTCGTCGGCGGCTACACGGCCCAGCAGTACGACACCCAGCGCACCGCCGAGCGCGACCGGAACATCATCGTTCCGGTGGTGCTCGTCATCATCCTGCTGATTCTGATGGGCCTGCTGCGGTCGGTCCTGGTGCCGGTGCTGCTGGTGGCCACCGTCGGCCTCAACTTCCTGGCGACCCTGGGGGTCTCGGCCCTGGTCTTCGAGCACGCCTTCGGCTTCAGCGGTACGGACGCCTCGGTGCCCCTGTACGGATTCGTGTTCCTGGTGGCCCTCGGCGTCGACTACAACATCTTCCTGATGTCACGGGTCCGCGAGGAGGCGCTGGAGCACGGGGCGCGTGAGGGCATGCTGAGGGGGCTGGTGAGCACCGGCGGCGTCATCACGTCGGCGGGCGTGGTGCTGGCGGCCACCTTCGCCGCGCTGATCGTGATCCCGCTCGCGTTCCTGGCGCAGATCGCCTTCATCGTGGCCTTCGGTGTCCTGCTGGACACGCTGGTGGTCCGGTCGCTGCTGGCGCCCGCACTGGTCGTGGACATCGGGCCCAGGGCGTGGTGGCCGGGCGTCATCAGCCGTACCGGGCGCGCGGGGGAGCCGGCGCACTCCGATTGACGGCCGCCCGGAGGGAGCCGGCCCGGCCACCGCTGACGCGGGGCCGGGCCGGCGGGCGGTCGCCCTCAGACGTTTACGCCGTAGTCCTTCGCGATGCCGGCCAGACCGGAGGCGTACCCCTGGCCGACCGCGCGGAACTTCCACTCGCTGCCGTGCCGGTACAGCTCGCCGAACACCATCGCGGTCTCCGTCGAAGCGTCCTCGCTGAGGTCGTACCGGGCGAGCTCCACACCGTTGGCCTGGTTCACGACGCGGATGAACGCGTTGCGCACCTGGCCGAAACTCTGCTGCCGGCTCTGCGCGTCATGGATGGAGACCGGGAAGACTATCTTCGCGACGTCGGCGGGGACCGCCGACAGATCCACGTTGATGGACTCGTCGTCGCCGTCGCCCTCGCCCGTCAGGTTGTCCCCGGTGTGCTGGACGGAGCCGTCAGGGCTGTTGAGGTTGTTGTAGAAGACGAAGTGCAGGTCGGAGACCACCTTTCCGTGATCCGCGCACAGCAGCGCACTGGCGTCGAGGTCGTAGTCGGCCCCGGTCGTCGTGCGTACGTCCCAGCCCAGGCCGACCGTCACCGCGGTCAGGCCGGGCGCCTCCTTCGACAAGGAGACGTTGCCGCCCTTGGCCAGGGTCACACCCATGAACTTCCTCCAATGATCCAGTGGTTCACCGACCGCCATCCGCGTGTTCCAGCCGGTCGCGGTCCGGCCGCCGCCCGGAACGGACGGCGGCTGTCCCCTCACTCTTCAGGAAACGCCGGGATTTGCCCAGGGCGCGGGCGGCGTCCGGCCCGATTCACCGCGTGCCGGGCGGGGAAGACGCCCCGCACCCCGCCACCTCCCGGTGTCTTCCGGTCAATGTTTCCGGTGGCGCTGTGGGGAGAGGGGATCCGACTGACGATGGTCAGGTCCGGAGGCGTACGAAGCCACCGCACATCACGACCGGAAAACCGCACAACTGCACGACCGTACGGGTGCCGCCGGGAGGCGGGCCCGCGCGGCAGCCGTACGAACGGGGTGGCCCATGGCAAGCAGGAACAGAGCGACAGGGGCGGGGAGGAGGGGGAGCCGTCTCCGGCGGACGGCGGTGTCCGCACTGTCCTTCCTCGTCCTGCTGGTCGCCGGGATCGGCTGGGGGTATCTGAAACTGACCGGCAACATCGACACGTTCAGCGCCGACGGCGTCTCCGGTGACCGGCCCCCCGGTTCCGCCGGCGGGCAGAACGTCCTCGTCATCGGCTCGGACACCCGGTCGGGCAAGAACAAGGGACTGGGCGGAGCCACCGGCGAGGTCGGCCGCTCCGACACCGTGCTCCTCCTGCACGTGTACGCGGACCGTGAACACGCTGTGGCCGTGTCCGTTCCCCGTGACGCCATGGTGGACATCCCGTCCTGCCGGAAGCCCGACGGCAGTTGGACCGCCCCCCGCCGGCACAGCCAGTTCAACGGGGCGTTCTCGGTGGGCGAGACCGTCGAGGGCAACCCGGCGTGCACCCAGAACACCGTCGAGCACCTGACCGGGCTGCGCGTCGACCACACCGTCGTCATCGACTTCGCGGGGTTCTCTGCGCTGACCTCCGCGGTCGGGGGAGTGCCGGTGTGCCTGCCGAACGACGTCTACCAGCGCGACCTGAACCCCAAGCGCGCGACCCGGGGCACCCTCGTCTTCGAGAAGGGCCCGCAGACGGTCTCGGGCCAACGCGCCCTCGACTACGTACGGCTGCGCCACGGCATCGGTGACGGCTCCGACATAGGGCGGATCAAGAGGCAGCAGGCGTTCGTCGCCTCCCTGGTCAAGAAGATCAAGTCGCGCGGTATGAACCCCACGACCCTCCTGCCGCTGGCCGACGCCGCCACCGACGCGATGACCGTCGACCCCGGGCTCGGCTCGGCCGACAAGCTGCTCTCCTTCGCCCTCTCGATGAAGGACATCGACCTGCACAACACCAAGTTCGTCACCGTCCCCTGGCGGTACGAGGGCGAGCGCGTCGCGGTCGTGGAGCCGGACGCCGACGCCCTCTGGGCAGCGCTGAAGGCCGACCGTCCCCTCGACGCCGAAGCGGGTGCCGGTGCACCTGCCAAGCCATCGCGGTCCCCCGTCTCGGGTACGGGCGTCCAGGTCGCCGTATACAACGGCACCACGGTGCCCGGACTCGCGGCCAGGGCTGCCGGGCTCCTGCGCGCCCACGGCTTCACCGTCACCGATACGGCCACCGGGCAGGACCAGACCCGCTCCGGGACTGTCGTCGCGTACGGCCCCGGCCTGCGGGACGAGGCCCGCACCACGGCCGCGCTCTTCCCCGACGCGCGGATCACCGAGTCCGGTGGTGCGGGAAGCGGGATCCAGGTCACCGTCGGACAGGACTACGCGGACCGGCCGTCGGCGGCACCCGACGCCGCGTCCGCCACTCCGGAGGTGCCGGCGGCGATCGCCGACGAGGCCAGGTCGGCGGACGACGACCCGTGCGAGAACCTCTCCTACGGCTGAGCGGCGGTGGCTGCTTCCCGACCGGTGCCGGGAGCGGGGTGCTTGCCCGTGGGTGACCCGTGCGCAAGGCTTGCCCACAAGTGAGACACGGGGAACGCGTGAACGGGGAGGAAACAGAATGGCGATGGACAGGGGACTCGACTGGCTCCTGGACGATCTCACCAAGCGGGTGGCGCACATACGGCACGCCCTGGTGTTGTCGAACGACGGTCTGGTGACCGGTGCGAGCACCGGGCTCGCCCGTGAGGACGCCGAGCACCTGGCGGCCGTCTCCTCGGGACTGCACAGCCTGGCCCGCGGGTCCGGCCGGCATTTTCGCGCCGGAAAGGCCCGCCAGACCATGGTGGAGTTCGACGAGGCACTGCTCTTCGTGACGGCGGCGGGGGAGGGCAGCTGCCTGTGCGTGCTCAGTGAGGCGGAGTCGGACGTCGGTCAGGTGGCGTACGAGATGACGCTTCTGGTCAACCGGGTGGGGCAGCACCTCGGCGTGGACTCACGGCAGGACGGAAGCGGGGGAGACCACCGGTTCTGACAGCCCGGCCCGGCACACCCGGCCGCCGCCGGGCCCGTGGAGTTGTCCACAGGCTCGGCGACGGGCGGCGTCCCGGACTACCCTGCTCACAGAGAGTGATCACCAGTCGCGGGGGAGTGACGTCATGACGACGAATCAGCTGCGGAACGGGGCGGTCAGGGCCGAGTCGGGCCCTGGAGGGACGCCGGCGCCCGACACCGTGCGTGACGAGGGCGGGCGCACGTGCGGTGCGGCCCGCGCCGCTACGGAACTCGGCCTCAAGCGCCACGAGTTCGACCTCGCCGTGTACCTGGGAGCGGTCCGGGTGAGAAGCGGACCGGACGGCCGGACCAGGATCGGCAGCGCCGAGATCGAGCGCCTGCGAGCCCAGGACGGCTTCCCGGGCGTGCTGCGCGAACGGGTACGTACGGTGGGGACCGCCGAGGGGGCCCGACTGCTGGGCATCAGCCCGGCCCGGTTCACCCGGCTCGCCCGGGCCGGATGCCTCACGCCCGTAGCCTTCCACCTCAACCGCTACCGGGCGGTGGTGTGGGTCTATCTCGCCCAGGAGCTCGAAGCGACGGCCGCCCGATCGCCCGAGCTCCTGGTGGGCAACAGCCCACCCTGGCTCCGCGGCCGGCTGGACGCCGGGGCCGACCGGCGGCCGCGCAACTGGCGCTCCCGCCGGATCGAGCGCCTGCTCGCCCTCGCCGACGATCCGTGGGTGCGCGCGGCGATCGTCGCCCAGGGCCTGGACCCGGTCCAGCTGGCGGAGGTGGTGGACGATCCGTACGAGCGGGCCCACTTCACCCGGGTCAGGCCGGAGGCGGTGTTCGGGCGACGAGGATCGGTCGCCGGCCGCGAGACGATGGCGCGGCTGATGCAGGCCGACGAACCGGACGAGATCCTCTGGCGCCGGATCAGCCTGATCACGGAGCTGGACGCCGCCCGGGAGGCGCGACCGGCGCCACGGCCCGGTGACGGATGGGCGGATGCGGCGGACGGTGCGCTCGCCGGGCCGGCCGCCTCGGCGCGGCACCGCGGGCC
>NZ_JAAGNI010000384.1 GCF_010550605.1 Streptomyces sp. SID9727
GCCACGACCGCGTCGACCGAACCGGCCGCGAGCTGGCCCTCGGCGGTGTACGCGGCGGGGTTGGCGCCCGCCGGACGCACTCGCGACCCGGCGAACCCGATCTGCGCCCCGGGCACGGCCAGGATCACATCCGCGCCCGCGCCCAGCGTGGCCCAGCCGCCCCCCGTCGTCGGGTCCCGCAGGACCGCGAGCTGTGCCGGGCCCGCCGCCCGCAGCCGGGCCGAGGCGCGGGCCACCCGCTGGAGCTGGGTCAGCGCGATCATGCCCTCCTGCATGCGGCTGCCGCCCGTGGCGATCAGCGAGACGAGCGGCAGCCGCCGGGTGACGGCCTCCTCGTACGCCGCTTCCAGCCGGTCCCCGGTGCGCTGCCCCAGCGACCCGCCCAGGAAGCCGAACTCGAACGAGAGCAGCACGCAGGGGTGCCCGCCGACCGTGGCGGTGCCGTGGACGACGGACTCCTGCTCGCCGGTACGCGCGGTGGCCCGGGCCCGCGACGCGGCGTAGCCGGTCCAGTCGAGCGGGCCGTCGCCGTCGGTGTCCCCGGCGGGGGCGGGCAGCTCCGTGAACCCGTCGGTGAGCGCGGCGATCGCCTCGCGCGCCGTCAGCCGCTCAGCCATGGAGGGCCCGCTTCATGATCTTGCCCAGGTCGTTGCGCGGCAGCGCGTCCAGGTAGCGGACGGTGCGCGGGCGCTTGTGCGGGGCGAGCTGGGCCGCGACATGGTCCGCCAGCTCCCCGGCGGCGGGCGGGGCGGCCGGGTCGGCCGGCACCACCCAGGCCACGATCCGCTCGCCCAGGTCCGGGTCGGGCTCGCCGGTGACCGCCGCCTCCCGCACACCGGGGTGGTCCAGCAGCGCGTTCTCGATCTCGCCGGCGCCGATCTTGTAGCCGCCGCTCTTGATCAGGTCCGTGGCCTTGCGGCCGACGATGCGCACATAGCCGTCCGGGTCGAGCGTGGCCATGTCGCCCGTCCGGAACCAGCCGTCGGCGGTGAGCGCGGCGGCCGTCGCGTCGGGCCGGTTGAGGTAGCCGGTGAACAGGTTGGGGCCGCGCACCTGGATCTCGCCGATCGCGTCCGTGCCGGTGAGCGGGGTGCCGTCCTCCTCGACCAGGCGCAGCTCCACCCCGCGCAGGGGCGGACCGACCGTCCCGGGGCGCGGGGCGCCGTCGGCCCGTACGCCCGTGTTCATCAGGGTCTCCGTCATGCCGTACCGCTCGATGACCCGGCGGCCGGTCGCCGCCGCGATGCGCTCGTGGTCGTGGACCGGCAGCGCGGCCGACCCGGAGACCAGCAGCCGGGCGCCCGCGAGGGCCTTCGCGAGCCCGGCCGACGCATCCGGGTCCGCCAGCGCCTCGGCCAGCCGGTGGTACATCGTCGGGACGCCGAACAGCATCGTGCCGCCCGCGCCCAGCTCCCGGGCCACGCCCTCCGGCGTGAAGCGGCCCAGGTGGCGCACGGAGCCGCCCCGGCGCAGCGGGCCCAGGACGCCGAGGATCAGCCCGTGGACGTGGAAGAGGGGGAGCGCGTGCACCAGGACGTCGTCGGCGGTCCACCCCCAGGCGTCCTCCAGCGCGTCCAGCGAGGCGGCGAGCGCCCGGCGGGGCAGGACGGCTCCCTTCGGCGGGCCGGTCGTCCCGGAGGTGTACACGACGAGCGCGGGGGACTCCGGGTCCGGTTCCGGGAGGGCGGTGGGCGCGGGGTCCGGGGGCGCGGTGGTGACGCCGAGGCGTTCCAGGCCGGCCAGGGCGGGCGGGAGGACGTCGTCGGGTGAGGCGAGCACCAGCGAGGGCGCGCTGTCCGCGACGATGTGGGCGAGCTCCCGTTCCCCCGTCTTCGGGTTCAGCGGGACGGCCGGCACCCCGGCCCGGAGCGCGGCGACGACCGCGACGACGGTGTGCGCGGTCGGTGTGGCCCAGACGGCGACCCGGTCCGCGCCGGTGAGCCGGGCGGCGAGGGCTTCCGTGACCCGGGCCAGCCCGGAGTAGGTGAGGGTGACGTCGTCGAACCGGACGGCCTCGCGGGCGGCTGCCGGACCGGACGGGTCCTGGAGTGCGGGCAGAAGTGGCATCACCCTGCGCACCCTAGATCGCGGCGCTTTCCCCGGCCCCGGAACCGGCACGAATGAGGCCCGCTTCACGCCCCGGCACGGGCAGCCGCCTCACGCCCCGGTGCGCGCCCGCGCCCCCTCACCCGTCCCCCCGCACGTTCCGCATGCGCCCGTACGCGTACACGCAGCCCGCCAGCGCCAGGTCGGACAACAGCATGAAGCCGATCGAGTACGAGTCCTTCGCGCTGTAGATCGCGCCCATCACCAGCGGCGGTACGAACCCGCCGAGGCCGCCCATCGCGCCGACGATGCCGGTCACGCTGCCCACCTTCGCCTGCGGGGTGACCTGCGAGACCAGCGCGAAGACGCTGCCGCTCGCCGTGCCCAGCCCCGCCGCCATGACCAGCAGCGCGACCGTGCCGGTCGGGTCGAGGCGCGGGTCGAACGCCTGGACGATCGCCATCAGGGCGGCCACCCCCAGGGCCGCCGAGGTGACGAGCGCCGGGTGGATCCGGTCCGAGAGCCAGCCGCCGATCGGCCGGAAGATGACCGTGACCAGGGCGAACCCGGCCGCCTTGGTGCCGGCGTCGGTCGGCGTCAGTCCGTACCACGTCTTGAGGTACGTCGGCAGGTACACGCCGAACGCGACGATGCCGCCGAAGCCGATCGCGTACAGCGCGGACAGCTCCCAGGTGACCCGGAGCCGGCCCGCCGAGCCCAGCCGGTGGGTCAGCGAATCCGTCGGCACCTTGCGGCCCGGGTGGTCGTTGATGAGCAGCCCGGCGAGCGCCGCGTACACCACGAGGGCGCCGGCGACCACGAGGAACGGCAGGTTGTCGCCGTGCTTGGCGATGCGCGGCGTGAAGTATCCGGACAGCGCGACGCCGCCCATGCCCATACCGAAGACGCCGAGCGCGAGACCGCGTTTGGCGGGCGGGAACCACGAGTTGACCAGCGGGATGCCGATCGCGAACGTCGTGCCGCCGACGCCCAGCAGGAATCCCACGGCGAGCATCGCCCCGTACGAGTTCTTCGCCGGGATCAGCAGCAGCACCGGCAGGATGGTCAGTGCCGAGGTCAGCGGGAACATCAGCCGCGCGCCGAACCTGTCGGTCAGCGCGCCCACCGGGATCCGGCCCAGCGAGCCGACCAGCACCGGCACCGCCACCAGCAGCGACTGCTGGAACGAGCTCAGGCCGAGGCGGTCCTTGTAGTCCCCCGACATCGGCGCGATCAGGTTCCACGCCCAGAAGGTGAGCGTGAAGCCGATCGTGGCCATGATCAGATTCCGGTACGCGGCCGGGCCCGGGGCGTCCACGGGTGCGGGTGACTGCTTCGCGGCTGTGTCCACACAGCCAGTCAAGGGCGGACGCGGACGGTGGGCCCGTCGGCCTGCTCCGTACGGGGGACGGCTCCCCATTCTTCGCATACGCATCGAAACTGCGACAATGGGGACCATGGATCGTCTGGACAGGGAAATCCTCGGCGTCCTCCAGGAGGATGCCCGGATCTCGTACCGCGACCTGGGCGTACGGGTCGGACTCAGCGCCAACGCGGCGGCCGACCGGGTCCGGCGGCTGCGCAAGGACGGTGTCATCCGCGGTTTCACGGTGATCGTCGACCCGGCCGCGGACACCCGCACCGGGCTCGTCGTCTTCATCGACGTGACCCTGCGGATGGACACCACCAACGAGACGTTCGAACGGGCCGTGCTGACCCTGCCCGGCATCACCGAGGTGGTGCACGTGACGGGCGGCCACGACTATCTCGTCCGCGCCACCGCCGCCGACACCGCCGCCCTGGACACCCTCCTGCGCCGCCTCAAGCGCGAGGCGGGCGTCGCGCACTCGAACACCCGGGTCGCCCTGAGAGCCGCGCCGGGCCCCTGACCGCCCGCGCCGTCACAGCGGCGCCTCCCAGATCACCGTCTCCGCCCGCGAACCGTCCGGCTCGCGCCCGTCGTCCGCCACGGTGAGGCGGACCGCGCCCCGCCCGTCCGCCAGGGTCGCCGTCGCGTCCACCTCCACCTCGATCGCCGAGACCCCGGCCC
>NZ_JAAGNI010000392.1 GCF_010550605.1 Streptomyces sp. SID9727
GCCGCCCGTCGCGCGGCGCAGGTCCGCCTCGATGCGGCGTTCCAGGGCGGCGAGACGGTGGGCCTCAGGGCGGAGTGCGTGGCCCTGGTCCCCGCCGGGCAGATCGGCCAGGGCCGGGCCGCGCCACAGGGCGAGGGCGCTCCGCAGGGTCCGGGCGGCCTCGTCCGGCGCGCCCGCCTCCAGTTCGGCGCCGCCCCGCCGGGCCAGCCGCTCGAACACGTAGAGGTCGACGTCGTCCGGGCCGGCCGTAAGGCGGTAGCCACCCGGCGTACTGACCAGTGCCTCCCGCCCCAGCACCCTGCGGAGCCGCCCGACGAGGGCCTGGAGCGCGGCGGGCGCGTCGGCGGGGGGATCGCCCGCCCAGACGTCGTCCACGAGGTCGGCCACGGGCACGGGGCGTCCCGGCCGCAGAGCGAGGGCGGCGAGAAGGGCACGCAGCCTGCTGCCGCCGAGAGGCAGCGCGCCGCCGTTCTCGTCTCGCGCCTCGGTGGCGCCCAGGATCAGATACCGCACGGCCCCATTGTGTCCCGGCGGAACCGCCGGTGAGCAGCGGTCGGACGGACCGGGACGCCTGGGGACGAACCAGCCCCGGGAGCGGCCCCCGTGCTCGGACGCCTGAGGACGCACCCACCCCGGCGCAACCCCGGCCCCCGCCCGGACGCCTGAGAACGAACCCACCCCGGGACCAGCCTCCCGCCCCCAGAACGCCTGAGGACACACCCATGCCGCCGTGCCCGGCCCTCTCACCCCTGAAGCGAGCGCCGGGCCGGGACCACACCTCCCGCCACCGCGCGCTGCCGGGGGGCCGCCGTGCCGGTCCAGCAGGTGCCGCGCCGGGAGACGAGGCGGCGCAGCCACAGTTCCGTGGAGGCGAGGTCGGCGAGGCCGTCCAGGGGCAGCGGCTCCCCCTCGGAGGCCGCGCGCAGGGCCTTGCGTACGACGCGGGCCTCGACCAGTCCGGCGTCGGCGAGCAGCGGGGCGTCGAAGAGCGCGATCAGCTCGGGCAGGGCGGCACGCAGCCCGGTCCGGGTCACCGCCGTCGAGGTGTGCTGTGAGGGAGCGCCCCAGCCGGGAGGCAGCTCGTGGATGCCCGCGCCGGCCAGCACGCGGCGCAGGACCGCCGCGCGGGCGCCCGGCTGGACCCGCAGCGACTCGGGCAGCGCGCGGGCCGCGCGTACGACCTGGTTGTCCAGGAAGGGGGCGTGCAGCCGCTGGCTGCGGATCTCGGCGGCCTGCTCCAGGATGCGGTGGTCGGCGGCGCTGCGGGCGAGGGCGGCCCTCGCCCGGGCCTCGCCGGGGCGTTGGACCGAGGAGGGGCGGATCGCCGCCTCCTGAAGGCGAACCGATACTTCTGCCAGGGCCTCTCCGGTCAGCCACCGGGCGGCAGGCCCCGGTCTCGACCAGGCGAGTGCGGCGAGCGAGGCGTCGGCCGGGGTGTCGAGGCCGGGCGCGAGGCGGTTGGCGTCGGGCAGCCGGCCGGCGGCCGTTTCGAGGCCGGTGCGGTAGGACGTGCGGGCCAGCTTGCGGGCCGCCCGGTACACGGTCAGCGGTACGAACAACGAGTGCGCGGAGGGGCCTTCGGCCTTGGCGAGGGCGGCGACCGGGCGCAGCAGGTGGCGGCGGCGCCGGTCCATCAGCAGGTCGGCGAGGCGGGCCGGGTGGGCGTCGAGCACCTGCCGGGCACCGGCACCCACGAAGTGGTCGGCGCTGCCCGCGGAGAGCCGGCGCCGGTGGCGTTCGGCGAGGACGAGGGAAGGGGCCGGCTCGTCGGTGAGCGGGCCGGCGCCCAGCTCGGCGTAGGGCAGGGCCTCTTCACCCGCCGCGACGACGACGTGGTGGAGCCGGGGGTTGGCCGCGATGGCACGGGCTCGCTCGAGTTCGGGTTCGTGGGCGCGGGTCGTCAGGTCGTTGAAGGTGACGGCGAGCAGCCGCTCCCCCGCCCCGGTGCCGTGGCCCAGGATCGTGCCGGGCAGCCCGGGGAGACCGGCGGCGAGCAGGGCGAGGGTCGCGGAAGCGCTGCCCCCGGAGAGGTCGGCGCCGATGCCGGGCACGGGGGCGCCCCGGGCGGCGCGGCGCTCGGCCGGGCCCATGCCGGGGACCGGGCCGGGGTCGGGCGGCAGGGTCTCCGGCGCGTGGCGTGGAGCCAGGAGCCGGGCGCGTACCGCCTCGACCAGGGCGTCCCGCACCCCGTCGACGGCGGTCACCGGGTCGAGCTCGGGCGCGGCCACGGCGAGGGAGGCCACCGCCTCGTATCCGGTGATCTCCCGCGAGCCCTCACGGAGGATCAGGGCGTGCCCGGGCGGGATGCGCTTGACGCCCGCGTAGGGGGTGCCGTCCCGCAGCGCCTCCGGGGTCTCGGGGCAGGCGAGCAGGGCGGCCAGGTGGCCGATGTCGAGCTGGGCCTCGATGAGGTCGGCGAGCGGCAGCGCGGCTGTGGCGTACGCCGTGCCACCGGCCCAGGGCGTGTAGAAGACCGGGCGGGCTCCGGCGAGGTCGCCGACGACGGTGATCCGGCGGCCGATCTGGACGACGACCGTATAGCTCCCGGTCCACGCGGTGAGGTGGCGCAGGGCTCCGCCCCGGGCGGCGAGCAGGCCGACGCGCAGCTGTTCGTCGGTGGCCCCGCAGCAGCCGAGAACGGCGAGCCGGACCATGGGGGCGCCCTCGGCGGTGTCCACCCGGATGGTACGGATCTCGTCGGGCCGCCAGTCGCCGACCGCCCAGAGCGGATCGGGGTCGGCCCACAGGAGTTGGGAGCCCACGGGGTGCATCGTGCGCCCGTCGTCGCCGCCGCCCACCGCCCCGGCCGTGCCGAAGCTCGCGGCGATACTGCTCCAACCCACCAACCAACGCATCGCCGCCTCCACAGGCTGTGGACAAAAAACGGCGCGGCAGGCAAGCACCCGGAGAACTCCGGTGACGATCGGCGCCGTTGCGGACATGCTGCCACGACAACGGCGCACGGGAGTGGCTAGGGACGGCGCACGTCGTGAGCGCATGCGCCCCTGGCAAAGGCCGCGCGGCGGATGCCGGGACGCGCGTTCCGCGCGGGCCCCGCGCGCGTCGCCCGAAAGAACAACGGAATGACGAATTCCGGGCGTTGCGTCCCCCTGCACGGTCCCGCGTGAACGGCCCGCTTCCAGCCAGGCCCCGAACCCGGGTCGCGCGGCGGCGGAACGGTCGGCGTCCCGGCCGACCCGACCTCACCCGACCGTCGACATCCGGCCAATCTCGGCGCAGAGGGGAACCGTTGATCTCATGATGC
Source organism: Streptomyces sp. SID9727 (assembly GCF_010550605.1). GTDB lineage: Bacteria > Actinomycetota > Actinomycetes > Streptomycetales > Streptomycetaceae > Streptomyces. The sequence continues at coordinate 3,266 of NZ_JAAGNI010000392.1, forward strand.
GTTGACCGATTCATATGCGTTTAATCGGATTCCATCGGCGCCGCTCCGGCCAGCGCGTCCACGGGGCCACGCCCCTGCCGCACCGTCGGCCCGCCCCTCCGGAACACACGGTCCGGGGGGCGGGCCTCGCCCCCCGGACCGGTCCACCGCCTGCGGGGAATGAGGCGGCTATATCCCCCAGCCCCCTGCTTCGAGCGCAGCGGGCCGATCCACGCAGCACCCATGCAAGCGCCGCCTCCGGGGCCGGGCCAGAGCGCACATGCGGGCGCACGGCCACACACCGGGGTGCACGCACCGAACCCTCGGCGGACCCCGGCCGACCCGGCCGGGAGCGAGCGGAACGGCAGCCGACACGTACGCCCCACGCGCCGGTCCGCGCTGGTCGGCGGGCGGCAGGAGCCGCGGGACGCGGCCCGTACTCCTTCGCGGCGAAGCGGAATCGCACCCCCGCACCGGCCGGCCCGCGCCCCGCCCCGGCGATCTCCACCGATCCTCCCCCGCATCCCCGTCATTCCCCCGCTCTTCCTTTTCCCCTCCTCCGCCGCGCGTTCGCCTCCACAGCCTCATCCGCCCCTCACACCACTTTCCGTCCCTCGACACTCCGCGCGTGGCCGGGACGGACAACAATCCCGCCATACGGACGTCCAGCCCTTAACGGTAGGGATGCGACGAACTACGCTGGGTGCACTGATGTTCTCTGCAGGGCGGCATATTCCCCGGGGCACGGCCACATGCGTGTGCGGGCGGAGTGACAGGGTTCGTCCCTGGGGAGAACACGGTACGAATGCCGCGCGCCGAGACGGTGACGCGGCTGCCGTCTGTGTGTCGAGGGGTGGCCATGTCCAGGGAGCAACGAGGACCGAACGAGAAGCTCGGCACCGTTCTCGCCCTCGCGGGAATCAGTAACGCCGGGCTCGCGCGGCGGGTCAACGACCTCGGCGCGCAGCGCGGACTGACCCTCCGCTACGACAAGACGTCCGTTGCCCGGTGGGTCTCCAAGGGCATGGTGCCCCAGGGCGCCGCGCCCCATCTCATCGCCGCAGCGATCGGCGCCAAGCTGGGCCGGCCCGTTCCCCTGCACGAGATCGGTCTCGCCGACGCCGATCCGGCCCCGGAGGTCGGCCTGGCGTTCCCGCGCGACGTGGACGCGGCCGTCCGCTCGGCGACGGATCTGTACCGGCTGGATCTGGCCGGGCGGCGCGCGGGCAGCGGCGGGATATGGCAGTCGCTCGCGGGCTCGTTCTCGGTGAGCGCGTACGCCACACCCGCGTCCCGCTGGCTGATATCCCCCGCCGACCCGTCGGTCGCACGGGCACCGGCCACCGTCGGGGGGCAGCCGCCCGGCGCACACGGCGCACCGGGGGCGCACGGCTCCACCTCGGCGCCCACGCAGTCAGGCACCCCCGCATCACCCGCCCAGGCGACCGGCACGGCCACCGGCCACAGCCTGCTGATCCCGGCACAGCCCGGCCCCGAATCCGGAGCCGACGCCTCCTCGCTGCGCGTCGGTCACAGCGACGTCTCCAAACTCCGCGAGGCCGCCCAGGACGCGCGCCGCTGGGACTCCAAGTACGGCGGCGGCGACTGGCGCTCCTCGATGGTCCCGGAGTGCTTACGCGTGGACGCGGCCCCGCTCCTGCTCGGCTCGTACAGCGACGAGGTCGGCCGTGCGCTGTTCGGCGCGGCGGCCGAGCTGACCCGGCTCGCCGGCTGGATGGCCTTCGACACCGGTCAGCAGGAGGCGGCCCAGCGGTATTACATCCAGGCCCTGCGCCTCGCGCGGGCGGCGGCCGACGTGCCGCTCGGCGGCTATGTCCTGGCGTCGATGTCGCTCCAGGCGACCTACCGCGGCTTCGCCGACGAGGGCGTCGACCTCGCGCAGGCCGCCGTCGAGCGCAACCGGGGCCTCGCGACCGCCCGCACGATGAGCTTCTTCCGCCTGGTCGAGGCCCGCGCGCACGCGAAGGCGAACGACGCGCCGGCCGCGGGGGCCGCGCTCAAGGCGTCCGAGAGCTGGCTCGAACGCTCCCGGGAGGGCGACGCCGACCCGGCCTGGCTGGGCTTCTACTCCTACGACAGATTCGCGGCCGACGCCGCCGAGTGCCACCTCGACCTGAAGGCGCCCCGCCAGGTCCGGCGCTTCACCGAGCAGGCGCTGTCCCGGCCCACCGAGGAGTTCGTCCGCTCGCACGGGCTGCGCCTCGTCGTCTCGGCCGTCGCCGAGCTGGAGTCGGGGAACCTGGACGCCGCCTGCGCGGCGGGCACCCGGGCCGTGGAGGTGGCGGGCCGCATCTCGTCGGCGCGGACCACGGAGTACGTGCGCGACCTGCTGCACCGCCTGGAACCGTACGGGGACGAGCCGCGCGTCGTGGAGCTGCGCGAGCGCGCCCGTCCTCTCCTGGTCGCCCCGGCGTAGGAATCCCGATTCCCGGGAAGCGCCACGCTGACCGCACGGGTTTGAGTGCGTTGTCAGTGGGTCAGTGCACTATCGGGGTGGGAGGTGGCGTGATGATGGCGCACGCGGCGTACGACTGCGATGTGCTGGTGATCGGCGGCGGGATCGTCGGCCTGTCGGCCGCGTACGCGCTCACGCGCACCGCACCGGGCACCCGCGTGACCGTACTGGAGAAGGAGAGGGGCCCGGCGCGCCACCAGACCGGGCGCAACAGCGGGGTGATCCACAGTGGGATCTACTACCCGCCGGGCTCGCTCAAGGCGCGGTACGCACTGCGCGGCAGCGCCGAGATGACCGACTTCTGCCGGGAGCACTCCATCGCCCACGCGGTGACCGGCAAGCTGATCGTCGCCACGGACCGCGCCGAGCTGCCCCGGCTCCACGCCCTGGTCCAGCGCGGCCGCGAGCACGGACTGCCGGTGCGCGAGCTGGGGCCCGCGCAGATCGCCGCGTACGAGCCGAAGGTGCGGGGCCTCGCCGCGATCCGGGTCGGCACGACGGGTGTGTGCGACTTCCGGGCGGTCGCCGGGTGCCTCGCCGACGAGGTACGCGGAGCGGGCGGCGTGATCCGCTTCGGCGCCGAGGTGACGGCGATCGACCGCCGTCCCTGGGGCGTGGCCGTGCGCACGGCCGACGGCCTCGTCGTCCGGGCCAGGGTGCTGGTCAACTGCGCGGGACTGCACTGCGACCGGATCGCCAGGCTGGCCGGAGACGACCCGGGGATGCGGATCGTGCCGTTCCGGGGTGAGTACTTCGAGCTGGCGCGGCCCGAGCTGGTCCGCGGGCTCGTCTATCCGGTGCCCGACCCGGCGTTCCCGTTCCTGGGCGTCCACCTGACCCGGGGCTTCGACGGCTCCGTCCACGTCGGTCCCAACGCGGTTCCCGCCGCCGCCCGCGAGGGCTACGGCTGGCCCGTCGTCCGGCCCCGCGAGCTGATGGACACGCTCGGCTGGCCGGGCTCGTGGCGCATCGCCCGCAGACACTGGCGGTACGGGGCCGGCGAGGTGCACCGCTCCCTCTCGAAGCGCGCGTTCACGGAGGCGGTCCGCCGCCTCCTGCCCGAGGTCACGGAGGAGGACCTGCGCCCCTCGCCGGCCGGGGTCCGCGCCCAGGCCGTGCTCCGCGACGGCACCCTGGTGGACGACTTCCTGATCCACGAGGCCCCGCACACGGTGCACGTGCTGAACGCCCCCTCGCCCGCCGCCACCGCCTCGCTGCCCATCGGCCGCGAGGTGGCCCGCCGCGCCCTGCTCCGGGCCCGGGCAGCCGGCTGGAAGCCGCCGGAGCGCGCGGCGGCGGG
>NZ_JAAGNI010000408.1 GCF_010550605.1 Streptomyces sp. SID9727
GCCCGCGCCCGACCGGCCGGCCGGTGCCACGCACACGACGACGGCTGCCCAACTCGGCGCACCCGCCCGGCCGCTCCCCGTCCGGGGCGCCGCCGCCCCCGCGCAACTGCGTGGAGCCGGCCCCCACCCCGGCGACCACGACCCACTCGCAGCGAACCCCATCAAGGAGTAGATGCCCCATGGCGACCGATATGCCGTCCGGTCAGGTCTCGGACCTCGACTGGCTGCTGAGCGGCCTGGTCCAGCGCGTGCCGTACACCCGCAGCGCGGTCCTGCTCTCCGCCGACGGGCTGGTGAAGTCCCTCCACGGCATGGATGCCGACAGCGCCGACCACATGGCGGCGCTGGCGGCCGGCCTCTACTCGCTCGGCCGCAGCGCCGGGGCGAGATTCGGGGACAACGGTGAGGTCCGGCAGGTGGTCGTGGAGCTCGACTCGACGCTCCTCTTCGTCGCCACCGCCGGCTCCGGCACCTGTCTGGCCGTCCTCGCCGGCCGCAACGCCGACGCCGCCGTCCTCGGCTACGAGATGACCATGCTGGTGAAGAGTGTGCGGCCCTACCTGATGACCCCGGTGAGACAGACGGCCGGGACACCGGGCGCCGCGGGGCTGTGACCATGGCGGTCACCCAGGACGGACCGCTGCTCGACGACGCGGCGGGCCGCCTCATCCGCCCCTACACGGTGAGCAACGGCCGTACCCGTCCCACGGCCGTGCTCGACCTGCTGTCCCTCGTGATGGCCACCGGGAGCGTTCCGCAGACCCACCTCGGCCCCGAGCACTCGGTGGCCCTGGGCCTCTGCGAGGGCCCCACGTCGGTGGCCGAGATCGCCGCACACCTCAGGCTGCCCGCCGTCGTGACCAAGGTCCTCCTCTCCGACCTGGTCGACTGCGGCGCCGTCACCGCCCACGCGCCCGCCTTCCAAGACACGCCCACCGACCGACATCTGCTGGAGGCAGTGCTCGATGGCTTACGACGACAGCTCTGACGGCTACGGCTACCCGGACGGCTCCGGCTACGCGGACGACGGCTCCGGCGGCGGGTACGGGCAGGACACCGCCACCGCCGAGTACCCCGTGCCGCCGGCCGCTCCCGAGGGCTTCCCCGTCGCGTTGAAGGTGCTGGTCGCCGGCGGATTCGGGGTCGGCAAGACGACATTCGTCGGCGCCGTCAGCGAGATCGCGCCGCTGAGCACGGAAGAGCTGCTGACCCAGGCGAGCGCCGCGACCGACAGCCTGGAGGGCGTCGAATCGAAGACCTCCACCACCGTGGCGATGGACTTCGGCCGCATCACGCTGGACGACCAGCACGTGCTGTACCTGTTCGGCACACCGGGCCAGGAGCGCTTCTGGTTCATGTGGGACGAACTCTCGCAGGGCGCGCTGGGCGCGGTCGTGATCGCGGACACCCGCAGGCTGGAGGAGTGCTTCGCGGCCGTCGACTTCTTCGAGCGGCGCGGCATCGGGTTCGTCGTCGCCGTCAACGAGTTCGACGGCGCCTACCGCTACGGCCCCGAGGAGGTGCGGGCCGCGCTCGACCTGTCGCCCGAGGTGCCGGTGGTGCTGTGCGACGCCCGCATGGCCAGCTCCGGCACGGGCACCCTCGTGACGCTGGTCCAGCACCTCATCAACGCCACCGACGACGCCGTGCCACTCCCCGGGCACGCCGGATTCGGGGCCCGGTCGTGATCCCGCGCGCCGCCGGGCGGCTGCTGCTGACCCCCGTGGACAGCGAGGCGCCCGCCCGCACCCGTCGGCTGCGCAGCCTCGGCCTGGGTGAGCGGGAGGACGCCTCGTTCGACAACTTCGACGCCTTCGCCGACCGGGTGGCCGAAGTGACGGGCGTGCCGTTCTCGATGGTCAACTTCATCGACGGGAACCGGCAGTTCTACGCCGGACTGCACACCCCCGCCGGGACCCGCAAGGGCTCGGACCTGGGGGCCACCGCGGCGGGCAGCGGCCGGCACGTGGCCCTCGACCACGGCTACTGCCCGCACGTGGTCGTCCGGCGCAAGGCGCTCGTCCTGGAGGACGTCTGCGACTACCCGCGCTTCGCGGGCAACCCGGTCGTGGACGACATAGGCATCCGCTCCTACCTGGGGGCACCGCTCATCGACCGCACCGGGATCGCCCTGGGCGCCGTCTGCGCCGTGGACACCGTGCCCCGCCCCTGGGGAAGGGCGGGGCTGGACACCATCAAGTCCCTGGCGCGGGAGCTTGTCAGCCACCTCGACCGCAGGGAGGACCACGCCCCCCGCTTCTGATCAGACCTCGACCCTGCGGCCGTCCAGGAACTCCAGCGTCACCGCGTCCCCGGCCGCCCGCACCCGTACGGCCGTGCGCAGCGCCTCCGGGTGCACGCTGTCCCGGGACAGCACCACGAGCGTGACATGGACGGTGACACCGCCCGGGTGGGGAGCGCCGCGCAGATACGGGACCGCCGAGTGCGGTCCGTACGCGTTGGCCTCGACGTCCCGCGCCACCTCGGCGGCCTCCGGCCCGCCGTCCCAGCCGTACAGCCCGACCACCGCGCTGGACAGACCGTCTGCGGTCCGGGCGAGCGCCCAGCCGGGCCCCGAGGCGGCGAACGGGGTCGTCCGGTGCGCCACGGCGTGGCCGCCCTCCCGGATCACGGCGCCCTCGGGCGCCTCGACCCGGTGCACCCGGACCTCCCACGGACCGTGCAGCACGCTCGTCGTGGAGATCCGGTACGCGCGCTCGTCGCCCGGCAGCCGGGCCGCCGACCAGGACGCGGCGACGCGGTCCTCGCAGCGGACCGGGTGGACGCGGCGCCGCCGGGACGGGGTGCCGTCCGGGGCGAGCAGCGCCAGGTGGTTGTCGATGTTCCGGGCGAAGGCGTGCGGCGCGGACTCCGGGGCGGTCGCCGTCGAGTACGCCAGCTTCGCGTAGTGCGGATCGTCGTCGCCCGCCCCCGCGTCCGCGTCGGTGGCGCCCGCCTCCGGGAGCGGGTTGTGGTCACTGCCGTGGTTGACGAGCCGGACGATCCCGTCGTGCCGGGTGCCGTGCAGCAGCCAGCCGGGCGCCGGAAGCGCGGTGTACGTGTCGGACTCCTCGACGGGCAGCGCCAGTTCGCGCGCCGTCCACACCTCGTGGTCCGCCGGGAGGAGCAGCCCGAGGAAGCCCTTGCTCGCCCAGTACGGTGACGCCGGACCGGAGTACGGCTGCGTGGCGGGCAGGAACGTGTCGTACCAGCCGAGCGTCAGCAGCCCCCGTTCGTCGGGTACCCCGCGCTCCGCGAAGTGGCGCAGCGCCCCGGAGGCGAGGCGGCGGGTGAGCCCGGGCGCGAGCGGGGTGCAGTCCGCGAGGGTGCCCATCCACACCGGGGCCAGCGCCGCGAAGCGGTAGCAGAGCGACCGGCCCTGGTGGACAGGGGCGCCGTCCGCGCCGAAGAAGCGGGGGTAGTCCTCCAGGAAGCGGCCGAGGCGTTCCCGGTAGACGGCGGCCCGGCCCCCTTCGCCGTCCGGGCCCGCGATGCGTGCCCACAGCAGCGGGTACAGATGCATGGCCCAGCCGATGTAGTAGTCGAAGTTGCGCCCGCTGCCGTCGGTGTACCAGCCGTCACCGACGTACCAGTCCTCGATCCTGTCGAGCCCGCCCTCGATGTCGGACCTGCTGTACGGGGCCCCGACCGATGCCAGGAACTGCTCGGAAACCACCTGGAAGAGCCGCCAGTTGTTGTCCCAGGTGCGTCCGCCGACGAAGCCGGAGAACCAGTCGGCGACCCGCTCCTGCACCCGGGCGTCGAGCCGGTCCCAGATCCACGGCCGGGTCTCGTGCAGCGCGATCGCGACGGACGCCGCCTCCACGAGCTGCTGCGAGCAGTCCGTGAGGCGCGGCCACGCCTCCCCGCTCCCCGGGTCGGTGCCCGCGGCGAGCCCCGTCGCGTACCGCTCGATCAGCGTGGGGTCGACCGCCCCGCCCGCGCCCGCGATCCGGAACGCGGCCAGCAGGAACGACCGGGCGAAACCCTCCAGCCCGTCCGACACGACACCGGACCAGCTGTTCCGGCCGGGCAGCCGGTACTGGGCGAAGCCCGGTGTCGCGTACGGCGTCAGCGCGTCCAGCATCCGGTCGGCGGTCGCCTCCCAGTGGGCCCGGGTCCAGCCGGTGCGGGAGGACAGGATCCGGTCGGTGGGCGGCAGGTGCAGATGCGGGGCGACGGACATGGCGGTGGTGCTCCTGGTGTGTGCGGGGGCTACTGGACGAGTTCGGCGCGGTGGGTGTGGCCCCGGGAGCCGCCGACGGCGAAGGTGAGCGACGGCCTGCGACCCGGGGTGAGTTCGACGGTGTCGTCGGCCTCCACCACCCTGCGCACGGTGAACGGCAGGCCGACCGTGACGGAGGTCCCCGTCCGGCCCGGGTCGGCGACCGCCACGGACACCCGCCCGCCGCGCCGCCGCACCAGGACCGTCGCGGGACCGGACGCGGTGATGCCCGCGGCCGTACCGGCGGCCCAGAAGTGCACGGCGGTCAGGCCGGTCCTGCGGTCCTCCACCGCCTGCGCGGTGGCGTCGTTGGCGAGGACGCGCACCGGCCGGGACGCCGACCAGACCGCGGTCGCCGCCGCCGAGGCACCGGGCAGCAGCACATAGGCGTACCCGGCGCCGTCGGGCGAGGGGCCGTGGTCGAGCCAGAGGGTGAGATAGCGGCGGGTGACGGGGTCGGTGCTGCCGCCGGTGTCCGCGCCCGTGTCGATGGCCCGCCAGGTGCCGGTGCGCTCCTCGCGCAGGGTGCGCAGGACGGCCCCGTCCGGCAGCACATAGCCGCCGACCCCCTCGATGTGCGCCCAGCGGGCCCGTTCGGAGGCGCCGTTTCCCGAGCGCGGGACGCCGTCCACGAGCAGCCGGTTGAGGCCGTCCGCGCCCAGGTTGCGGTTCTCGATGATCGTCTCGACCGGGTGACCGTCGTCCGAGGTGATGTCCGCGCCGAGTGCCACGACGGTGTTGTCGAGCAGGAACCACGTCTTCCTGGCCCGCAGGCTGCTCCCCGGGGCGCCGATCAGCTCCATCGCGGCGGCGCCGTACCGGCCGTCCAGCGCGGCGCCGCCCGCCACCGCGTTCGGGGGCCGGTAGGTGGAGGTCCCGGCGCCCGTGCCCAGGTCGTCGCGCGGGCGGGTGTCGACCGTGGTGCCCGGCAGGCGGTACGGGTCGACGGTCGGCCAGAAGCCGTCGTTGTACTGCCCGAGGTCGTCGCCGTCGTAGAGGTACGTCATGCCGTCGCCGGTGTACCAGCCGTGCAGGTTCTCGCCGTTGCCCGCCTCGTACGCGGAGATGCGCTTCGAGGACAGCGCGAGGGTGCAGGCCCAGCCGGGGCGGCGGTGGACGACCCGGTCCATGTCGGCGAAGACGAAGCTGCCCGTGGTGCGCGGTGCGGGGCGGATCCCGCGGTCGGCCAGCACCTCCTTGGCCAGGGCGAGTTGGGGCAGGGTGGCCAGCGAGGTGAACGGGGTGGTGCGGTTGCGGGCGAGCCAGCCCTTGACCAGCGAGCGCCAGTGCTCCGCCGGGCCGGCCGGGGCGCCGGTCGCCAGGAGCAGGATCGCTGCGACGGCCGCCGCCCCGTCGCGGTGGTCGCCCGCCCGCTCCCGGGAGACGGCCCGGCCGCGCACCGCGTCCATCATCAGCCCGTCGAAGACCACCGGGACGAAGCTCCGTTCCACGGCCTCGTACATCACCGACACCTTCGGGTCGGTCACCGCCCACGCGGAGCCGGCCAGGAGCGAGAGCAGCCAGGCGGCGCCGCCGAGCAGCACGGTGCCGTAGGAGCCGGTGTACGCCACCTCCGAGTGCTGGACGAATGAGCCGTCCTCGTAGAAGCCGTCACCCGAAGTCGTGTAGCGGAAGAGGCTGTTGCGGCCCGAGTCGCGTACGTCGGAGAGCGCGTCGCGGGCCGACGCCACCTTGTCCGCGTCCTTGCCGAGCAGCCCGCGCAGCGCCACGATCACCGCCTTGTCGGTGCGGTTGGCCCCGGTCTCCGGCAGCGTGGGGGAGTTGGTGCGGCGGTCCGCGTCCGGGCAGAACCGGTCGACGACCGCGAGGTAGTCCGCGAGATCGGCGGCCGGCAGCCGATCTCGCAGCAGGACGCAGCAGTCCATCAGCGCGCGCGGCGCACCGATCTCCCAGAACCACCAGTTGCCGCTCTCGCGCGCGGAGGGGTGGTAGGCCGTGTCGTACGCGAAACGCAGCGCCCCGAGCAGCGCGTCTGCCGTCTCCGCGCTTCCGGAGAGCGCGGTGCCGGGCGTGGCCCACGCGACGGCGAGCGTCCGCAGCCGCGTGTAGCTCTGGCCGAAGTTGCCCGGATCGGTGAGCGGCGCGAGATCGGGCCACAGCGCGGTCCGCCCGGCCGTCCGGTCCAGGGTGTCCCACAGGGCGCCCGCCGTGCCGTCCAGAGCGGCGACGCCTGCGGCGAAGTCGGGGTCCGAGGGGTCGAAAGCGCCGCCGGTGAGCAGGGCCCCGGCCCGCTCCAGGAGAACGTCGAAGTCGTTGACCGGCTCCTCCTCGCGTGTGACGGCCCGGACCGGACCCGTCGTCAGGACCGCCGACGCCGTGGCGCCGCTCACGGCGAGAAGGGTCCTTCTGCTCAGTCGCATGATGACTCCCTTTCCTCGTCGTCGCGGTCTCAGTCGGAGAGTGTGCTCGGGTCCACGGGCGGCTGGGGAAGACGCAGCGCGGCGAGCTCGGCGCGGCCCGTCGCGTCGATGGGGAACGCCCAGGTGCGCACGAAGAAGTCGGTCAGGTCGTAGCCCGCGATCCGGCTGGAGAAGGTGGCCAGGGCCCGGTAGCGCTTGGCGTTCTCGGTGTAGTCGGACTGCGGGTTCTCCTCGCGCACCAGCTTGTGCAGGCGCGGCCAGAAGTCCTCCCCGTAGGCCAGTTCCAGCTGGCGCAGCGGCACCAGCTTCTCGTAGGCCCCGAACGACTTCTCGTAGGTGAGACCCGGCGTGCCGAACTTGTCCCGCGAGCTCTGGAACACGGTCTGACCGCTCGCCGGATCGACCGTGAGGAGGTTGGACGGCTGCTTCAGGGTGCGCTGCGCGGCGAGCGAGTAGATGTTCACGGTGACTTCGGTGAGGCCGCCCGGCTTGTACGCCATCTGCTGATGGAGGTGACCGAGCTCGTGGTACAGCCCCCAGCCCCGGGTGCGCAGGCCCTCGACGGTGGTGGCACGGTCCAGGTAGGCGCGCGGGAAGCCGTTGTAGCCGTGGGTGGCGTAGGCGCCGACGCCGGTGGGCACCTTGCTGACCTCGGTGAAGTGGTACGGCCCGGCCTTGCGCCGGTGCACCGCCTTCGAGCCGTCGAGCCCGCTGATCCGGGCGTGCGAGTCGATGATGGTCTCGACCAGCCGGAGCAGCGCCGCGTGGTCCTCGTCGCGGTGCAGCAGGGCGCCCTCGCGGGTCAGCGTCATGATCGTGTGCGGGGCGTGCAGCTCCACCCAGGGCGACTCGGTCAGCGTGTCCAGCTGGTGCTGGTAGTCCGCCTCGCCGGTCCGGCCCAGCGTGAAGACGGGCATGCGGACCGCGCCGGACCGGAAGACCACGCCCGCCCGCTCGCCGTCGCCGGTGAGCGTCAGGTAGACCGGGCCGCCGTGCGGGTCGGCCACCGTGTTGGCGCCGGCGGTCAGCGGGTAGCCGCGGGGTTCGGTGACCTCGCCGTAGTAGTCCCAGGCACCGATCCAGAGCGTGGGCACGAGGCCGTCGAACGGCTGGACGGTCAGCGAGAGCGGGGCACCGGCGGGCACGTACAGGCCGGTCGGCTGGAACTCCGAGCCGCGCAACGCCTGGGCGAGCCGCAGCCGTTCGGCCTCGGCGGCGGGGCGTCCGGTGACGGTCACGGAGACGGGGCGGCCGGTCGCGGGCCGGGCGTGGGCGGCGGTGGCGGTGAGGCCGAGGGCGGCCGC
>NZ_JAAGNI010000424.1 GCF_010550605.1 Streptomyces sp. SID9727
CCCTCGGCGCCGGCCGACCCCGGCCCCGTACCCGGTCCGGAGGATCCGGCGGACACGCCCGCGCCGCCGGAGCCGGAGCCCGAGCCGGAGCCCTCGGAGCCCGCGCCGCCGGCGCCCTCGGCGTCTCCGGCCGCTCAGCTCCGTACCGATGCCGTGGGGTGGCCGGACGGGGTGGCGGCGGTGCGGACGCCGGAGGCATCACCGCAGGTGGGACCGGTGTGAGGGGGTGGGCGAGGGGGGCGGCTTGCGCAATGTGGGTGAGAGTGCGTATGGTGGTAGATCGTTTGATCCCATTGCCCGGCGCCGACACAGAAGAGCGCCGTGTGGCGCGTACTCTCCCTTGCCGTGGCTGGACCGCATTGAGGCGGTCGACATTGCGAAATCACGGAGTTATGGGCGCGTGCCGAGACTCCGGAAGGTTTCGCATTTCGCATGTCAATTTCCAGTTCTGACCGCACCGTCATGCCCGAGAACGTCGAGAACGACGAGCTCACCGCTGTCGCCGAGGCCGTCGTCGCCGAGTCCTCCGAGACCGCCGAGGCCGCTGAGCCCACCGTCACCTTCGCCGACCTGGGCCTGCCCGAGGGCATCGTCCGCAAGCTCGCGCAGAACGGTGTGACCACGCCCTTCCCGATCCAGGCGGCGACCATCCCGGACGCCCTGGCCGGCAAGGACATCCTCGGCCGCGGCCGTACCGGCTCCGGCAAGACCCTCTCCTTCGGCCTGCCGACCCTGTCGGCGCTGGCGGACGGGCGCACCGAGAAGAAGAAGCCCCGCGCGATCATCCTCACCCCGACCCGTGAGCTCGCGATGCAGGTCGCGGACGCGCTCCAGCCGTACGGCGACGTGCTCGGCCTGAAGATGAAGGTCGTCTGCGGCGGTACGTCGATGGGCAACCAGATCTACGCCCTGGAGCGCGGCGTCGACATCCTCGTCGCCACCCCGGGCCGGCTGCGCGACATCATCAACCGCGGCGCGTGCTCGCTGGAGAACGTCCAGGTCGCCGTCCTCGACGAGGCCGACCAGATGTCCGACCTGGGCTTCCTGCCCGAGGTCACCGAGCTGCTGGACCAGATTCCCGAGGGCGGCCAGCGCATGCTCTTCTCCGCCACCATGGAGAACGAGATCGGCACGCTGGTCAAGCGCTACCTGAGCAACCCGGTCACCCACGAGGTCGACTCCGCCCAGGGCAACGTCTCGACCATGTCGCACCACGTCCTCGTCGTGAAGCCGAAGGACAAGGCGCCGGTCACCTCCGCGATCGCCGCCCGCAAGGGCCGCACGATCATCTTCGTCCGCACCCAGCTGGGCGCCGACCGCATCGCCGAACAGCTCGTCGACGCGGGCGTCAAGGCGGACGCGCTGCACGGCGGCATGACGCAGGGCGCGCGCACCCGGGTCCTGGAGGACTTCAAGAAGGGGTACGTCAACGCGCTCGTCGCGACCGACGTCGCCGCGCGCGGTATCCACGTGGACGGCATCGACCTGGTCCTGAACGTGGACCCGGCCGGTGACCACAAGGACTACCTGCACCGCTCGGGCCGTACCGCCCGGGCCGGCAAGTCCGGTGTGGTCGTCTCGCTGGCCCTGCCGCACCAGCGCCGCCAGATCTTCCGCCTGATGGAGGACGCGGGCGTCGACGCCTCGCGCCACATCGTGCAGGGCGCGGGCGTCTTCGAGCCGGAGGTCGCCGAGATCACCGGCGCCCGTTCGCTCACCGAGGTCCAGGCCGACTCCGCGAACAACGCCGCGAAGCAGGCCGAGCGCGAGGCCGCCGAGCTGACCAAGCAGCTGGAGCGCGCCCAGCGCCGCGCCGTCGAGCTCCGCGAGGAGGCCGACCGCCTGGTGGCGCGGGCCGCCCGTGAGCGCGGCGACGACCCCGAGGCCGCCGTGGCCGAGGTCACCGCCGAGGCCGAGGCCGCCCTCGCGGCTGCCGCCTCCGTGCCGGAGCAGCCGGCCGTGCGCGAGGACCGCCGCGACGACCGGGGCAACTACGAGCGCCGCGACAACCGCGGTGGCTACCGGGGCAACGACCGCCGCGACGACCGGGGCGACCGGGGCGACCGTCCGTTCCGCCGTGACGACCGCCCGTCGGGCGGCTACCGGGGCAACGACCGCCGTGACGAGCGCCCGTCGTTCAACCGCGACCGTCGCGACGACCGTCCCTCGGGCGGCTTCCGCTCCGGCGGCGGCGACCGTCCCTTCAACCGTGACCGTCGTGACGACCGCCCGTCGGGTGGCTTCCGCTCCGGCGGCGACCGCCGGGACGACCGTGGCGGCCGCTCCTTCGAGCGCCGTGACGAGCGCCCGTCGTTCAACCGCGACCGTCGCGACGACCGTCCCTCGGGCGGCTTCCGCTCCGGCGGCGGCGACCGTCCGTACAACCGCGACCGTCGTGACGACCGCCCGTCGGGTGGCTTCCGCTCCGGCGGCGACCGTCCGAACGGCCGCCGCGACGACCACCGTTCGACCGGCACCAGCACCGGCTCCTTCGGCCGCCGCGACGACAAGCCGCGCTGGAAGCGCAACGGCTGAGTGTGTTGACGGTCCTCTGAAGGTCTGCTGAGAGCGGGCCCGTCCTTTCCGGACGGGCCCGCTCTTTTTGGTCGTCCGGCAGTGGTGGAAGCAGGTTTTGAACGAGTTCGAATCCCTCTGTCGGCGCCTGTGCGCCTGCTGTTAAAGTCGTCGCATTCGCATGGGGGGTTGGGGCCGGGGGGTTTCACTTCGCGCAAACTGCGGCATGTCTGCCGCGTCCTCCTCATGCCTTCTCTGAGGTGCCCAGGAGGCAACCGTTTTGAGACGTCATGTGTTCGTGCGCGGCGCGGTGGCCGTCGTCGCGGCCTGGGGGGTCGCCGTGGCTTCGGGAACGGCGGCCGCGGCATCGCCGGACGGGCAGGACAAGCCCGCCGGGGCAGCCGCGCAGGCCGCGGCCCCGGCACCGTTCGACATCACGCCCAACTGGCGGAACCTGCCGAGGGCCGAGGTGCTGACGTCGGTCGGCCCGCTGGGCTTCACCCATGCCCCGGAGGACGCGGAACCCAGCTTCGGCGACACCTACCGGTGGACCCGGTTCGGGTCGGGCGAGAGCATCGGCCTCGGGTACGGGGACTCCAACGAATCCGTCGGGTACTTCGGGGCCGAGTCCGACCTGGTGGTGGATCACCAGGGTTACGACACCGTGCTCCGGAACGCCGTGACCGGCACGGAGACCAAGCTGAACCTGCCTCAGGGCGACTGGTTCAAGGCGTTGGCGGGAAGCTCCGTCCTCGTGGAGAGGCAGGTCCCCGAGGACGACGAGGGCGAGGGGACCGGGGAGATCGTCATCAGCGGCTGGTACATCCTGCCCGCCGATGGTGACCAGTCCGCCAGTGTGCCGGTCACCGGTTGGCCGGCCGGAGCGGACATGAGCCGCGCGCGTCTTGTCGCTGCGGACGCCGACGCGGTGGTGCTGGCCTTCCCCAGCGGCTCCGGGAGCGACCGGCTCGCGCTGCTCGACCTGGCCACCGGGAAGATGACCGTGCTGACGGCCGACTTCTTCGGAAACGCCGCCCTGTCACCGGGGTCGGTCGCGTGGACGGACCGGGCGCGGCAGGTCCATGTGCTGGACCGGGCGGCGCTCGACGCCCCCGAGCAGGCCTTCCCGCTTCCGGACGGCCTCGACCGCGCCCGTATCGGGCTGCTCGACGGCTGGGTCCTCGCTTCCGAGGACGTGAGCGGCTTGGACGCCGACCTGCAGCGAGGGCTCGTGGCGCTGTCCGTGGACGGAAAGCAGCGGATACCCCTGCTGGACAAGTCCGGCCGGGGGCTCGTGTCGATGCCGGGGGACAAGGTGGCGGTGGTGGGTGGCACCTCGGCGACCGACTGGCACCTGAAGCAGATCTCCGTCGGGGTCGGCGGAGTACCCGTTCTCAAGAACCTGGCCCGTGTGGAGCCGGTCCCGGCGCAGGTGCAGGCCCTTGCCCTGAGCGGGGGCGTGCTGTCCACCGTCGAGCTCGACGGCCCTCAGGGAGCGGGCTTCTACAACCGCTCGCTCGGCCTGGCACCGGGTGCGCCCACAGCCGGCGCTCCGTCCTGGATCGGCAAGGAGTCCGGGCGGGATTACGACTACACCGCGTGCGGTCAGAGCCTGTGCACCCGGCTGTTCAACAGCGGCGACGGCCGCAGCGTCTACCAGGTCCGCAACTACGAGAAGAACCCGCAGGTCGAGATCGTCGGACGGCGGTCCGTCACGGAGGCGGCCCGGGCCCTGACGGGCAACTTCGACGGACGGCTCACCGAATCCTTCGGCCGCTACGCGGTCTATCAGGGCGGGCGTCCGTCGATCGAGGGAATGCCCGTTCCGGACGACAAGACGGTGGTGGTCGACCTCGACGCCGCCGAGGGCTCGTCCGTCGTGCTGGAGCAGCCGCAGACGGCCGCATCGGTGTGGGGCGAGACCCTGTTCACCGGCACCACCACGAAGGGGCTGGTGGCGAAGACCGATCTGACGACCCTGAAGCAGACCGGCACCGTGGAGACCGGCGCGCCCTGCGCACTGGTCGAACTGCAAACCGCGGGTGACTGGCTCTACTGGTCCTGCGAGCAGTACACGCGGCACGGGGTGGTCAACCTGCGGACGGGCGCCAAGACCACTCTGCCCGGGGTCGGTGGCAGCGGGCTGCTGGGTGACGGTTTCTTCGTGCAGCACCAGTACTCCGGCGCCGAACTGCGGCTGACCACGTTCCAGAGCGGAACGGTGGCCAGTCGGTACCTCGGTGTGCGGGTCGGCGGGGGCGGTAACAACAACCGGAACGCGGTGTACTCGGTCGACCGGTTCGGCGGCGGCATCGCCTACGTCGACATGGAGGGGGTGATGCACGTCGTGCAGAGCGGTGAGCCCGCTTCCCCGCTCTCCGCGGTGACGGCGCACACCCCCGGCACCCTGACCGCGCCGGCCGACTGGCAGGGCTCCTGGTGGCTCTCCAAGCCCGCGGCCTCCTGGAAGCTGACGCTGAGGAACACGGCCTCCGGGGCCATCGTGCGCACACTCACCGGTGGCGAGGCACGCGGCCGTCTGACGGCCGCCTGGAACGGCAGGACCGCCTCCGGCGCGTACGCCCCCAACGGCTCCTACACCTGGACCCTCACCGCCGCCCCCGCCGACGGCCAGGGCGCTGCCCTCACCACGTCCGGCACTTTCGGGCTGACCGGCGGGGCCGCCGTGGCGCGGGACTTCGTCAAGAACGACGGGTTCGGGGACCTGCTCGCGTTCACCTCGGCCGGTCAGGCCGACTGGCGGGCCGGGACCGGGACCGGGGCCGGGCGGGTCGAGGACAAGGTGTCGGCCACCGGCTGGACGGGCGACAACACCGTGACCGCCGCCGTGCCGTTCGAGGACGTCAGCGGCGACCGGTGCAACGACGTACTGGTCCGTACGAAGGCGGGCGAGCTGCGCGCGTACACGCCCGCCTGCGGGGCCGCGCTCAAGCCCAGCACGCCGTACAAGAAGATCGGCACCGGCTGGAACATGTTCGACGCCCTGACCTCGCCCGGCGACATGTCGGGCGACGGGCGGGCCGACCTGCTCGGCCGGACGCCCACGGGCGACCTGTACTTCTACGAGAGCAAGGGCAACGGCCTGTTCGAGCCCCGCGTGAAGATCGGCTACGGCTGGCAGGAGTACCTCCTGGCCGGCATGGGCGACATGAACGCTGACGGCGAGGGCGACCTGGTGGCCCGCGACCGCTCGGGCAACGTGTGGCGCTACCCGGCCACCGGCAAGGGCACACTCGGCGCCCGTACCAAGATCGGTTACGGCTGGACCATGTACGACACGATGGTCGGCTCCGGCGACCTGAACGGCGACGGCGTCGCGGACCTGCTGGCCCGCGACACGTCCGGGGTGCTGTGGAGCTACCGCGGCGACGGCAAGGGCGCGCTGGCGGCGCGGACCAAGGTCGGCGGCAGCTGGCAGATGTACACCCGCCTCTTCTGATGACTCACCCGACATCCGGGCTTCCCGGGAGGAACCTCTCTTGACCACGTTCATACGCGGCCGCGCGGCCCTCGTCGGCGCCGTGGCCGGAGCGACCGTGCTCGCCACGGCCGCCGTACCGGCGAGTGCCGCCGGCCCCGCCCCGGCCACCGTGGCGACGACCGGGGTGTACGGCCTCGACTTCGCGGGCGGGCGGCTGGTGACGGCGGAGCAGAGCGCCTCCGGCGACCGCATGGTGTACGACCGCCGGGTGTCCGCCGACGCCACGACCGTGGGGGCGCGCGAGAGCCGTGCCTTCGCCGGGACGTACGCCAACGGCGCGCACCTCGGCACGGTGCCCTGCGACAACGGCGGCTGCGTCGAGCTGGTGGCTTCGGGCCACGGTGACGTCGGCACGGTGTCCGTCGACGGCGACGAGACCGGTACCGAGACGGTGAAGTTCTGGGCGCCCGGGAACGCGTACCACGGTGGTGACGTCAAGTACCCCGTGGGCACGGCCCAGGTCGTGGACCTGACCGGGCGCGCCTACGTGGTCAACGGAGGCTCCCCCGCCAAGCAGCGGGCGGGAATGTACCCGAGCTACACCTCGACCGCGGCCCCCATCGTCCGCACCCCGAGCGCCGCATCCGTCTGGGGCACCACGCTCTGGGCGGCGACCACCACCGGGGCGCTCTCCGGGACCGACCTGAAGACGAAGAAGGTCGTCCTGACGGTGGCCACCGGCGCGCCCTGCGTGATCAAGGAAGTGCGCACGGTCGGCCGCTGGGTCTACTGGAACTGCGGGACGACCGGTGCGGCGGGCGTGTACGACCGTACGGCGAAGAAGTCGTTCACCGTGCCGTCCGGGCCCGCTCTCGTCGGCGACGGCTACCTCGTCCGGCACGACCGGACGGCGGGCAAGCTGCTGCTCACGGACTTCCACACGGGCAAGGCGGCCGCCCCGCGGGCGATTGCGGACCTCCCGGCCGGGAAGACCGCCGACCAGCGGCGGCTGACCTGGGCGGTGGACAAGTTCGGCGGCGACATCGTGTATCTCGACGCCGCGCAGACCTTGCACATCGTGCCCAGCGGGGTGCCCGCGCAGCCTCTCGCGAGGATCGCGTCCGACCTGGGGTCCGACTACCTGGACGTCAAGGGCGTCGACGGTCCGGAGAGCTGGAACAGCACCATGCAGTTCAACAAGCCCGTCTCCTGGACGTACACCGTCAAGGACTGGACGGGCCGTACGGTGCGGACCCTCAAGGGCGCTGACGGGACCGAGGCGGACGTCACCTGGGACGGCACGACGGACGCGGGCGCGTACGCGGGCAACGGCAAGCACACCTGGACGCTGAAGGCGACGGCCGAGGACGGCGCGGGGACGTACTCCACCAGCGGAAGCGTGTCCGTGTCCGGCGGCCGGCAGGGTTTCCACGACCAGGGCCGGGACAGCATCGGCGACCTCGTCACGCTCAACTCCCACGGGGACCTGACCATCCAGTTCGGGCAGACCTCGGGTGTGTTCAGCGGCAAGAAGTCCGGGGCCGGCTGGCCGGCCGGCACCGTCGCCGTGCCCTTCGCGGACACCAGCGGCGACCGCTGCTCCGAGCTGCTGGTCCGGACGCCCGGCGGGGAACTGCGCCGGTACGAGGGCAGCTGCGGCGCCTCCGGTTACAAGCCGGCCGGCAAGCACACCGTGATCGGCGGCGGCTGGCAGCAGTACGACGTGCTGACGTCGCCCGGTGACCTGAACGGCGACGGCCGGGCGGACCTCGTGGCCCGTCAGAAGTCCACCGGTGACATCTACTTCTACGCGGGCACGGCGGCCGGGAAGTTCCTCCCGAGGACAAGGATCAACACCGACTGGCGGACGTATGCCCAGATCACCGGTGTCGGCGACATCACCGGGGACGGCATCCCCGACCTGCTCGGCCACGACCGCAACGGCGGCCTCTGGCGCTACAACGGCCTGGGCAACGGCCGCTTCGCCGCGCGCGTCAAGGTGTTCACCGACTGGGGCCGCTCGTACAACACGATGGCCGGCGTCGGCGACCTGAACGGCGACGGCCGGAACGACATCGTCGTCCGCGACTCGGCGGGCAAGCTGTTCCGGAACAACGGCAACGGCAAGGGCTCGTTCGGAGCCCGTACGCAGATCGCCACCGGCTGGCAGACGTACAAGGGCATCTTCTGAGGCTCTGAGCCCGCCCCGGTCCCGGTGACGGGGCCGCGCGGCCGATACCCGATCGGCTGCGCGGCCGGGGCGGGCTATGCTCGGGGGTGATCTGCCGAGGGCCGTTAGCTCAATTGGTCAGAGCAGCGGACTTTTAATCCGTTGGTTGTGGGTTCGAGTCCCACACGGCCTACCCCTCGCCCCGGGTCCGCGCGTGCGCGGACCCGGGGCACTGTCATGCCGGGGGCGGGGCGGTGCCGTCGCCCGGGCCGGAACCGGCGCCGGGGTGTGTCAGACCAGGAGCTTCGACTTCGCCCGCTGGTACTCCTCCTCGGTGATCGCGCCCTTGTCCTTGAGGTCGGCGAGCTTCGACAGGTCCTCGACGTGGCCGCCCCGGTGGCTGCCGCCCTCCGTACCCGCCGCGTCTCTGATGTACGCCTTGAAGGCGGCGTCACGCTCCTTCGCCTCCTGGACGTCGCGCTTGCCCATGGACCTGCCGCGGGCGATCACGTAGATCAGCACGCCCACATAGGGCAGTACCAGCGCCAGGATCAGCCAGCCGGCCTTGCCCCAGCCGCTCAGGTCGTGGCTGCGGAAGATGTCCATGATGACCCGGAAGAGGAGGAAGAGCCACATGATCCAGAGGAAGAACCAGAGCATCGTCCAGAACAGGTTGAGCAGGGGATAGTCGTCCATCGTCCACTCCCGGGTCCTCGTCGGACTGGCTGAATCTGAAAACAGTCATATCACCACATTCACTCCGTTGCCTGTCCGTGCGGGCCGAGCGGAGGGGCGGTGAGGAGGCCGGGGCGCGCGGGCGGTGGTCATGAGGGCCCCGGACATGACGTAGAGTTGGGTTCACCGACGCGGGGTGGAGCAGCTCGGTAGCTCGCTGGGCTCATAACCCAGAGGTCGCAGGTTCAAATCCTGTCCCCGCTACTGAAGGATCAGGCCCGGCACGCAAGCAGCGTGCCGGGCCTGATGCGTTTCGACGGGGCTCCCTGCCGGCGCGTCCGCTTCGCCCCATCGGCGGCCGAGGACTCGCCCGGTGGCCGCGCGGGCGCGAGGCTGGGGGAGGTGCGCGGTACCGTCCGCGGCCGTGGCTGCACCGGGCAGGAGACCGCAGGTGGGGAAGTGGGAACGACGGTGGCGCGGGCCCGACGGCACGGTGAGCCGCCGGTTCGTCCGGGTGCTGCCGGTGGCGATGATCGTCATCGGGGTGGTGTTCGACCTCTTCACGCCGCCCTCCTACACGGCCGTCCCGATGTTCGCGGCCGCTCCGCTGATCGCCGCGCCCTTCTTCGGTATGGGCACCACGATCCGGATCGGGATCGCCTCGGTGCTCGCCGTCGCCGGAATCCGGCTCTACACCGGCGACCTGGTCCAGGTGGTCTCGTTCATCGAGATGGTCACCGTGCTCACGGTCGCCGTGCAGGCGTGCGTGATCAACCGGGTCGTGCGGCGCGGCAGCGACCAGCTGGCGTCCGCCCGGATCATCGCCGAGACGGCCATGCGGGCCGTGCTGCCCGCGCCGCCCGAGCGGATCGGCGGACTCCAGGTGGCCGCGCGGTACGAGGCGGCGCAGGCGGACGAGTTCGTCGGGGGCGACCTCTTCGCCGCCGCTGACACTCCGTACGGCGTACGGCTCGTGCTGGGGGACGTGCGCGGGAAGGGGCTGGAGGCGGTCGGCGCGGTGGCGGTGGTGATCGGTGCGTTCCGGGAGGCGGCGGAGCAGGAGAAGTCGCTGGAGGGCGTGGCGCAGCGGCTGGAGCGCGCGCTGGCGCGTGAGTCGGTGCGGCGGAGCAACCTGGACGCGTTCGAGGGGTTCGTGACCGCGGTGCTCGCGGAGATCCCGCCGGGTGCGCAGAGCGTACGGATGGTGAACCGCGGCCATCCGGACCCGCTGCTGCTGCACGGGGACGGGGCGGTGGAGGCGCTGACGCCCTCGGAGCCCGCGCTTCCGCTCGGCATGGACCTGGGGGTGCGGCCGGACCGCTCGGACGACTGGGAGCTGCCGGCCGGCGGGACGCTGCTGTTCTACACGGACGGGCTGTCGGAGGCGCGGGACGCCGACGGTGTCTTCTACGATCCCGCGGAGCGGCTGCGCGGGCGCCTCTTCCCCGGTCCCGAGGAGCTGTTGTCCGCGCTGACCGACGACGTACGCCTGCATACGGGGGGCGAGTCGACCGACGACATGGCGCTGCTCGCGGTGGCCCGGCCGGCCAAGGGGCAGCCGGACCGGCGCAGGACGGTGAAGATCGTCAAGCGGGGTGCCACGCTGGGTGACTGAGGGGCGCCGCTCCGCATAACATTTGACGCAACGTCAGAAAACGCGTAGTGGTGGGACGCCGAGCAACTCGCCCGGTTCCACCCGCTTGTGTCCCGTAAAGTCCAGGCCGTGCGCGTGAACGATCAGTGGGAACAGCTTGGAATCGGACCCGTCTGTCTATTAACGTTCGATAACGCAGCGCGGTTGTCCCAGCCGTCGTCAGGGACGGCGCCGCGCGCGTGCGCCGAATTCCGCAAGGGAACCGGGGAACCACCTACATGGGGTGAATCGGGCATCTTCGTCTTCACGAGAGGCGGAGGAACCCGTAGGAGACCTTCCTGCTCCGAACCCGTCAGCTAACCCGGTAGGCGAGAAGGAAGGAAAGGAGTGCGCCCGCGTGGCGTCCAACAAGCCTGCCCCCGAGTCACCTTCCCGGTTCGTGCCCGAATACGGTGCCGACGCCGTGTCCGTTCCCGGTGCCGCGTACATGCCGGAACAGGGAAGTGACTACGCGACCGATCGGGGCAACGGCTTCGGCACCGGTGCCGGGTTCGGCAGCGGCTTCCGCGCCGACGACGCCGAGTCCGAGCGGGCCTGGGAGGAATGGAACCCCACCGAGGAGTCCGTCCGTCCCGTCCGTGGCAAGCACCGTGTCGCCAAGCAGCGCAATGGTCTGGCCCGTAGCTCCACCGTCCTCGGCGTCGGTGTCATCGCGGCCGTCGGCGCGGGCGGCATGGCCACCGCGCAGAGCAAACCGCCGGTCTCCATCTCTCTTCCCGATTCCATCGCGGACAATCTCCCCGACGCCAAGTCCCTTCCCGGCGTGGGCGCGTTGTTCTCCGGCGAGAGCGAGGACGAAGCCCCCGCGACCGCCACCGTCGCCGCACCGCTGACCACCGCCGGCATCACCACCGCCGAGGCCGAGCAGGGCACCACGGACGCCGGCGAGGCGCTGCGCGCCCGCATCCTCCAGCAGGCCGAACAGCAGCAGGTCGCCGCCGACGCCGAGGCGAAGGCGGCCGAGGAGAAGGCCGCCGCCGAGAAGGCCGCAGCCGAGGCGAAGAAGCAGCAGGACGAGGCCGAGGCCAAGGCCGCCGCCGAGAAGAAGAAGGCGGAGGAGGCGGCGAAGAAGAAGGCCGAGGCCCTGCGCCTGGCCAAGCTCGCCGCCGGCTACGCCATCCCCACCTCCTCGTACACGATCACCTCGACGTTCGGCGAGGCCGGTTCGATGTGGTCCTCGGGCCACCACACGGGCCTCGACTTCGCGGCCCCGACCGGTACCCCGATCAAGGCCATCCACACCGGTACCGTCAAGTCGGCCGGCTGGTCCGGTGCCTACGGCTACCGCACGGTGCTGGAGCTGGAGGACGGAACCGAGCTGTGGTTCTGCCACCAGTCCTCGATCGGCGTCACGGTCGGCCAGAAGGTCACCACCGGCGACACCATCGGCCGTGTCGGCGCGACCGGAAACGTGACCGGCCCGCACCTCCACCTGGAGGTCCACACCCCGGACGGCACCGGAATCGACCCGATGGCCTGGCTGCGCGCCCGCGGTCTGACCGTCTGAGGTCCGTTTCCCCGAAGACCCGGCCCGTCCCCGTACGCGGCCGTCCGAACCCCGGCAGCCCTGACGCACACCCCCCCCGACGTCAGGGCTGCCGGTCCGCGTGGCCGCAGCCTGCCGGATGTATGGGGCACGGAATAGCGGAGCGGGCGGAATCCGTTGTTCCCCCTATGACTTCACTGCGCGATCTCGGCCCGTCCGGCCTCCAGGTCTTCCCGCTCTGCCTCGGTGGAAACGTCTTCGGCTGGACCGCGGACGAGGACCAGTCCTTCGCCGTTCTCGACGCGTACGCGGCGGCCGGCGGCAACTTCGTGGACACCGCCGACGCCTACTCGCACTGGGTTCCCGGCAACGAGGGCGGCGAGTCGGAGACCGTCATCGGCAAGTGGCTCGCCTCGCGCGGCAACCGGGCCGACGTCGTGGTGGCCACCAAGGTCGGCGCCCTCCCCGGCTACAAGGGCCTCTCGGCGCCCACGATCAAGTCGGCCGCCGAGGAGTCGCTGCGCCGGCTCGGCACGGACCACATCGATCTGTACTACACGCACTTCGATGACGAGACCGTCCCCGTCGAGGAGATCATCACCGCCCTCGACGATCTGGTGAAGGAGGGCAAGGTCCGCGAGATCGCCGCCTCCAACATCAGCCCCGCCCGGCTGCGCGCCTCCCTCGCGTTCTCCGAACGCGAGGGCCTGGCCCGCTATGTGGCGCTCCAGCCGCACTACAACCTCGTCTCCCGGGACACCTACGAGGGCGAGCTCCAGGACACCGCCGCCGACGCGGGGCTCGCTGCCGTCCCGTACTTCGCGCTGGCCGCCGGCTTCCTCACCGGCAAGTACCGCCCGGGGACGACCGTGGACAGTGCCCGGGCCGGGAGCGCGGCGGGCCACCTGGAGTCGGAACGCGGACAGCGGGTGCTCGCCGCGCTCGACACGGTGGCGCGGGACCGGGACGCCGAGATCGCCACGGTCGCCCTGGCCTGGCTCGCCTCCCGCCCGACGGTCGCCGCGCCGATCGCCTCCGCCCGCACGGTCGACCAGCTGCCCGCCCTGCTGGCGGTCGCCGGTCTCCAGCTGACGGACGAGGAGCTGGCGGCACTGACGGCGGCCTCGGCCTAGGGTCTCTCGTTCGGATCAGGCCGGTGGTCCGCCGGTGGAGGGCGGTGCGGTGCGGGGCTGTGGGCCGTAGGGCTGTGCCGGGTACGGGGGCGGGCTGCTGTACGGGTTCGGGTGGCCGCTGTACGGGCCGGGGCCGCCGTACGCGTACGGCCTGGGGGCACTCCCGTACGGCCGGCCGGGCGGCCAGGCGGCCGTGTAGCCGGGCGGCCGGCGGTGGGTGGCCCGGGCGGCGTAGGCGAGGGCCGGCCCCGCGATATCGCGGCGCTGCCACAGGTGGTGCAGCAGCTCCAGCTCGCGCGCGGCGAAGTCCGGGTCCGCCCTGCCCCGGCCGGCCTGCCGGCGCAGGGAGGCGAGGGACGTCGCGAACGCCTCGTACTCGGCGACCGCACGCGCCGCCGCTCTGCCGCGCTCCTTCGCCTCCTTGGCGCGGACCTTCGCGTGCGCCGGGTGGTACGAAGGGCCGGAGGCGCTCACCGCGTACCGCCGGCGGGCCGCGTTTCTGGCGAGGGCGCGGGCCCGCATGGAGGCGAGGGCGCGGGGCTCGTCGGGGGTGAGCCAGCCGGCTTCGGCGTACGCGGGGAGCTCGACGGCCAGGGAGCGCAGCTCCTTGCGGCGGGCCCGGACCACCTGCCAGGTCACCAGACCGAAGACCGGGACCATGAACGCCCCGTACACGACGTAGAAGCCGTACCGGCCGAAGGTGGCCGAGCCGTTCCACAGGGCGTGCATGCCCATCGCGAGGACCAGTCCGAGCAGCGGGACCGCGATGCGCCGCGTCCGGCGGCCGGGTGCGGTGCTCGCGGCGATCCCGAGACCGATGCCGGTCAGGACGGTGAAGAGCGGGTGGGCGAACGGGGTCATCACGGCCCGGACCAGGAAGGTCACCACGGTCACCGCCGCGAAGCCGGAGTCCGTCTGCTGGTCCTCACCGAAGGCGTTGCCCAGGTAGAGGATGTTCTCGGTGAAGGCGAACCCCGTCGCCGTGAAGCCGGCGGCGACGACGCCGTCCACGATCCCGGTGAACTCCCGCCTGCGGAAGAGGAGGAGCAGCAGGACGGCCGCCGCCTTGGCGCTCTCCTCGACCACCGGTGCGATGACCGTGGCGCCGAGGGTGTCCGCGTTCCCCGGATCGCTGCCGGCTATCCACCGGGTCGCGAACGAGTTGGCGAGGATGGCGACCAGGGCCGCCGCGCACGCGCCCCACGCGAAGGCGAACAGCAGATTCCGCCATGGGGTCGGCTCGACCCGGTCCAGCCAGCGGAAGGCGGTCATCAGCACCGGGACCGGCAGGACGGCCAGGCCCAGGCCGACGAGGAACCCCTCGGTGCCGGTCTGGTCGCGGACCAGGGCGAGGATCACCACCCCGCAGAGCGCCAGCAGCGTGAAGACGGCGACTACTCGGAACGTCCGGTTCCGCCAGAGCAGGCCGACGCGGCGCGGGCGGTAGCGCCACTGGCCCCGCGCCGGCACGGCGGCCAGGATCTCGCCGACCCGCTGCTCCTGGAGCACCGGGACGGCCGGCTGATCCCGCCGTTGTCGCTGAACTGACCCGTCGGACACCCCTCGACCCTAACGAGCGGGTCCGACAACGGCCATGGTGTCCGTCCGGATCAGACGCGCGCGAAGAGCAGGTCGTGCACCACGTGGCCCTTCCCCAGACCCTGGCCCTCGAACCGGGTCCGCGGGCGGAAGGCGGGGCGCGGGGCGTAGCCGCCGTCGGCCACCGTGTTCTCGAAGCGGGGATGCGCGGTCAGCACGTCGAGCATCTGCTCGGCGTACGGCTCCCAGTCGGTCGCGCAGTGCACGATCGCGCCGGGCTTCAGCGGGCCCGCCACCAGGTCCAGGAACTCCGGCTGGATCAGACGCCGCTTGTGGTGGCGGGACTTGGGCCACGGGTCGGGGAAGTAGACGCGCAGCCCGTCCAGCGACTCCGGCTCCAGCATCTCGCGGAGCAGGATGATCGCGTCGCCGTTGGCGACCCGGACGTTGGTCGAGCCGTTCCGGTCGGCGAGACCGAGGAGGTTGCCCTGGCCGGGGGTGTGCACGTCGACGGCGAGGATGCCGGTGCCCGGGTCGTCGGCCGCCATCTGCGCGGTGGCCTCACCCATGCCGAAGCCGATCTCCAGCACCACCGGGAGCCCGTCGAACATGGCGGGCAGGTCGAGGACGCTCAACCCGTCGATGTCCAGGCCCCACTTGGGCCAGAGCCGTTCCAGGGCGTTCTGCTGGCCGGGCGTGACCCGGCTGCGGCGCGGCTGGAAGCTGCGGATGCGGCGCTCGTGGTGCGAGCCGGCCGGGTCGGCCGCGGGGCCGCCGGGGAAGCGGGGCTGCTGACGCATCCGGCGCGCGCGTTCCAGGGACGCGGCCCGCACGTCGTCCGGGATTCCGGCGGTGGTGGGCACGGTGTCGTCGGGCGCCGCGTCCGCGGCGCCGTCCGCCTCGGCGGGGTCGCCGGGCGTCGGGCGGGAGGGGTTCATGGGCTCAGACACAATGCTCTGAT
>NZ_JAAGNI010000448.1 GCF_010550605.1 Streptomyces sp. SID9727
GCCCCCGGAACGCCCGGGGCCGTGCCCCCGCCGCCCGTCGGACCGAACGGCCCGGGGCAGGCCGGGCAGCCGCCCCAGGACGGCCACCCCGGCGCCCAGCCGCAGTACGGCTACCCCGGCGCGCAGGTCCCCGGCTACGGCTACCCCGGCGCGCAGCCCCCGCAGTACGGCCACCCCGGCGGCCAGGCGCCGCAGTACGGCTACCCGGGCTACCCGGGTTACGGGAACCCCTGGGGAGGCCCGGCGCCCGCCAACGGGCTGGGCATCGCGGCCCTGGTGCTCGGCATCATCGCGACGGCCGGCTTCTGCATGTACGGCCTGGGCATCATCCTCGGCGTCCTGGCGCTGATCTTCGGCATCATCGGCCGCGGCCGCGCCCAGCGGGGCGAGGCCGACAACCCGGGCGTGGCACTCGCCGGGATCATCCTCGGCTCCATCGGGATCGTCGTCAGCGCGGTGTTCCTCGGCTTCCTCATCTGGGTCCTGACCAACGACGACTTCGATGACGACGACAGCGGGTCCGACCGCGAACCCGCGCCCGTCTCCCTCGTCGCCGAGGCGCGCGGGCTTCCGCCGCTGGGCCACTTCTCCGTACGGGCCTGAGCGGACCGGGACCACGGCGCGCGGGGCCGCGGGGGACACCCCCGCGGCCCCGCGCGCCGTCTCACAGGGACTCGGCCGTGCTCCGCAACTCCTC
The DNA here is from genome assembly GCF_010550605.1 of Streptomyces sp. SID9727. Lineage (GTDB taxonomy): Bacteria > Actinomycetota > Actinomycetes > Streptomycetales > Streptomycetaceae > Streptomyces. The sequence continues at coordinate 698 of NZ_JAAGNI010000448.1, forward strand.
CCGGGCCGCCATCAGCGCGAACCCCAGCAGATTGAGCCCGCGCCACTCCGCCGGCTCCTGCGCGCGCGGGTCGTCCGCCGCGAGCCCGATGCCCCAGATCCGGTCCATGGGGCTCGCCTCCACCAGCACCCGGTCACTGGTGCGCAGCAGGAACGCGGCGAGCTCGGCGTCCTGGCCGAACTTGTGCACGCTGCCCGCCACCACCAGGCCGTACCGCTCACGCTCCCAGACGGCGTCGTCGAAGCCCCGGACCAGTCGGCCGGTCTTCTTCGCCTCCGCCGGGCTCTTCGCCGCCACGGCCCGCTCCGCCGCCTCCGCGTCGCCGAACAGCCGGGCCTTGCCGGCCATCATCCAGTGCTCCGCCGACGCGTACGTCACGCCGTCGACCGTGAACGGCGAGGGCCACCACTGACTCAGGCAGCTCGCGCCGATGCTGCCGTCCGGGCGCGGCCGGTGCCCCCAGAAGTGCAGGTACTTCGCCTTCTCGCCGCGGCCGGTCAGCTCGACGAGGTCCTCGACGCTGCGCACGTCCCCCATGTGTTCCATGCTCCCGAGTCTGCCACCCGCCACTGACGACGGGCCCGCGTGACCCAGATCACTACCCATGAGTAGCCGAACCCGCGTCATGGATCGGCCCCGGCCCGCTCTCTCCGGTGAACGCGCCCGCCGCCCGGCGGCGCGACACGGACTTACGGAGGCGGCCCATGAAGGGCTCGGAGGTCGGGGCAGCGGTCGAGTGGCTGGCGTCGGCGGCACCCGATCCGGTCGCCTGCCGGTGGGACTGGGAGCGCGATCCGCGGGGGATCGCGCTCCTCCCCGCCGGCCGGCGCTGGGACGTGCTCATCCTGCCGGGGGAGCTGGGCTACCCCACGCTCGACGTGCTCACCAGGCTCATCGACCGGCCGGGACCGGTCCTCGCGGACTTCGGCGAGTCCCGGATGGGGTTCTTCGTCCCTCCGGGCACCGTCACCCGCTGGGTCGGTACGGGCGTCCGGGGGGCCGGGCGCGGGACCTGGATCGTCGTCCCGCACCCGGGCCGCCCGGCCGGGAAGGTGCGCTGGCTCGTCCCGCCCGACGGCTCGGGCACCCTCACCGACGCCGTTCTCCTGGAGCTCGCGATGCACGAGGCGGCGGCGGGCCCGGCGGGAGGCGAGGGGGCCTGACACTGCCAGAGGTCTTGACAACCCGATTGGTCTGGACCATGTTGTGCGCGCCGCATCAATTCCCCGCGCCGCACCAATTCCCCCCTGTACGGAGGCCGTTGTGGAACGCACAAGACCCCCCGCCCGCATGACCGGACTTGTGGCCGCCTTCTCGGCCGCCCTGCTCACCGCGGGCGGCCTCGCCGCCTCGGCGCCCACCGCCGCCGCGGCCGACGCCGAACTGGCGAGCAACGGCACCTTCGAGGCCGGGCTGTCCGGCTGGACCTGCTCCGGCGGCAGCGGAGCGGCCGTCAGCACCCCCGTGCACGGCGGGACATCGGCGCTGAAGGCCACCCCGGCCGGCAGCGACAACGCCAAGTGCTCCCAGTCCGTGAAGGTGAAGCCCGGCTCCACGTACACGCTGAGCGCCTGGGTGCAGGGGAGCTACGTCTACCTCGGCGCCTCGGGCACCGGCACGACGGACGTCTCCACCTGGACGCAGTCCGCTCCGGGCTGGCAGAAGCTGACGACCACCTTCACCACCGGGCCGTCCACCAGCTCCGTCAGCATCTACACGCACGGCTGGTACGGCACCCCGGCCTACTACGCCGACGACGTCAGCCTGATCGGCCCCGGCGGCGACCCGGTCGTGCTCCCCTCCGCGCCCACCGGCCTCAGGACCGGTACGGTCACCGCCTCCTCGGTCGCCCTGTCCTGGACGGGCTCCTCCGGGGCCACCGGCTACAACGTGTACCGGGGCGGCACCAAGGTCCAGAGCGTCACCGGGACCTCGGCGACCGTGACGGGCCTCAGCGCCTCGACCGCGTACAGCTTCCAGGTCAGTGCCGTCAACGAGGCGGGCGAGTCCGCCAGGACGGCCGCGGTCTCGGCGACCACGAGCAAGGGCAGCGACGGCGGTACCGGTACCCAGCTGCCCGCCCACGCGCTCGTCGGCTATCTGCACGCCAGCTTCGCCAACGGCTCCGGCTACACGCGCATGGCGGACGTGCCCGACTCCTGGGACGTCATCGACCTGGCCTTCGGTGAGCCGACCTCCGTCACCTCGGGCGACATCCGCTTCAAGCTCTGCCCGGTCACCGAGTGCCCGAACGTCGAGTCCGAGGCCGAGTTCAAGGCGGCCATCAAGGCCAAGCAGGCGGCCGGCAAGAAGGTGCTGATCTCCATCGGCGGCCAGAACGGCCAGGTGCAGCTCGCCACCACCGCCGCCCGGGACATGTTCGTCTCCTCGGTGAGCAAGATCATCGACGAGTACGGTCTCGACGGCCTGGACATCGACTTCGAGGGCCACTCGCTCTCGCTGAACACCGGGGACACCGACTTCCGGAACCCCACCACCCCGGTGATCGTCAACCTGATCTCGGCGGTGAAGACCCTCAAGGCCAAGTACGGCGAGAAGTTCGTCCTCACCATGGCCCCGGAGACCTTCTTCGTCCAGCTCGGGTACCAGTACTACGGCTCCGGCCCCTGGGGCGGCCAGGACCCGCGCGCCGGTGCCTACCTGCCGGTGATCCACGCGCTGCGCGACGACCTGACCCTGCTGCACGTCCAGGACTACAACTCGGGCTCCATCATGGGTCTGGACAACCAGTACCACTCCATGGGCGGCGCCGACTTCCACATCGCGATGACCGACATGCTCATGGCCGGCTTCCCCGTCGCCGGCGACCAGACGAAGGTCTTCCCCGGCCTGCGGCCCGACCAGATCGCGATCGGCCTGCCGGCCTCCACTCAGGCGGGCAACGGACACACCTCGCCCGCCGAGGTCACCAAGGCGCTGAACTGCCTCACCAAGAAGACCGACTGCGGCTCCTACGCCACCCACGGCACCTGGTCGGGCCTGCGCGGCCTGATGACCTGGTCCGTCAACTGGGACCGCTTCAACAACTGGGAGTTCTCGAAGAACTTCGACGCCTACTTCGGCTGACCAGCCCGTACGGCAGCAGGAGCAGCAGCCCGCACAGGAACCAGCTGCCCAGCACATCCAGCGGCCAGTGGTAGCCGCGGAGCACCAGACCGATGCCCGTCACCGCCGTCAGCAGGACGGCGGTGACGGGCATCATCCACGCCGGCCGCGCCCGCCCGGCCAGCAGCAGCGCCGAGGCCCCGTACGCCACCGCGGCCGTCGCCGCGTGACCGGACGGGTAGTAGCCGGTCGCGTCCGTCAGCGGCCCGGGCCGGGCGATCCAGTCCTTCAGCGGTACGACGAGCAGGGGCACCGCCGCCATCGCGAGCGCCGCGCCCAGCACCTCCCACCGCCGTCCGCGCAGCAGCGACCACCCGATCGCGCAGGCCAGCACCGGGAGGGCGACCTGCATGTTGCCGAGATCGGCGAAGAACTCGGTGAGCCACCGGGGACCGTGGCCGACGAGGGCCCGTCCGGCGCGCTCGTCGAGGCCGCGCAGCGGGCCGTCGGCGGCGATCTGCCAGGTGGTCAGCGCGAAGAGGGCCGACAGGCCCGACACCAGGGAGAAGAAGAAAGCCGTCCGCCCCGGAACTGGGGGGGTTGTTCCGGAGCGGACGAGTGGACCGGTTTGCCGCGCGCCCCGGGGGGTGTGGGGCGAGCGGCCATCCGATCGGTGAGGAGTTCCGGAGCGTGATGCCCCAGTGGTGTGCGCGAAGGCACGCCCGGGACGGTGCCGAGGAAGCTCCGACCCGGATTCACCCGCAGTCCCCTGCGGGCGGGGTGTTTCTCTCATCTGCGGAAACCGTACGTCAGGCGAAGGGGGACCGATAGCGGGAACGGTATCCCGCCATCGGCCCCCCACCTTTTCTTCACAGGCGCGCACGGAACCCGGGTTCAGATTCCGGCGAAGGCGCCTTCCAGGACGTCCAGGCCCTCGCCAAGCAGGTCTTCGCCGATCACCAGCGGCGGCAGGAAGCGCAGGACGTTGCCGTACGTGCCACAGGTCAGGACGAGGACGCCCTCGGCGTGGCACGCCTTCGCGAGCCGGGTGGCGGCCTCCGGGTTCGGGTCCTTCGTGCCCGGCTTCACCAGTTCGATGGCGATCATCGCGCCGCGGCCCCGGATGTCACCGATCAGCCCGCCGTTCGGCAGCTTCGCGCGCATCCCTTCGAGGCGGCCCTTCATGACCTCCTCGATCCGCTTCGCCTTCTTGTTCAGGTCCAGCTCGCGCATCGTCTCGATCGCCCCGAGAGCGCCCGCGCAGGCCACCGGGTTGCCGCCGTACGTACCGCCGAGGCCGCCCGCGTGCGCCGCGTCCATGATCTCGGCGCGGCCGGTCACGGCCGACAGCGGGAGACCGCCCGCGATGCCCTTGGCCGTGGTGATCAGGTCCGGGACGATGCCCTCGTCCTCGCAGGCGAACCACTGGCCGGTCCGGCAGAAGCCCGACTGGATCTCGTCGGCCACGAAGACGATGCCGTTGTCCTTCGCGAACCGGGCGATCGCCGGCAGGAAGCCCTTGGCCGGCTCGATGAAGCCGCCCTCGCCGAGCACCGGCTCGATGATGACCGCGGCGACGTTCTCCGCGCCGATCTGCTTGGTGATCTGGTCGATGGCCTGGGCGGACGCCTCCGCGCCGGCGTTCTCGGCACCGGTCGGCCAGCGGTAGCCGTACGCCACCGGCACCCGGTACACCTCCGGCGCGAACGGGCCGAAGCCGTGCTTGTACGGCATGTTCTTGGCGGTCAGCGCCATCGTGAGGTTCGTCCGGCCGTGGTAGCCGTGGTCGAACACGACGACCGCGGTGCGCTTGGTGTACGCGCGGGCGATCTTCACCGCGTTCTCGACGGCCTCGGCACCCGAGTTGAACAGCGCGGACTTCTTCGCGTGGTCGCCCGGGGTCAGCTCCGCGAGCCGCTCGCAGACCTCCACGTACCCCTCGTACGGCGTGACCATGAAACAGGTGTGGGTGAAGTCCGCGAGCTGCGCGGAGGCCCGGCGCACGACGGCCTCGGCGGAGGCGCCTACCGAGGTCACGGCGATACCGGAACCGAAGTCGATCAGACGGTTGCCGTCCACGTCCTCGATGATCCCGCCGCCCGCCCGCGCGGTGAACACCGGCAGGGTGGAGCCGACGCCCGCGGCGACCGCCGCGAGCCGGCGGTCTTGCAGCTCGACCGACTTCGGACCGGGAATGGCGGTGACGAGTCGGCGCTCCTGCGGGATTTCGGTCATGCGGGGCTCCTGGGGGTGTTTCGGACGCTTCTTCGTTGTGCAGGCTAGGCGCGTGACCCGGGGACGGGCATGCTCCGATCGGTAGTGGTCGCGTACGTGTCGTTGTCCGCGGAGGACAGAAGGCGGCGCGGGGGTACGGGACGGGATCCCGGCGGTCACTATCCGGGCGCGTTGCTGAACTCACCGTGTACGCGCACTAGATTGACCGGTGCAGCGACGGACCTGGCTGGTCAAGGGGGCAACGGTTCATGGAGAACGACGGTACGCACGGCGCGTGGGACACGCGGGGCGCGCAGCCGCCCGACGCGCGGGCCGGAGGCTCCGTACCGCGCCCGGCGGGTCCGCCCCCCGCCG
>NZ_JAAGNI010000461.1 GCF_010550605.1 Streptomyces sp. SID9727
CCGGGATCACCGCGCTGCGCCTGCTCCGCGCGGCCGGTCCGGTGGCGGGGCGGCGGATCCTGCTCACCGGGGCGAGCGGGGGCGTCGGCCACTACGTCACCGAGCTGGCGGCCTCCTCCGGCGCGGCGGTGACGGCGGTCAGCGCGACCCGGGAGCGCGGGGCGCGGCTGCTGGAGCTGGGGGCCGAGGCGGTGGTGACCACGCCGGAGGACGCGGAGGGCCCCTACGACGTGGCCCTGGAGTCGGTGGGCGGGGACTCGCTGCCGGCCGCGCTGGCCCGGCTGGCCCCGGGCGGCCTGCTGGTCTGGTTCGGCCAGGCGAGCCGCACCCCGGTCACGCTGGACTTCTTCGACTTCTTCGGCGGTCCCGCCCAGGCCCGCATCGCCCACTTCGACTACACCCGCGCCGACACCACGTATGCCGCCGAACTCGCCACCCTGGTGCGGCTGGTGGCGGGCGGGCGGCTGCACCCGGAGATCGGCTCGGTCCGCGACTGGTCGCGCACCGGGGACACCGTCGCGGACATCCGGGCGCGCCGGGTGCGGGGGAACGCGGTCCTTACGGTGGGATGAGCCGGCGGGACGGTGTACGGCGATGAGTCCGGGCCGCCCGAGGAGTCACCCCTTGCGTTGTCACCCATTCACCGGGAGAAGAGCACCCATGACTCAACTGCTGAAGGTCCAGAACTTCACCGTCTCCGCCGACGGCGTCGCCTGCGGGGAGAACCAGACCCTGGAGCGGCCCTTCGGCCATGTCGACCCGGGGCAGCTGTTCGCCTGGGCCGGGGCGACGGCGAGCTGGCCGAACCGGACCGACGCGGGCGGCAGCCGGGGACTGGACGACTACCTGACGCGGGACTTCTCGCACAACATCGGCGCCGAGATCATGGGCCGCAACAAGTTCGGTCCGCAGCGCGGCCCGTGGGAGAACCACGAGTGGCAGGGCTGGTGGGGCGACGAGCCGCCGTTCCACACCCCGGTGTTCGTGATGACGCACCACGAGCGCCCTTCGTTCACGCTGTCCGACACCACGTTCCACTTCGTGGCCGGCGAGCCCGCCGACGTCCTCGCCCGGGCCCGGGAGGCCGCGCAGGGCAAGGACGTGCGGCTCGGCGGTGGGGTGACGACCGTCCGCGAGTTCCTGGACGCCGACCTGGTCGACACCCTGCACATCGCGGTGGCGCCGCAGAAGCTGGGGTCGGGCCTGCGGCTGTGGGACTCGCCGGACGAGCTGCGCGACCGCTTCCACCTGGACGTCGTACCGAGCCCGAGCGGGATGACGCACCACCTGTTCTGGCGGAAGTAGCCCGCCGGACCGTGCGGGGAGGCAGGGCGTTGCATGATCATGCGAGATGATGCATAATCTTCCTATGTCCAAGGTCCTCACCTCCCTGCCCACCGGCGAACGCGTCGGCATCGCCTTCTCGGGCGGCCTCGACACCTCGGTCGCGGTCGCGTGGATGCGCGACAAGGGTGCCGTCCCGTGCACCTACACCGCCGACATCGGCCAGTACGACGAGCCCGACATCGCCTCGGTCCCGGGCCGCGCCAAGACGTACGGCGCCGAGCTCGCCCGCCTGGTCGACTGCCGCGCCGCACTCGTCGAGGAGGGCCTGGCCGCGCTGACGTGCGGGGCGTTCCACATCCGCTCCGGCGGCCGGGCCTACTTCAACACCACGCCGCTGGGCCGCGCGGTCACCGGCACGCTCCTGGTCCGGGCGATGCTGGAGGACGACGTCCAGATCTGGGGCGACGGCTCCACCTTCAAGGGCAACGACATCGAGCGGTTCTACCGCTACGGCCTGCTGGCCAACCCTCACCTGCGCATCTACAAGCCCTGGCTGGACGCCGAGTTCGTGACGGAGCTCGGTGGCCGCAAGGAGATGTCGGAGTGGCTGGTCGCCCACGGTCTGCCCTACCGGGACAGCACCGAGAAGGCGTACTCCACCGACGCCAACATCTGGGGCGCCACCCACGAGGCCAAGACGCTGGAGCACCTGAACACCGGTGTGGAGACCGTCGAGCCGATCATGGGCGTGCGGTTCTGGGACCCGTCGGTCGAGATCGAGACCGAGGACGTCACGATCGGCTTCGACCAGGGCCGCCCGGTCACGATCAACGGCGAGAAGTTCGAGACCGCCGTCGACCTGGTCCTGAAGGCGAACGCCATCGGCGGCCGCCACGGCCTGGGCATGTCCGACCAGATCGAGAACCGGATCATCGAGGCCAAGAGCCGGGGCATCTACGAGGCCCCCGGCATGGCCCTGCTGCACGCCGCGTACGAGCGCCTGGTCAACGCCATCCACAACGAGGACACCCTCGCCCAGTACCACAACGAGGGCCGCCGCCTCGGCCGTCTGATGTACGAGGGCCGCTGGCTGGACCCGCAGGCGCTGATGGTCCGCGAGTCGATCCAGCGCTGGGTCGGTACGGCCGTCACCGGCGAGGTCACCCTGCGGCTGCGGCGCGGCGAGGACTACTCGATCCTCGACACCACGGGCCCCGCGTTCAGCTACCACCCGGACAAGCTGTCCATGGAGCGCACCGAGGACTCCGCCTTCGGCCCGGTCGACCGCATCGGCCAGCTCACCATGCGGAACCTGGACATCGCGGACTCCCGCGCCAAGCTGGAGCAGTACGCGGGCCTCGGCATGATCGGCACCTCGAACCCGGCGATCGGCGCGGCCCAGGCCGCCGCGACCGGCCTGATCGGGCAGCTCCCCGAGGGCGGCGCCGAGGCGATCGCCTCGCGCGGCGAGGTCTCGGACCAGGACGAGATGCTGGACCGCGCGGCGATGGAGTCCGGCACGGACTGACCCGCCCCGCACGCACGACCGGCCGGACACCCCTCGGGGTGCCCGGCCGGCGCTGTTCCGCCGGGAGGCGGTCCAGGTCACCTGTGCCGTGCGTGCATCTCCCTGACGAGCCCGCCCGCTCCGCTGACATCGACGTAGTCACCGGACGACACCGCGCCGCCCGTGGTGGACCAGCCCCCGAAGTCCCACCGCCAGTCCCCGTCGAGGGTCGCGGTGACCGTCGCCTTCAGCGCACCCGTGGAGCTGGACCGCACCGTCTTCACGGTGGTGTACGAGGACGTGCCCCTGGGCCGGAACTGCAACCGGACGGACGCGTCCGCCACACCGGTGTACGCGTGCTTCACCCAGTCCGCCCGCTTGAGGGTGCCGGTCACGGTGATCGGCTTGCCCTTCGCCACCGGCTCGGGCGCCGCGTTGACGGTGGCCTTGGCGTAGCGCCGGATCTGCGCGCTGCCGGACACGGTGCCGTACTCCTCCGCGACGAGATGGGAGTCCCCCTCGAAGAGCCGGCCCACGAAGCCGATCTTCCAGGTGGTCGCGTCGTTGTGGGAGTCCAGCCGGTAGTACGGGTCCACGTAGAGCGACCCCTCGCAGTCCGCGATCCGGTCGCTCTTCTCGTAACAGGTGTAGATCCCCATCTGGAGCCCACCGCTGTCGATGCCCTTGGCCGCCGTGGTCCCGTGGTAGAGAAACGGTTCCGCGTCGTACGCGAAGGGATCGGCCGTGCTGTAGCCCGGAGGGAGGGTGACCCGGAACGTCACCGGCGGCTCCTTCACCTCCGTGGTGCCCACCACGATGGGCTTCCCCCCGTTGACGACGACCCGCGACACCGTGATCCCGGTGTCCGCGGCCCGCGCCGTCGGAGCCGTGAACGCCGAGAGGGCCAACGCCCCCGCGAGCGCGGCCACGGTCCCGGTTCTGCCTGCTTTCATGCGCACCTCGTTGCTGCGTGGGGAAAAGGCGGGCGGGCAGGCTACCAGCGCGCCGGAACCGGGGCCGCACCGGTGCACCCGCTCCCCCACGTGACCGAGCCCACCCCCCACTCCCGGACGACTGCCGCAACAATGAAGACGTGATCACCTCACCCGCACGGAGCCCCCGCCGCGCCGAGCACGCGGCGACGCCGTACGTCGACCTGACCCGGGCGGAGTGGAGCGCGCTGCGCGACAGGACTCCGCTGCCGCTGACCGCCGAGGAGGTGGAGCGGCTGCGCGGGCTCGGCGACGTCATCGACCTCGACGAGGTGCGGGACGTCTACCTGCCGCTCTCGCGCCTGCTGAACCTGTACGTGCAGGCCACCTCCGGGCTGCGCGGCGCCCTCAACACCTTCCTCGGGGACGCGGGCAACGGGCAGGGCGCGCAGCGCGGCACCCCGTTCGTCATAGGCGTCGCGGGCAGCGTCGCCGTGGGCAAGTCCACCACCGCGCGCATCCTCCGGGCGCTGCTGGCCCGCTGGCCGGAGCACCCCCGGGTCGAACTGGTCACCACCGACGGGTTCCTGCTGCCGATGAAGGAGCTCCACGCGCGCGGCCTGATGTCGCGCAAGGGGTTCCCGGAGTCGTACGACCGCCGCGCCCTCACCCGTTTCGTCGCCGACATCAAGGCCGGCAAGGACGAGGTCACCGCCCCCGTCTACTCCCACCTGATCTACGACATCGTGCCCGGCGAACGGCTCACCGTCCGGCGCCCGGACATCCTGATCGTGGAGGGGCTGAACGTCCTGCAGCCCGCCCTGCCCGGCAAGGACGGCCGCACCAGGGTGGGGCTCGCCGACTACTTCGACTTCAGCGTGTACGTGGACGCCCGGACGGAGGACATCGAGACCTGGTACCTCAACCGCTTCCGCAAGCTGCGCGAGACGGCGTTCCAGGACCCGTCCTCGTACTTCCGCAAGTACACCCAGGTCTCCGAGGCGGAGGCGATGGAGTACGCGGCCACCATGTGGCGGACCATCAACCGGCCGAATCTCGTCGAGAACGTGGCGCCGACCCGTGGGCGTGCCACGCTGGTGCTGCGCAAGGGGCCCGACCACAAGGTGCAGCGGCTGTCACTGCGCAAGCTCTGACTTCTGGGAAGGTCCTCCGTGCTGCATCTGCGCCTGATCGTGCCGGCCGACCGCACGGACGAGGTGACGAGCCTGCTGGAACGGACGGCCGGCACCGCCCACCTCGCGGTGCTGCCGGGCGCGGCCCGCGACCCGGCCGGCGACGTGGTGCTGTGCGACGTGGCGCGCGAGGCGGGCGACGAGCTGATCGGGGCGCTGCGGCGGCTGGGGGTCGACCGCTTCGGGGCGATCACCGTGAACGAGGTGGACCTCACGCTCTCCGCGTGCGCCGAGCGGGCCGAGGAGGCGGCGCCCGGCGAGGGCGCGGACGCGGTGCTGTGGGAGGAGCTGTCCGAGGCGACCCACGAGGAGTCCACGTTCAGCGTCACCTACCTGGCGTTCCTCGCCGTCGCCACGATGCTCGCGGCCTGCGGTGTGATGCTCGACAACGCGATCCTCATCGTGGGCGCGATGGCGGTGGGCCCGGAGTTCGGTCCGCTGGCCGGGATCTCGACGGCGCTGGTGCAGCGCGCCCCGCGCCTCGTGTGGCGTTCGCTGTGGGCGCTGGTCGGCGGCTTCGCGGCGGCCATGGCGCTGACCGCCGGCTTCTCCTGGCTGATGGACCTGCTCGGGCTGTTCGAGGAGAGCATGATCGAGGCCGACCGGCCCAACACCTCGTTCGTCTGGCAGCCGGACTGGCTGTCGTTCGTCGTCGCGTTCCTCGCGGGCATCGCCGGGACGCTCTCGCTCACCTCGGCGAAGTCGGGCGCGCTGATCGGAGTCGCCATCTCGGTCACGACCGTCCCGGCCGCCGCCAACGCGGCGGTGGCCTTCAGCTACAGCGACTACCCCCAGATGTCCGGGTCCGCGCGCCAGCTCGCGGAGAACCTCGGCGGCATCGTCCTCGCCGGCACGCTGACGCTGATCGCCCAGAAGACGCTGTGGCGCGCGGCAAAGCGCCGCCAGCGCGCCCAGGAGCCCCCGGCGGCGAAGGACACCTCCGGTGGCGAACCGGCAGGATGAAGGCCGCTCAGTCTTCCGTAACCTCCACACGTGCCCGGCGGCGGGCTGATGGCACTCTTCGGCCATGACCGAGACCGGGGAAGTGATCTGCCGCGTTCCCGCACGGCGCGTGATGGGGTGGGGTGCCGGGGCGGGCGCCGCCGGAGCGGTCGTGGCCGCGCTGCGCGCGGGACACGTGGACGAGGCCGATCCGTGGTTCATCGCAGGTCTCGTGGTCGCCCTGGCGGGGCTGTGCTTCCTGTACGCGGCCACCGCGCGGCTCACCGCGGGCGCGTACGGACTGCGCTCCCGGACCCTGCTGCGCCGCCGTACGGTGCCGTGGTCCCGGATCGTGGATCTGCGCCGGTACGTGCAGCCCGGGCGGAACCAGGACATCCACCGCGTGAGCGTGCTGCTGGACGACGGACGGGCGTGGCTGCCGCCCCTGCCGGTGGGCGGGAACGACGATGCGGCGTTCGACGCGGACCTGAGGGCGCTACGCGCTCTGCACCGCCGTCACGGGGCCCCGGCGTCCGACCGGGCGCCCGTCATCACGTACCGGTCGGCGGGACGCCGGACCCTCGCCACCTGGATCGTGTGCGCGGTGCTGCTCGCCGCCTCGGCCGTGGCCGCGTCGTACGTGGCGGACGCCGCGTCGGAGCAGCGGGCGTGGCGGGCGGCCGTGCCCTGCACCGCCGCCACCCCGGCCGCCGAGCGCCGCGACTGCCTGACCACCTTCGACGGGGTGATCGAGCGGACCGACGTCCATCAGGGCAAGGGCACCAGCTGGCTGTACTTCACCGACGACCGCCCGGTCCACCGGCTCGGGGTCTCCCGGGACGACGCGGCGGCGTTCCGCGCCGGGGAGAAGGTGGAGCTGGTCTTCTGGCACGGCTCGGCCAGGACGGTCACCGGCGCGCACCGGGTCTGGCACGACCACCTCATCAGCCCCGGGGAACTCGCCGTCTTCTCCGCGCTCTGCCTGCTGGGCGCGGGATACGCGGTGGCCCGGCTGCTGGTCCGCCGGCGCGGGCGCGGGCTGCGGGACGACGAGGTGCTGCCCTCCGCCCTTCCGTTCGCGTACGCGCTCGGCGTGACGGCCGTGTGGCTGCTGCCCCTGCTCCACCAGCACGCGACGGACCCGCTGGGCTCGCCGCTGAGGGTGGTCTGGGCGGCGGCGGGCACGGCGGTCACCGCGGCCGGGCTCACCCTCGCCTGGCGGGCCACCCGCCTCCGTGCCCCGGGCGAGGCCACGGCCGCCGCCCCGGACGGGCGCGACCACTTCCTGGCC
>NZ_JAAGNI010000478.1 GCF_010550605.1 Streptomyces sp. SID9727
CCGGGCCGGCATCGGCTCGGCGGTGGACGGGCTGGCGGCGGTCGGGGACGCCCGGCGCCTCGCGGACACGGCGCTGCGGGCCTGCCCGGCGGACGGCGGGACCGTCCTGCTCGACGAGCACCTGCCCGCCGCCCTGGTGGTCTCGTCCCCGGCGCTCGGCGCGGCCCTCGCCGACCGGGTGCTGGGCCCCCTGGACCGGCTGGACGCGGCCGACCGGGACGTGCTCATCGAAACGCTCACCGCGTGGTTCGACGCGGACGGCTCGGCGCCCCGGGCGGGCGCCCGCCTCTACTGCCACCGCAACACCGTCCTCAACCGCCTCCGCCGCTTCGAACAGCTCACCGGCCGCTGCCTGACCCGCCCCTCGGACGCGACCGAGGTCTCCCTGGCCCTGACGGCCCGCCGCCTGCTGCCGGACTGACCGCTGCGGACCGAGGGGGGCGCGGGGCGCGTGCGGGGCGCGTCCTGTGCCGCCGCACAGTCCCCGCCCGCACGGCCTGTACCCCCGCCGCGCCCCGGGGCGACCCGCTGTACGCCGGGCCGGGGGCCTGATGGCGTAACGGGCATGCCCTTTCCACGCCCGCTTTCCCCCGCCACCCCGGGATCCCGGCGGTGACCGGCGGTATCGACGCCCGCTCGCTCGCGGTCGTCGTGTTCCTCGCGTTCGTCGCCGTCTCGCTGCTGCTGTGCGGGCTGGCCGCCGCCGACCAGGACGATCCGGAGCACTTCTACGCGGGCGGCGGCTCCGCGCTCGGCCCCGCCGGGAGCGGGCTCGCCGTCGCCGGGGACTACCTCTCCGCCGCCACGCTGCTCTCGACCACCGGGTCCGTCGCGCTGGCCGGGTTCGACGGGGTGCTGTTCGCCCTGGCCACGGTCGTCTCGCTGGTCCTGGTGATGCGGGTCCTGGCCGAACCGATGCGCCGCAGCGGGGTGTTCACGCTCGGCGACTTCCTCGCGGACCGGCTCGGCGACCCCTCCGTGCGCCGCGCCCTCGGCATCACGACGCTGGTGGTCCTCACCCCGCTGCTCCTGGTCCAGCTCGCCACCGCCGGGCGGGTGATGGCCGCCATGTTCGGGCTGCCCGACGGCGCCCTCACCAGCTGCACCGTGGCCGGCGGCGCCCTGATGGTCTGCTACTCCGCGGTCGGCGGCATGCGGGGCACCGGGTACGTGCAGATCCTCAAGGTCGCGGTCGTCCTCGCGGCGGTGACCCTGCTCGCCGGTCTGGTGCTCGCCCGCTTCGGCTGGAACCCGTTCGCCCTGTTCGACGCCGCGCGCCACGGCAGCGGGGCCGGCGGTGCGTACGCCCGCCCCGGGCTCCAGTTCGGCCACGGACTCGCCGGCACCCTGGACCTGCTGGGCTTCCAGCTCACCCTGCTCCTCGGGGCCGCGTGCATGCCGCACATTACGATGCGGCTGCACCCGATGCGCGACCGCCGGACGGTGCGCCGCGCGACCGTGTGGGCGGTGGTCCCGGTGGCCGTGCTGTGCGCCGGGATCGTCGTCGCCGGACTCGGCGCGTCCGCGCTGCTCGGGCACAAGGCCATCCAGGGGGCGGACCCGGCCGGCGGCACCGCGCTGCTCATGGTGACCGGCGCCCTCGACCCGGGCGCCGGCGGGCCGCGCGAGAGCCTGCTCTTCGCGTGCGTGGCCTGCGCGGTCTTCGTCACCACACTGGCCGCCGTCGCCGGGATCACCCTCGCCGCAGCCTCGTCCCTGGCCCGCGACTTCGCGGCGAGGAGCAGGGCCCGCACGGCGGGGCGCTCCGGCCGGTCCGCGGGGCGCTCCGGCCGGTCCGCGGGGCGCGAGATCCTGCGGGCCCGCCTCGCGGTGGTCCTGACCGGCGCGGTCGCCGTCTGGGCGTCCACGTACACCCATGACCGCAACCCGCAGGTGCTGCTCTCGCTCTCCTTCGCGGCGGCGGCCTCCGTCCTGCCGCCGGTCCTGCTGTACGCGCTGTTCCGGCCGGGCTTCACCGCGCGCGGGGTGCGCTGGACGGTGTACGGGACGCTGCCGCTCATCGCGGTCCTGATGGTGTTCTCGCCCGCGTTCTCCGGCACGCCCGTCGCGCTCTTCCCGGACCGCGACTTCCACTGGTTCCCGCTCCAGACGCCCGGCCTGCTCACGATCCCGGCGGGCTTCCTGCTCGGACATCTGGGCTCCCGCGGCGGCCGGAAGCGGACCCCGGCCAGACGTGCAGCTTTTATTTCGCAATAGATATTGCACAACTTTTCTTTCCTGCCTACGCTCGGGGTATGGCACGCGACGCATCACGCCGGGTTTCCGACCTCGGCACCCTCAAGGCCTTCGGGCACCCCCTGCGGATGAAGCTCTACCGGGCCCTCTACATCGCCCGGCAGGCCACCGCTTCCCAGCTGGCCGAGCAGGTCGACGAGGCGGTCTCGCTCGTCAGCTACCACCTGCGCAAGCTCGCCGACCACGGCCTGATCGAGGAGGCCGGCCGCGAGGGCAGGGACGGCCGTGAGCGCTGGTGGCAGCCCGCTTCGGAGGGGCTGACCTTCCACGACGAGGACTTCAGCGACGCGCCCGAGAAGGCCGCCACCCACGCCGCCGTCGGCCGGCTCTCGTACGACCAGCACGTCGAGATGTACCGCCGCCACCTCGACGCGTACCGCACCTGGCCCGCCGAGTGGCGCCGCGCCTCCTTCAGCTCCGAATTCCTCGCCCGGCTGACCGCCGACGAACTCGCCGCCCTCGCCTCCGAGATGAACGACCTCATCAGGCGCTACGAGCAGCAGGGCCGCGCCCGCGAGGAGGCGGGCGACAGCGGGAACCGCGAGAACGTCGCGCTCCACGTGTACGGCTTCCCGTTCCGCACCTGAGCCGGCCCTCCGAGAGGACGAGACCGTGACCGCCACCCTGCCCGGCCCCGCCGAGGCCCCCGCCCGCCCGGCCCACCGCGACGGCAACGTCCTGCGCTGGCTCGGCGCGTACACCGCGTCCATGATCGGCGACAGCGTCTACTACATGGCCCTCGCCTGGGCCGCCGCCCGCACCGGCAGCGCCTCGCAGACCGGGCTGGTGCTCGCCGCGGGCTCCATACCCCGGGCGGTGCTCCTGCTCGGCGGGGGAGTGCTCGCCGACCGGCTCGGCCCGCGCCGCGTGGTCGTGGGCAGCGACACCGCCCGCTGCCTGGTCGTACTCGGCCTCGCCGGGGCCCTGCTGCTCACCTCGCCCACGGTGTGGACGCTGATCGCCGTCGCGCTCGTCTTCGGCGCCGTCGACGCCCTCTTCCTGCCCGCCGTCGGTGCCCTGCCGCCCCGGATCACCGCCGCCTCCCAGCTCGCCCGCGTCCAGGGCATGCGCGGCCTCGCCGCCCGTACCGCCAACGTCGTCGGCGCCCCGCTCGGCGGCGTCGCCGTCGCCCTCGGCGGTCCGGTCCTCGCCTTCGCCGCGGCCGGAGCCCTCTTCGCCGTGTCGCTCCCGCTCCTGCTGGCCGTACGCATGCGCGCGCTGCCCGCACCGGAGAAGGCCGCGCCCACCGGCACGGCCTGGCGCGACCTTGCCGACGGGCTGCGCCACATCCGCCGCCACCCGCTCCTCGGGCCCCTGGTGCTCGTCGTCGCCGTCACCGAACTCGGCTTCGTCGGCCCCCTCAACCTCGGCCTCATCCTGCTCAGCGACGAACGCGGCTGGGGCGCCTCCGGCATGGGCTGGGTCGTCGCCGCCTTCGGTACCGGCGCGGGCGCCTCCGCCCTGCTCCTCGCCGTGCGCGGCCGCGTGCCCAGGGCCGGACTGGTCATGTGCCTGACCGTCCTGGCCGGGGCAGTCGCCATCGCGGCCCTGGCGTACGTGCCCTCCGTACCGCTCGCCGCGACCGTCGCGGTCCTCGTCGGACTCTTCGCCGGCCTCGGCGGCTCGCTGTGCGGCGCACTCACGCAGACCGTCACCGACCCGGCCTACCTGGGCCGCGTCACCTCGGTCTCCACGCTCTTCACGCACGCCCTCGCGCCGCTCAGCTACCCCGTCACCGGCGCCGCCGTCGCCCTCTGGGGCACCGGCCCGGTCTTCGTCGCCAGCGCCGCCCTGTGCGCCGCGGGCGCGGGCACCGGCCTCCTCATGGCCCCGCTCCGCCGGGCGGAGCTCCCGCGCTGACCGGGGCGCACCCGGGCTACATGCCCAGCTTCGCCGTCGTCACCCGGCCGATCGCCTCCGGCTCGCCCTCCAGCTCCACCCGCGCCGCGTCCTGCCGCCCGAACGCGAACAGCAGCAGCTCGCCCGGCTCACCGGTCACCGTCACCACCGGCGTCCCCCGGTGCGCCACCGCGGTCTGGCCGTCCGGGCGGCGCAGCACCAGGCCCACGGGCGCCTTCCGGCCCAGCATCCGCGCCGCCTTCTCCGTGCGCGCCCACAGCACGTCCGCGAAGACCGGGTCCAGCTCACGGGGCGTCCAGTCGGGCTGCGCCCGGCGCACGTCCTCCGTGTGGATGTAGAACTCCACCGTGTTCGCCGCCTCGTCCAGCTGCTTCAGGCCGAACGGGGACATCCGGGGCGGCCCGGTGCGGATGAGCTGGATCAGCTCCTCGTACGGCTTCTCGGTGAACTCGGCCATGACCCGGTCCCGGCGGCTCTTCAGCGGGCCGATGACGATCCCGGCCGCCGCGTCCGGCCGCCGCTCCCGCACCACCACATGGGCCGCGAGATCACGGGCCGTCCAGCCCTGGCACAGGGTCGGGGCCTGCGGACCCGCCGCCTCCAACAGGTCGGCGAGCAGAAGACGTTCGCGCTTCGCATGGGTCGACATGCCCGCCAGCGTACGACCGCCGTCCCCCGTCCGCCCAGTGGACGCCGCCCTGGCACCCCGCGCCCCCACGGCACAATGGGCCCATGAGCAGCACGCCCCAGCCCGGCTCCCCCCGGACCGCCAGCGCCCTCGAGCCCGCCATCGCCGCCCGCCTCAAGCGCGGCGCCGACGGGCTGGTCCCGGCCGTCGCCCAGCAGTACGACACCGGCGAGGTACTCATGCTGGGCTGGATGGACGACGAGGCGCTGCACCGCACCCTCACCACCGGCCGCTGCACCTACTGGTCCCGCAGCCGCCAGGAGTACTGGGTCAAGGGCGACACCTCGGGCCACGTCCAGCTGGTCAAGTCCGTCGCCCTGGACTGCGACGCCGACACCGTCCTCGTCAAGGTCGACCAGACCGGTGCCGCCTGCCACACCGGCGACCGCACCTGCTTCGACGCCGACGTCCTCTTCCTCGCGCAGTAGGGTCTGCCGCCATGGACCTCGACACCTTCCGCAAGCTGGCCGTCGACCGGCGCGTCATCCCCGTCACCCGCCGCCTCCTCGCGGACGGCGACACCCCCGTCGGCCTCTACCGCAAGCTGGCGGGCGAGCGCACCGGCACCTTCCTCCTGGAATCCGCGGAGAACGGCCGCACCTGGTCGCGCTACTCCTTCGTCGGCGTACGCAGCGCCGCCACGCTGACCACCCGCGACGGCGAGGCCCACTGGCTCGGCACCCCGCCCGTCGGCGTCCCCGTCGACGGCGACCCGCTGGACGCCCTGCGCGCCACCATCGAGGCCCTGCACACCCCGCACGACCGGGAGTCCGGCCTGCCGCCCTTCACCGGCGGCATGGTCGGCTACCTCGGCTACGACATCGTGCGCCGCCTGGAGAAGATCGGCGAGAGCGGCGGCGACGACCTGAGGCTCCCCGAGCTGACCATGCTGCTCACCTCCGACCTCGCGGTCCTGGACCACTGGGACGGCAGCGTCCTGCTCATCGCCAACGCCATCAACCACAACGACCTGGCCACCGGCGTGGACGAGGCGTACGCCGACGCCGTCGTCCGGCTCGACGCGATGGAGCGCGACCTGCGCCGCCCCGTCGAGAACGCCCCCGCCGCCCTGCCGCCCTCCGAGCTGCCCCCGTACACCGCGCTCTGGGGCGGCCCGGCGTACCAGGACGCCGTCGAGGACGTGAAGGAGCGCATCCGGGCCGGCGAAGCCTTCCAGGTGGTGCCCTCCCAGCGCTTCGAGACCCCGTGCACGGCGAGCGCCCTCGACGTCTACCGGGTGCTGCGCGCCACCAACCCCTCGCCGTACATGTACCTCTTCCGGTTCGACGGCTTCGACGTCGCCGGGTCCAGCCCCGAGGCCCTGGTCAAGGTCGAGGACGGCCGCGCCATGGTCCACCCCATCGCCGGAACCCGGCACCGCGGCGCCACCCCGCAGGAGGACCAGGCCCTCGCCGACGAACTCCTCGCCGACCCCAAGGAGCGCGCCGAGCACCTCATGCTCGTGGACCTCGGCCGCAACGACCTGGGCCGGGTCTGCGAACCGGGCAGCGTCGAGGTGGTCGACTTCATGTCCATCGAGCGCTACTCGCACGTGATGCACATCGTCTCCACCGTCACCGGCAAGGTCGCCGAGGGCCGCACCGCCTTCGACGTGCTCACCGCCTGCTTCCCCGCCGGCACCCTCTCCGGCGCCCCCAAGCCCCGCGCCCTCCAGATCATCGAGGAGCTGGAACCCACCCGCCGGGGCCTGTACGGGGGCTGCGTCGGCTACCTCGACTTCGCCGGGGACTCCGACACCGCCATCGCCATCCGCACCGCCCTGCTCCGCGACGGCACCGCCTACGTCCAGGCGGGCGCGGGCGTCGTCGCCGACTCCGACCCGGTCGCCGAGGACACCGAGTGCCGCAACAAGGCGGCGGCCGTCCTCCGCGCCGTCCACACCGCCAACCGCCTCGGCGGCGCCTGAGCGGTGCGCCCGCGCCAGGGGCGCGGTGGGGCGTTCCGGGCCGGTGAGGGATAGTGGAGTACGTGAGTGCCGTCCCCGTACCCCAGCCCCGTACCGAAGCCGCCGCCGCGCCCGACAGTGCGGGGAGCCGCCGCACCCTGGCCGCCGGCCTGCTCCTCGGGGCGGCGGGCGCGACCGTCGTCCTGCTCGCCTCCGGGCAGACCTGGGCCGAGGGCAAGGCCCTGGTCGGCGGCGGCACCCTGCCGCTGAGCGCCGACGGGCAGGACGTCACCGGACTCCCCGCCGCCCTCGCGATCGTCGGGCTGGCCGCCCTCGTCGCCGTCTTCGCCGTACGCGGCGCCGGCCGGCGCGTGGTCGCCGGACTCCTCGCGCTCAGCGGACTCGGCGCCGCGCTCAGCGCCTTCCTCGGCGCGTCCGACAGCGGGGCGCTGGACGAGAAGGCCGCGCGGACCAGCGGCGACAGCGCCGCCACCATCACGGCCCTCAGCCACACCGCCTGGCCGTACGTCACGGCGGCCGGCGGCCTGCTGATCCTGCTCGCCGGGCTGCTCGCCCTGCGCTACGGCAACCGCTGGCCCACGATGTCCGGACGCTACGAGCGCGACGGGACCCCCCGCCCCCGCAAGGCCCCCCGCCCGCTCGACCCCGACCGGCCCGAGGATCTGTGGAAGGCCCTGGACCGAGGCGAGGACCCGACGCGCGAGGCATGACCCCCAGCTCACGTCCTACCCGCACGTACGGGACAATGACGGTGAGCTGGCACAGCGGCACGGGCCGTGGGCACAGCGACCCGAGCGATTCCAACAGCGCAACACCAACGAGGAGCAACTCATGGCGGGCAGCAGCCACGGACACACCCCGGCCGCCTGGACCGGTGTCATCATCGCCTTCATCGGCTTCTGCGTCGCGGGCGTCTTCATGGTCGCGTCCAACCCGGCCGGTTTCTGGGCCGGCATGGGCGTCGTCCTGCTCGGTGGTGTCGTCGGCCTCGCGATGAAGGCCGCGGGCCTCGGCATGCCGAAGGAGTCGGCCGAGCTGGCCGCCGCCCGCGCGCGCGCCGGCCAGGCGCAGACCTCCTGACCCCCGCACCACGTACGCCGGAGAGGCGCGGCCCGGACCGGGCTGCGCCTTTCCGCGTCAGCGGCGACAATCACCGGGTGGACGCAAAGCCAACCCCCGCCGCCGCCTCTCCGGCCCCGGACCCCGCCCCGGTCCCGGCCCCCGGGCCGCCGCCCTTCGCCCCCGTGCCGGCCCCCCTCTTCCCCACGGCCCCCGCCGGTGCCTCGCGGCTGCGGCGGCTCGCCGTCCCGGTGGGCGTGCTCGCCGCCGTCGTCGGCGCCTTCGGGTACGTCGCCACCGTCGACCCGAACGAGCCCGGCCACTACCCCGTCTGCCCGCTGCTGCGGTTCACCGGCGTCTACTGCCCCGGCTGCGGCGGCCTCCGCAGCGCCCACGCCTTCGCCCACGGCGACCTGGCCGCCGCCTTCGGCGCCAACGCCCTCGCCGTGGCCGGTTACGCGGTCTTCGCCGCGCTGTGGACCGTATGGCTGATCCGCGAGGCCCGCGGAAGGCCCCTGCGGATCGGGCTCCGGCCGGCGCACTGGTGGGCGATCGGCGCCGTACTGCTGCTCTTCACGGTCATCCGGAACCTCCCCTTCGGCTCCGCGCTCGCCCCGTGAAGTCCCAGGTAGTGGGACAGCCGGCGGCCGGATGCGGGCCCAGCGCCCCGCTGCGGATAACATCGGAGTGGCTGATCCTGTGGCCTGCTACGTTTTTTTGTCACCGTTCCGGAAGGGGGCCGCTCGCGTGAGTGTGCTCGACGAGATCATCGACGGCGTCCGCGCCGACCTCGCGGAGCGGCAGGCGCGCGTCAGCCTCGACGAGCTCAAGGAACGCGCCGCCCGTGCCCCCCGCGCCAAGGACGGCGTCGCCGCCCTGCGCGGCGAGGGCGTGACCGTCATCTGCGAGGTCAAGCGCTCCAGCCCCTCCAAGGGCGCGCTGGCCGCCATCGCCGACCCGGCCGCGCTCGCCGCGGACTACGAGGCCGGCGGGGCCTCCGTCATCTC
Source organism: Streptomyces sp. SID9727 (assembly GCF_010550605.1). Lineage (GTDB taxonomy): Bacteria > Actinomycetota > Actinomycetes > Streptomycetales > Streptomycetaceae > Streptomyces. The sequence goes on from NZ_JAAGNI010000478.1 coordinate 8,798, forward strand.
GGTCCTCACCGAGGAGCGCCGCTTCGGCGGCTCCCTGGCGGACCTGGAGGCCGTCCGCGCCAAGGTCGACATCCCGATCCTCCGCAAGGACTTCATCGTCACCTCGTACCAGCTGTGGGAGGCCCGCGCGTACGGCGCCGACCTCGTGCTGCTGATCGTCGCCGCCCTCGAACAGGAGGCCCTGGTCTCCCTGATCGAGCGCGCCGAGTCCATCGGCCTCACGCCGCTGGTCGAGGCGCACGACGAGGACGAGGCCGAGCGCGCCGTCGCGGCCGGGGCCCGGATCATCGGCGTCAACGCGCGCAACCTCAAGGACCTCAAGGTCGACCGCTCCACCTTCGAGCGCGTCGCCCCCGAGATCCCCGACCACATCGTCAAGGTCGCCGAGTCCGGCGTCCGCGGCCCGCACGACCTGATCGCCTACGCCAACGCCGGCGCCGACGCCGTGCTGGTCGGCGAGTCCCTGGTCACCGGACGCGACCCGCGGACCGCCGTCGCCGACCTCGTCGCCGCCGGCGCCCACCCGGCCCTGCGCCACGGACGGGGCTGACCCGGCCGTGTCCCTCCCGCACCCCGAGCCGATGCGCTGCGCACTGCCCTCGTGGCACCGCGGCTGCCGGGCGCCCGCGCGCCGCGTGCACGGCCGGCGGGTGCGGTACGTGATCGGCGCCGAGCCCGGTCAGGTCAACGGCATGCGATGGCGCGGGACGCGCGCGCTGTAGAGCGAGCCCGGCCGCCGTCCCGCGCGTCCGAAACCGCCCCGGTCCAGGACCGGGGCGGCGCTCCGCTCACGGCGCAGACGGTGCGACCACCCCTGTGACGACGAGGAGCACGTTCCGCATGTCTTCCGACTTCTTCATCCCGGACCCGGAGGGTCTGATCCCCAGCGCCGAGGGCTACTTCGGCGCCTACGGCGGCAAGTTCATCCCGGAGGCGCTGGTCGCCGCCGTGGACGAGGTCGCCGTCGAGTACGACAAGGCCAAGGCCGACCCCGCGTTCGCCGCCGAGCTCGGCGAGCTGATGGTCCACTACACCGGACGGCCCAGCGCCCTCACCGAGGTGCCCCGCTTCGCGGAGCACGCCGGCGGCGCCCGCGTCTTCCTCAAGCGCGAGGACCTGAACCACACCGGCTCGCACAAGATCAACAACGTGCTGGGGCAGGCACTGCTGACCCGGCGCATGGGCAAGACCCGCGTCATCGCGGAGACCGGCGCCGGACAGCACGGCGTCGCCACCGCGACCGCCTGCGCCCTCTTCGGCCTCGACTGCACCATCTACATGGGCGAGATCGACACCCGGCGCCAGGCGCTGAACGTGGCGCGCATGCGGATGCTCGGCGCCGAGGTCATCGCCGTGAAGTCCGGCTCCCGCACCCTCAAGGACGCCATCAACGAGGCGTTCCGCGACTGGGTCGCCAACGTGGACCGCACCCACTACCTCTTCGGCACGGTCGCCGGGCCGCACCCCTTCCCGGCGATGGTCCGCGACTTCCACCGCGTCATCGGCGTGGAGGCCAGACGGCAGATCCTGGAGCGGGCCGGCCGGCTGCCGGACGCGGCCGTGGCCTGCGTCGGCGGCGGCTCCAACGCCATCGGCCTCTTCCACGCCTTCGTGCCCGACCCGGACGTCCGCCTCATCGGCTGCGAGCCCGCCGGACACGGCGTGGAGACCGGCGAGCACGCGGCGACCCTGACCGCGGGCGAGCCCGGCATCCTGCACGGCTCGCGCAGCTACGTCCTCCAGGACGACGAGGGCCAGATCACCGAGCCGTACTCCATCTCGGCCGGCCTGGACTACCCGGGCATCGGCCCCGAGCACGCCTACCTCAAGGACGTGGGCCGGGGCGAGTACCGCGCCGTCACCGACGACGCGGCCATGCAGGCGCTGCGCCTGCTCTCCCGCACCGAGGGCATCATCCCGGCCATCGAGAGCGCGCACGCGCTGGCCGGGGCGCTGGAGGTCGGCAAGGAGCTGGGCAAGGACGGGCTGATCCTCGTCAACCTCTCCGGGCGCGGCGACAAGGACATGGACACGGCGGCCCGTTACTTCGGGCTGTACGACACCGACGGGGCCGTCGAGGCGGACGCCGGCAGCGGTGCCGCGGAGATCGAGGGGGACGCGCTGTGAGCGGCAACGTCGAACTGCTGAATACCACGCTCGCCGCCACGCGGGCCGAGGACCGGGCCGCGCTCATCGCGTACCTGCCGGCCGGCTTCCCGACCGTCGACGGCGGCATCGAGGCCATCAAGGCCGCCGTGGCGGGCGGCGCCGACGTGATCGAGGTGGGGCTGCCGCACAGCGACCCGGTGCTCGACGGCCCGGTCATCCAGACCGCCGACGACATCGCGCTGCGCGGCGGCGTGCGGATCGCCGACGTGATGCGCACGGTCCGCGAGGCCCACGAGGCCACCGGGGCGCCGATCCTCGTCATGACGTACTGGAACCCGATCGACCGGTACGGCGTCGAGCGGTTCACCGCCGAACTGGCCGAGGCGGGCGGCGCCGGGTGCATCCTGCCCGACCTGCCGGTCCAGGAGTCCGCGCTGTGGCGCGAGCACGCGGGGCGGCACGGCCTGGCCACTGTCTTCGTCGTCGCGCCCAGCAGCAAGGACGAGCGGATCGCCACCATCACCGACGCGGGCTCCGGCTTCGTCTACGCCGCGTCCCTGATGGGCGTCACCGGCACCCGCGCCTCGGTCGGCGCGCAGGCGGAGGACCTGGTCCGGCGGACCCGCGCCACGACCGATCTGCCGGTCTGCGTCGGCCTCGGCGTGTCCGACGCCGCCCAGGCCGCGGAGGTCGCCGGCTTCGCCGACGGCGTCATCGTCGGCACGGCCTTCGTCAAGCGGATGCTCGACGCCCCCGACGAGGCCGCCGGGCTCGCGGGCGTCCGTTCCCTGGCGGCCGAGCTTGCCGAAGGTGTTCGAAAGCGCTGACACCCGAGGTAACCCGAACGGGTGGACCTCGGCCCGGGGAGGCACGCGAGTGCCTTCCCGGGTCGTTTGCGCGGTGTGAGCGAGAAGAACGAACAGGGTAAGAGGGCCGCGCGAGACCGGCTGATCCAGCAGCGCGAGCAGGCGAAGGCGCGCGACCGCCGGCGCCGCACGCTGATCGTGTCCACGGCCGTGGTGGGGGTCCTGGGCCTGGCCGCCGTCGTCGGCGTGATCGCGGCGAACACCGACGGCAAGAGCGACAAGTCCAAGGCGTCCGGGCCGGCCGTCGCCCCGTCCGGAGCGACCGGCAAGGACGCACTGGCCATCCGGGTCGGCGCGGACGACGCCCCGTCCACCCTGACCATCTGGGAGGACTTCCGCTGCCCGGTCTGCGCCCAGTTCGAGACCGCGTTCCGCGACACGATCCACGAGATGGAGCGCGACGGCCAGATCAAGGTCGACTACCACCTCGCCACGATCATCGACGGCAACATGGGTGGCAGCGGCTCCCTCAAGGCGGCCAACGCGGCCGCCTGCGCGCAGGACGCCGGCAAGTTCTCCGCGTACCACGACGTGCTGTACAGCAACCAGCCCGCGGAGACCGACGACGCCTTCGGGGACAACGACAAGCTGATCGAGCTCGCCAAGAAGGTCCCCGGGCTGGACACGCCCGGCTTCCGCGGCTGCGTCGAGGACGGCAAGCACGACGCGTGGGTGGAGAAGTCCAACCAGGCGTTCCGCGACGGCGGCTTCCAGGGCACACCCACGGCGCTGCTCAACGGGGAGACGATCTTCCCGAAGAAGGGCGACGAGGCGATCACCGTGGCCAACCTGAAGAAGTGGGTCGCCGAGGCCAACAAGGGCAAGAAGCCCGCCACCGCCACGGCCACGCCGTAGGGCTTCCCCGGGGCCGGCCGGGGGAATCGACGGCCCGCTCGTTACCCAGACGTTGCCGGGTGGGTTGCCCTACCTCCCGCCCGGCAGGGTAGCGTCGATGCTGCCATGAACCTTGCCTACATTCCCAGCCCGTCGACCGGCGTGATCGATCTCGGACCGATCCCGCTCCGCGGCTACGCGTTCTGCATCATCATCGGTGTCTTCGTCGCCGTCTGGTTCGGCAACAAGCGCTGGGTCGCCCGAGGAGGCACCAGCGGCACTGTTGCCGATATCGCCGTCTGGGCCGTGCCCTTCGGCCTTGTCGGCGGCCGGCTCTACCACGTCATCACCGACTACCAGCTGTACTTCAGCGACGGTGAGGACTGGGTCGACGCCTTCAAGATCTGGCAGGGCGGCCTCGGTATCTGGGGTGCGATCGCGCTGGGCGCGGTCGGCGCCTGGATCGGCTGCCGCCGCCGCGGGATCCCGCTGCCCGCCTGGGCCGACGCCCTCGCTCCCGGCATCGTCCTCGCCCAGGCGTGCGGCCGCTGGGGCAACTGGTTCAACCAGGAGCTGTACGGCAGGGCGACCGACGTCCCGTGGGCGCTGAAGATCAGCGAGGGCCCGAACCGGGTCGCGGGCACCTACCACCCGACATTCCTGTACGAGTCGCTCTGGTGCGTCGGCGTCGCCCTCCTGGTGGTCTGGGCCGACCGCCGCTTCAAGCTCGGGCACGGCCGGGCCTTCGCGCTGTACGTCGCGGCGTACTGCGCGGGGCGCGTGTGGACCGAGTACCTGCGCGTGGACGAGGCGCACCACATCCTGGGCATGCGGCTCAACGTGTGGACCGCGCTGATCGTGTTCGTGCTCGCGGTGGCGTACATCGTGATCTCGGCGAAGGTGAGGCCGGGCCGCGAGGAGATCATCGAGCCCGGGGCGCCGGAGGCGTCGGAGGGCTCGGGCAAGGCGGACGAGGACAAGGCGGACGAGGCCGAGGCCGCGGCGGGGGCACCGGAGGCGTCGGAGGGCTCGGGCAAGGCGGACAAGGCCGAGGCGGACGAGCCGGAGGCCGCGGATGCGCCGAAGGCGGACGGTACGGCGGAAGCCGCGAAGGGCTGACGCTGCGCAGACGGATGAGGGGCCGCCGAGACTTTCGGCGGCCCCTTCGCCGTCGCGGGGTGCCCTCGATCGCCGGACGGGCTCGGTGTGGCCGCCCGCCGTCGCATCGGCTCCGTCGGCTGGAGCGGGCGGTGCGGCGAGAACCCAGCCCGTCCGGCGCTTGAGGACAGCGCGGTCAGGTGGAGCGCCGGGTCACCGTTTCCGTTGCGCCAGCGCCAGCGTCCGTCGCGCCTGCGCGACCACCGCCGCGTCCACGAAGCGGCCGTCCGGCAGGGCCTGGGCCCCCGCCTGGTCCCGCGCGGCCTCCACGATCTCCCAGGCCGCTTCGACCTCCTGCGGCGTCGGGCGGAACGCGCGTTCGATCACCGGGAGCTGGCGGGGGTGGATCGCCGCCCGGCCCAGGAAGCCCAGGGCCCGCCCGCGGGCGCAGGAGGACCAGAGGCCGTCCAGGTCGCGGACGTCCGCGTACACCGACTGCGTGGGCGGCGCCAGGCCCGCCGCACGGGCGGCGACCACCACCCGGCTGCGCGACCAGTCGAGCCCCGCGTCCTCCCGTACGCCCAGATCCGCGCGGAGGTCGGCCTCGCCCAGGGCGATGGCGCGGACCTGGGGGTGCGCGGAGGCCACCGAGTACGCGTGCTCGATACCGAGGGCCGACTCCAGGAGCGGGCACAGGGCGACCCCGGGGGCCAGCGCCGCGATGTGGTGGACGGACGCGGCGTGGGTGATCTTCGGCAGCCGCAGTCCCGCGAGCCCCGGCAGCCCGGCCAGCGCCAGGACGTCCGCCTCGTCGTTGACCCGGACATGGACGGGTGGCGCCGTGGCGGACGGCGGGTCCGACAGCAGTTCCACGGTCGCGCCGCGCGCGTACTCCTTGCGGTCGGGGGCGACCGCGTCCTCCAGGTCCACGATCACCACGTCCGGTCCCGCGCCGGCCGCCTTGCGCACGACGTCCGGCCGGTCGCCGGGCACGTACAGCAGGGTGAGGGGGGCCGCCGCGCTCACAGCACCCGCTCCGCCCGCAGCGCCGAGATCTCGGGCCCGCTCAGCCCCAGCTCGGTCAGGATCTCCTCGGTGTCGGCCCCGTGCGGACGGCCCGTCCAGCGGATCGCGCCCGGGGTCCGGGAGAGCCGGAAGAGGACGTTCTGCATCCGCAGCGGGCCCAGCTCCGGATCGTCCACCTCGGTGACGGAGTCCAGCGCCCGGTACTGCGGGTCCTCCATCACGTCCCGTACGTCGTGGATGGGGGCGATGGCGGCCTCCGCCTTCTCGAACGCGGACAGCGCCTCCTCCCGGCTGTGCCGGGCGATCCAGTGGCCCACGGCCTCGTCCAGCTCGTCGCTGTGCTCGGCGCGGGTGGCGCCCGAGGCGAACCACGGCTCCTCGATCAGGTCCGCCCGTCCGACCAGCCGCATCACCCGCTCCGCCACCGACTGCGCGGAGGTGGAGACGGCCACCCACTGCCCGTCCGAGGTGCGGTAGGTGTTGCGCGGGGCGTTGTTGCGCGACCGGTTCCCGGTGCGCGGCTGTACGTAGCCGAGCTGGTCGTACCAGAGCGGCTGCGGGCCGAGCACGGTCAGGATCGGCTCGATGATCGCCATGTCGACCACCTGCCCCTCGCCGGTCCGGTCCCGGCCGGCCAGCGCGGCCATCACCGCGTACGCCGTGGCGAGCGCGGCGATCGAGTCGGCGAGACCGAACGGCGGCAGGGTCGGCGGCCCGTCCGGCTCCCCGGTGATCGCCGCGAAGCCGCTCATCGCCTCGGCGAGCGTCCCGAAGCCGGGCCGGTGGGAGTACGGGCCGAACTGGCCGAAACCCGTGACGCGCACGAGGATCAGGCGCGGGTTGACCGCGTGCAGCTCATCGGGCCCGAGGCCCCACCGCTCCAGCGTGCCGGGCCGGAAGTTCTCGATGATCACATCGGTGTCCGCCGCGAGCCGCAGCAGCAGGTCGCGGCCCTCCGGCGCGGAGAGGTCGAGCGTCAGGTTGCGCTTGTTGCGGCCGAGGAGCTTCCACCACAGGCCCACGCCGTCCTTCGCGGGCCCGTGGCCCCGGGAGGGGTCGGGGCGCACCGGGTGCTCGACCTTGATCACCTCGGCGCCGAAGTCGCCCAGCATCGTCGCGCAGAGCGGGCCCGCGAAGAGCGTGGCGAGATCGACGACCCGCAGTCCGGTGAGCGGCGGGGCCGCGGGGGCGCTCACGCGCCGTCGATTTCGCTGCGGTACGGCATGGAGACCGAGGCGCCCGGTTTCTGCACGCAGAGCGCGGCGGCGGCCGAGGCCCAGGCGACGGCCTGCGGCATCGGGCGCCCTTCGCCGAGCGCCACGGCCAGGGTGCCGACGAAGGTGTCCCCGGCGCCGGTGGTGTCGACGGCGGTGACGTCCGGGGCCGGGAAGTGGATGGTGCGGCTGCCCCGGGCCGCGTACAGGCTGCCCTTCGAGCCGAGCGTGATGAGCACCGCGGGGACCTGGCCGAGGAGGATCTCCGCCGCCGCGTGCGGGTCGTCGTAGCCGGACAGCTCGGCGGCCTCGTGCTCGTTGGGGACCAGCAGGTCGACGTGGTCGAGGAGTTCGGAGGGCAGCTCCTGCACGGGGGAAGGGGTGAGCACGGTCCGTACGCCCTGGGCGTGCCCGGCGCGGGCGCCCTCGATCACGGCGGACATCGGCAGCTCCAGCTGGAGCAGCAGCAGATCCGCCTCGGCGATGGCGGCCACCTCGCCCGGACCGAGCGCCGTCATGGTGCCGTTGGCGCCGGGGATGACCACGATCGCGTTGGAGCCCTTGGCGTCGACCACGATGTGCGCGGTGCCGCTGGGGCCCTCGGCGGTGTGCAGCAGATCGGTGTCGACGCCGGAGTGCTCCAGGTTCTCCCGCATCCGTACGCCGTACTCGTCGTCGCCGACCGCGCCGATCATCAGCACGTCACCGCCCGCGCGGGCGGCCGCGACGGCCTGGTTGGCGCCCTTGCCGCCGGGGATGGTGCGGAACTCCCGTCCGGTGACGGTCTGCCCGCGCTCCGGGGCCCGGTCGACGTAAGCCACAAGATCCATATTGGTGCTGCCGAGCACCGCGATTCTGGTCATGGGCGGAGTGCCTCCTCGTGGGTGAGCCGGTGGGTCAGGTCGGCGAGGGTGTCGAAGCCGGCCCCGTCGAAGCCGGGGACGGACGTGGCGAGCCGGTTCTTCAGCGGGGCGGTCCACCGGTCGGGCAGCGCGTCCGGCCGCCCGGCGAGCAGTCCGGCGAGCGAACCGGCGGTCGCGCCGTTGGAGTCGGTGTCCCAGCCGCCGGACACCGCCTTGCAGATCGAACCGGTGAAGTCGCCGTCGGCGTGGGTGAGCGCGGAGGCCAGCAGGGCCGCGTTGGGCAGCACATGCACCCAGTGATACCTGCCGTACGCCGCGTGCAGCCGGTCCACGACCGTATCGAAGTCCCGTTCCTCGCGGGCGGCCGTGATGCCGTCGCGTACCGCCGCCGCGAACCGCGAGCGCGGCGGTACCACGCGCAGGCCGGTGGCCAGGCAGCCGTGCACGTCGGTCTCGCCGGTGGCCGCCTCGGCCAGCGCCGCCGCCGTGAACATCGCGCCGTAGACGCCGTTCCCGGTGTGGGTGAGGACCGCGTCGCGGTACGCCCGCTCCGCGGCCCCCGCCGGGTCGCCGGGCCGGGTCCAGCCGTGCGCGTCGGCCCGGATCTGGGCGCCGATCCACTCGCGGAACGGGTTGCGGTGGCGGGCGGTGTCCGGGGGCTCGATGCCGTCGAGCAGATTGCGGTACGCGATCCGCTCGGCGGTGAACGTGCGCCCGGCCGGCAGCTCGTCCAGCCAGAGCCGGGCCAGGTCCGCCGTGGTGAACGCGGTGCCGTGCCGCTGGAGCAGCAACAGGGTGAGCAGGGGGTGGTTGAGGTCGTCGTCCTCGGGCATCCCGTCGATGTTCTCGGCGAGCGAGGTGGGCGCGGAGCGCCGGTTCCACGGGTAGGCGGCGGCCAGCGGGGCGGGCAGGCCCCGGGCGGTGAACCAGGTGTTCAGGGGCCAGTTGCCGGTGGCCCGGGCCAGGGCGCGGATGCCTTCCAGGGGCAGCTTCTCGACCGGTTTGCCCAGCAGGCAGCCGGCGGCGCGGCCCAGCCAGGCGGCGTGCAGCCGCTCCCGCGCGGCCGGCCGCACGTTCCGGTCGTGCGGCCACTGCGGGCAGGCGGCCCTGATCTCGTCCAGGCCGTCCGGCTCGTCACCGGCCAGCGGGGACTCCAGCAGGGCGAGTTCGTCGAGCAGCCGTTCGGCGACCGCGCGCAGCCCGGGCGGGGGGCC
>NZ_JAAGNI010000503.1 GCF_010550605.1 Streptomyces sp. SID9727
GGGGCCCGCGCGTGCACCCCGTACGGGGCGCACATGGCGGCGACGCTGGGCGCGGGGCTCGCGGAGCGCGGCTGGGTGGTGGTCTCGGGCGCCGCCTTCGGGGTGGACGGCGCGGCGCACCGGGGTGCGCTGGCGGCGGGCGGGGCGACGATCGCGGTGCTGGCCTGCGGGGTGGACGTGGCCTATCCGCCGGGGCACGCCGAGCTGATCGCGCGGGTGGCCGGGCAGGGGCTCGTCATCGGTGAGCTGCCACCGTCCGAGCACCCGACGCGGAGCCGGTTCGTCCTGCGGAACAGGGTGATCGCCGCGCTGACGCGGGGGACGGTGGTCGTGGAGGCGCAGTACCGCAGCGGTTCGCTGGTGACGGCACGGGTCGCGCAGCGGCTGGGGCGCTTCACCATGGGGGTTCCCGGTCCGGCGACCAGCGGTCTGTCGGCCGGTGTCCACGAACTCCTGCGCGGGGAGGGCGTGCTGGTGACGGACGCCGCCGAAGTGGCGGAGCTGGTGGGTGACATCGGGGACCTGGCGCCGTCCAGGAGCGGTCCGCTGCTGGACCGGGACCTGCTCGACGCCGTCGCCGGGCGGGTGCTGGAGGCGCTTCCGGCGCGCGCCGCCGTCGATGTCCGGGAGGTGGCGCGGGGCGCCGGGACCAGCGCCGACGAGGCCCTCGGCAAACTGTACGAACTGCACTCACTGGGATACGTCGAACGTGAGGGCGAGGGCTGGAGGTTGACGCGGAGGGCGACTTGCCGGGACGACGCGCGGCGAGGCGGTTCTTGACCTGGGGCATTCGGGTGAAAAGGTGATGCCGATGACCTCGGCGGACGTTTCGACGGTGGCTCCGGGGCCGGTGCCTGCGGCGACGGCCCCGGGCGCCCGACGTGTCCGCACCCCTGCGGGCTGTCATGTCCGCAGCCGGTTCGCGCGTCGTGTCCGCAGGCCCGCGAGCGCCCGGTCGCCATCCTCTATCCTGCGCGCACCGCGACACCTCAGTCACGCTACGCTCACAAGGATTCCGCCCCAGAGACACGTCCCAGTACTTCACGGCAGAACGGCTCAAGGCACCACATGCCCCAGCACACCTCCGGGTCTGACCGCGCGGCAGTACCACCGGCTGCGCGTGGCACTGTGCGCCCTCCCGCCCCGTCCTCGCTCGACGAGCTGTGGCGCTCGTACAAGACGACCGGCGACGGGCGGCTGCGGGAGCAGCTGATCCTGCACTACTCACCCCTGGTCAAGTACGTCGCCGGCCGGGTGAGCGTGGGCCTGCCGTCCAACGTCGAGCAGGCGGACTTCGTCTCGTCCGGGGTGTTCGGGCTGATCGACGCGATCGAGAAGTTCGACATCGAACGGGCCATCAAGTTCGAGACGTACGCGATCACCCGCATCCGGGGCGCGATGATCGACGAACTCCGGGCGCTGGACTGGATCCCGCGCTCGGTGCGGCAGAAGGCCCGCGCCGTCGAACGCGCCTACGCGACGCTGGAGGCGCAGCTGCGCCGCACCCCGTCCGAGGCGGAGGTCGCGGCGGAGATGGGCGTCACGCTGGATGACCTGCACGCTGTTTTCAGCCAGTTGTCCCTGGCCAACGTGGTCGCGCTGGAGGAGCTGCTGCACGTCGGCGGCGAGGGCGGCGACCGGCTGAGCCTGATGGACACGCTGGAGGACACCGCCGCCGACGACCCGGTCGAGGTGGCGGAGGACCGGGAGCTGAGAAGGCTGCTGGCCCGGGCGATCAACACCCTCCCGGACCGTGAGAAGACGGTCGTCACGCTCTACTACTACGAGGGTCTGACCCTCGCCGAGATCGGCAACGTCCTCGGGGTCACCGAGAGCCGGGTCAGCCAGATCCACACCAAGTCCGTGCTCCAGCTCCGCGCGAAGCTGGCGGACGCCGGGCGCTGAGCCGGCCCGCCGGGCGCCCGGTCCGGTCACTTCGGCCCGCACGCGTCCCTCTGGGAGGCGGTCGCCGTAGAGTGGAGCCGTGCCCAGGATTCGAGCGGCCTCCGTGGCCGAGCACCGGACCATGCAGCGCGGCGCCCTCCTGGACGCAGCGCGCTCCCTCTTGTCCGAAGGGGGCACGGAAGCGCTGACCTTCCCCGCCCTCGCCGAACGCACGGGCCTCGCCCGGTCCTCCGTCTACGAGTACTTCCGCTCCCGCGCCGCCGTCGTGGAAGAGCTCTGCGCCGTCGACTTCCCCGTCTGGGCGGCCGAGGTGGAGAGCGCGATGGAGCGGGCGGGGACGCCCGAGGAGAAGATCGAGGCATACGTACGGCGCCAGCTCGACCTCGTCGGGGACCGGCGCCACCGGGCCGTGGTCGCGATCTCCGCCAGCGAACTGGACGCGGGCGCCCGCGAGAAGATCCGGGCCGCGCACGGCGGGCTGATCGCCATGATCGTGGAGGCGCTCGGCGACCTCGGCCACGCGGAGCCCCGTCTCGCGGCCATGCTGCTGCAGGGCTCCGTGGACGCGGCGGTCCGGCGCATCGAACTGACCGTGGCGGAGGAGCCCGGCGTCATCGCCGACACCGCCGTCGCCATGATCCTCGACGGCGTCCGGGGCGCCGGCACCCGCGACTGACCCGGCACCACCACGGCACGGCCGGCACCACCAGCAGGGCAGGGGCGGCGCCGCCGCCCGTGACCGGGGCCCCCGCCGTCTCCGGGGCCCCCGGCAGCGGCACCCCGTACACCGGCAGCAGGCGCGAC
>NZ_JAAGNI010000516.1 GCF_010550605.1 Streptomyces sp. SID9727
CCCGCGCCCGCCCCCGTACAGCCCGCGCGGCCGAAGCCGCCGGAGCCGGTGGCGGAACCGGCCGAGGAGCCCGTGGGCGCGGTCCTGCCCGGCGTGCCCGTCGCCGCCCGCCCCACCGTCAGGACGGCGGCGGTGGACGACGAACCGGACGGCGAGCCCTGCCCCTCCTGCGGCACGAACAACCGCCCGGGCCGTACGTTCTGCCGGAACTGCGCCGAGCCCCTGAAGCCCCGTGCCCAGGCGGCACCGCTGCCCTGGTGGCGGACCAGGTGGCCGTTCAACCGCCGGGTGCGGGCGGGCTCGGGGAGGCTGCTGCGCGGCAGCCTCATCGCCCTGGTCGTCGCGGCCCTCCTGGTCGCGGGCTTCCTGCTGGTCCCGGCCGGGCGTTACGTCGTGGAGGACGTGCGCGACAAGCTCGGCGGCACGGGCGAGGTCAGCCCGCTCCACGTCTCCGCGAACGCGTCCGCCCCGGGGCACCCGGCGAAGGCGGCGGTGGACGGTGTGACGAACACGTACTGGGGCGCGCCGAAGACGGGCGACGCGCTGACGGCGGAGTTCGAGGACCCGTTCCGGCTGGTCGGGGTCACGGTCCACACGGGCGTCTCGACGAAGCCGGAGGTCTTCCAGAAGGGCGCCAGGCCGACCCGGGCGGACCTGACCATCACGACGGAGGACGGAGAGGTCCACGAGAAGACGATGGCCCTGGCCGACAAGCCGGGCGAGCAGACCCTGCGCATGGGCATCAGCGACGTCGTGTCGGTCCGCTTCACGATCCGCGAGGCGGCAGGACAGGACGGGGGACACCCGATCGCCCTGGGCGAGATCGAGTACTTCAAGCGGACGTGAGGGGCGGCCGGCCGTCGACCGGCCGCCCCCGCGCACCGCGACCACCACGCGCGGTCGTCGCCGCGCGTCCTCCCGGGCCAGCCAACGGTGCCCCGCCGGACCTGGATCCGCCCCCGCGCTCCGGGTATGCAGGAAGGGACACGCTCCCCGTAGGAAGAGGTTCCCATGCGCAGCCAGGACGGTGCCGAGAAGGCAGACGCGGCGCGCGGGCCCGGCCGGGCCCGGAAACCGGGGGCCGCGGCCGCCGCCCCCGCCACCGAGTGGCTCGCGCTCCAGGGCAGCGTCGGGAACGCCGCCGTCGTCCAGATGCTGCGGGCGGCCGGGCATCCGCACTGCGGCCACGAGGAGGCGGAGCAGCCGGTGCAGCGCGCGGCCGTCACGGACGTGCTGCGCTCGGGCGGCCGGCCGCTGGACAGCGCCGTCCGCAGTGAGATGGAGTCCCGGCTCGGGGCGGACTTCTCCGACGTGCGCATCCACACCGACGCCGCGGCCAAGGCATCGGCCGCCGGGGTCGGGGCCCGCGCCTACACCTCCGGGCACCACGTCGTCATCGGTGACGGCGGGGCCGACAAGCACACGCTCGCCCATGAGCTGACCCACGTCATCCAGCAGCGCCGGGGGCCGGTCGCCGGTACGGACAACGGCTCCGGGCTGCGGGTGAGCGATCCGGGCGACCGGTTCGAGCGCGAAGCCGAGGCGAACGCGACCCGGGTGATGAGGGGGCCGGTACCCGGACACGGCGAAGGCGCCGAACACCGGGCGGACACGAGGACGGCCGCCCGGGCCGGTGAGACCGTGCAGCGTTACGCCGACGTCGACGTGAACGGGCAGGTCCTCCGGGCGTCCGAGAACGGTCTCTTCCTGACACGCCCCGACACCCCGTACGTCTGGGTCCGGGAGGACGCGCCGGCGGGCAGTGTCGCACCCGCCCTGAGGCGGGCGGACAACGACGCGATGCAGTGGAACGGCGGGACGTACTTCAGGCACTGGCTGGGCGGCGACGTCCAGCAGGACTGCCTGCACGCCGCCGAGGAGATCATCAACAACCGGGTCCGCGAACTCGATTGGGGCGAGGGCGAGTACAGCACGATCGAGACCACCGACAAGCGCTTCGGTCCGACCGAGGTGTTCGGTCAGGCGGACCCGACCAACCGCCGCCAGGCCCGCCAGTTCGCCGGCCCGAAGAACGAGATGGCCGATCCCCGGGCGGGAGAGGCGTTCGTCATCGTGGTCACCAAACCCGACCCGGAGAAGGAGATGAGTCAGTTCCACGCCGGCGCGGTGGTGGCCCGCGACGGTAACGACTGCGTCGTCCTGCAAGCCTGGTCGGACGGGAACAGCCCGCCCAACCTGGCCGCGGCCGACTCCGAGATCTACACGGTGGGAGACCTCCAGCGGTCGTTCCATGCGGCCTACGGCGCGCCGGACGCCTACTTCGGAACGGTCGGGACGACGACGGTCGTCATCAAGTCGCACCCTGAGGTGGCCAGGCAGCCCTGACCGCGGGCGAGGTCCCCCTCACAGCCCCGGCGCCCCCCACACCGGGAACCACCGCGACAGGTCCCGCTCCACCCGCAGGTCGTCCCCGAGCGCGGCCCGGACCTCCAGCTCCAGCCGGTTGTCGCGCTTCTCGGTGCCGCCCGGGACGGGGGCGAACGGATAGAACGTGCCGCGTTTGTACAGGTACACCAGTGCCAGCGCACGCCCGTCCCCGTCCCGGAAGGCGACCAGCGAGCACAGCAGCTGGGGGCCGAAGCCGCCGTCCTGGAGCAGGGTGTTGACCGCGTGCAGGTCGTTGACCAGGGCGGCCGTGTCCTCGGGCGGTTGGCGGGCGAGCAGCCAGGTGTAGCCGTAGGCGTCCCGGCTGAACTCCACCGGGACGCCGCCGCGCCCCGTGTCCGCGTCGAGGAGTTCGCGTACGTCCTGCTGGACCCGGGCGAAGGCGGAGCCCTCCACGCCCGCGAAGCACACCGAGCCGAGACCGGTCGGCGTGAGGCCCGTCGCGGCCTGGAGGGTCAGCGCGGCGGACGGCACGGCGAAGAGCTGGTCGAGGTCGGGGCGGACCGGTTTGCTGCGGCCCAGGATCGTGTCGAGCAGGCCCACGGGGAACTCCTTACGGGCGGACGGGCCGGGCCCGCACGGACGGGCCCGCACGGACGGGCTCTCACGGACGGGACAGGCCGGCCGCGATGCGGGCCAGCTGGTCGAGGCGCTGCTCCAGCGTCGGGTGCGTGGAGAGCAGCCGGCCGATGCTCTCCTTCGAGGCGAAGGCCGGGACGAAGTAGAAGGCGTTGTACGGCTCCGCCTTCCGCAGGTCCTCCGTCGGAATCCGGGCCATCTGGCCGCTCACCTTGGTGAGGGCGGACGCGAGGGCCGAGGGACGGCCGGTGAGGAGGGCGGCCGCGCGGTCGGCGGTGAGCTCCCGGTAGCGGGAGAGCAACCGGGTGAGCAGGAAGCTCAGCGCGTAGACGACCGCGCTGACCAGCGGGATGAGCAGCAGCAGGACGCCGACCGGGTCGTTGCCGCGGCTGTTGCGGGCGAAGCCGCCCCACAGCGCGACCCGGGTGATGATCCCGGCCAGGACGCCGAGGAACGAGGCGATGGTCATCACGGCCACGTCCCGGTGCGCCACGTGCGACATCTCGTGCGCGAGGACGCCCTCCAGCTCCTCCGGTTCGAGTCTGCGCAGCAGCCCCGTCGTCGCGCAGACGAGCGAGGACTTCTGGCTGCGCCCGGTCGCGAAGGCGTTCGGCACATCGCTCTCCGCGATCGCCACACGCGGTTTCGGCATATCGGCAAGGGCGCATATCCGGTCGATCGCCCCGTGCAGCTCCGGCGCCTCGGCGGGGGGTGACCTCCCGGGCGCCCATGCTGAACGCGGCGATCCGGTCGCTGAACCAGAACTGCGCGACGAACATCCCGCCGGTGATCACCAGGATCACCGGCCAGGCCCCGCGCAGCACCGCCAGGAGCACGCCGACCAGCACCACGTACAGCAGCCCGATCAGGAACATGGTGGTGACCATGCGCGTGGTCAGGCCACGGTCGGCGGCGTACCGGCCACGGGTTCCGGCCATGGTGAACCTCCGCTCCTCGCCTTCCTCCATGGTGCTCCTCGGCGGCCGAAAGTGGATGCCGGTGCTCCGTTCGGCGGGTATGGCCGAACATCCTCTAGGCCAGGTAGATGCCTGAGGCATCTAGTGAGGGTGATCGGCAGGACCACCACACCCCCCTCGTTGCGAGGTCCGTCATGACAGAGACCCAGTCCGAGCCCCAGCCCGCGACCGTCGACTTCCCGCAGAACCGCTCCTGTCCCTAC
Organism: Streptomyces sp. SID9727; assembly: GCF_010550605.1. GTDB lineage: Bacteria > Actinomycetota > Actinomycetes > Streptomycetales > Streptomycetaceae > Streptomyces. Next base: position 4,166 of record NZ_JAAGNI010000516.1, read on the forward strand.
CACCCGCCCACCGGCTACCCGAGCGCGAGCCGCGGGCAGCGGCCGGTGTCCCGGGTCCGCCTCTTCGACGGCCGTACGGTCTGGCTGGTGACCGGCCACACCGAGGCCCGGGCGCTCCTGTCCGACCCCCGGCTGTCGTCCGACCGCTCACACCCGGAGTTCCCCTTCTTCGCGCCGAGGCTCGCCGCGGTCCAGCAGCGGCGCGTCGAACTGATCGGCGTGGACGACCCGGAGCACAACGCGCAGCGCCGGATGCTGATCCCCAGCTTCACGGTCCGGCGGACGGCGGCGCTGCGGCCGCAGATCCAGGAGACCGTGGACCGGCTGCTCGACGCGATGGTGGCGCAGGGGCCGCCGGCCGAGCTGGTGGGGGCGTTCGCGCTCCCGGTGCCGTCGACGGTCATCTGCGCGCTGCTCGGGGTGCCCTACGCGGACCACGAGTTCTTCGAGGACCGCTCCCGCAAGCTGCTGCGGGGGCCCGGTCCGGCGGACGTGATCGAGGCCCGGGAGGACCTGGACGCGTACTTCCGCGACCTGATCGAGCGGAAGCGGCGCGAGCCGGGTGACGGGCTGCTGGACGAGCTGATCGCCAAGCAGCTGGAGACCGGGGCGGTGGAGCGGGACGCGCTGGTGCGGCTGGCGGAGATCCTGCTCGTGGCCGGCCACGAGACGACCGCGAACATGATCTCGCTCGGCACGTTCACGCTGCTCAGGCACCCGGACCAGCTCGCCCGGTTCACGCGGGGCGGCGCGGAGGCGGTGCCGGCCGCCGTGGAGGAGCTGCTGAGGTTCCTGTCCATCGCCGACGGGCTGTCCCGGGTGGCGGTGGAGGACATCGAGATCGGCGGCGAGACGCTGCGGGCGGGGGAGGGCGTGCTCCTGTCCACCGCCGTGGTCAACCGGGACGCGGCCGTCTTCGAGACGCCGGACGAGCTGGACCTCGGACGCGGGGCGCGCAACCACGTCGCCTTCGGCTTCGGTATCCACCAGTGCCTGGGCCAGAACCTGGCCCGCGCCGAACTGGAGATCGCCCTGCCCGCGCTCTTCCGCCGCCTGCCGGGTCTGCGGCTGGCGGTGGAGCCGGAGGACGTGCCGTTCAAACCGGGCGACACGGTGCAGGGCCTGCTGGAACTGCCGGTGACGTGGTGACGGAGGAGGACCCCATGCGGATCGACATCGACAAGGACGTGTGCATCGGCGCGGGCCAGTGCGCCCTGGCGGCCCCGAAGGTCTTCACCCAGGACGAGGACGGCCTCAGCGAACTCCTGCCGGAGCCCGAACCGGGCCCGATGGTCGCGGAGGCGGTACGGGCGTGCCCGGTGGGGGCGATCAGGACGGTGGAGGCGCAAGACGCCTGAACACTGCCTCGTAGCGCACCGTAGCACGCTGCGCTACGGTGGACGTATGAGGACGATTACGCAGCGGGAGTTCCGCAACAGCTCCGCCGACGTCATGGACGCCGTGGAGGCGGGTGAGGTCTTCCACATCACCCGCAACGGGATAGAGGTTGCGGAACTCCGGCCGCTCACGCGGAAGCGGCGGCTGAGCGCCGAAGAGCTGGTGGCGAGGCACCGACGTCTGCCGCATGTGGACAGTGCTCTCATGCGGCAGGAGGCGGACGAGTTCTTCGGCGACGAGGACCGTGCCGGGGAGGACGACCCCTGGGAGCGGGCGCGTGGCTGAGCGCTACAGGGCGGGCGTTCTCGACACCTGCACGTACATCGACCTGGACCTGTTGCGGGCGGAGGACCTCCCCCTCTTCCCCTTGCTCACCGCCGTGACCATGGCTGAGCTGCAGCAGGGCGTGGCCATGGCCAAGGATGCCGCGGGGCGGGCTGCGCGCATGGAGAAGCTCGGTGCCGCTGTGGCCGACTTCGAGCCGCTCCCCTTCGACGGAGAGGCGGCCGCGCGCTACGGGAGCCTGGTCTCCATGACCCTCGCCGCGGGTCGCGACCCCCGGCCCCGGCGCATGGACCTGATGATCGCCGCGATCGCCTCCGTCGGTGAGCTGCCGTTGTTCACCCGCAACGCGGACGATTTCAAGGGGCTCGACGGGGTGCTGACGGTCGTCCCCGTGTGACCCCGTCCGGATACGCCGACGGCGGACCACAGGCGTGGTCCGCCGTCGGTGAGACAGGACCTGGGGGCGCCGGGATCACCGCGCGTCGCCCCAGCGGGGTTCGTTACTTCGCCATCTTCTTGCCGGTGATGCCCAGGTGCACCAACTGTGCGAGGTTCGGTCTGATCTCGCCCTGCTTGACGCCCCAGGCCGTGAAGCCCTTCTGGTGCGAGGCGACGCCGGCCAGCATGACGACCAGGGAGCCCGCCATCGCGGCGGCGCTGATGTCCTTGTCGACCCTGCCCTTCGCCTGGAGCTCCTTCACGGACTCCGTCAGGGAGCCGGTCACGGAGTTCAGGACCTTCATGCGGATCTTGTTGAACCGCTTGTCGCCCTCCGCCGCGCCGAGGTCGATCACGCGCAGGATCGCGTCGTTGCGCCGCCAGAAGTCGAGGAAGCCCTCCACGAGTTGCTCGGAGGTCTGCCGGCCCGCCTTGCCGGCCCAGGAGCGCCCGGCGACCAGTTCGGTCAGCCCGGCCCCCTCCTTGGCGACGTCCTCGGCGAGTTCGAGGACGGCGCCCTCGACGTCGGGGAAGTACTGGTAGAAGGTCGCTGGTGAAGTCCCCGCCCGCCGGGCGACGTCGATGACTTTGACGTCCCGGTACGGCGAGGAGCTGAGCATCTCGCTGAGGCAGTCGAGCAGCTTCTGCCGCGTCGCCTGACCGCGCCGACCGGCCACGCGGCCGTCGACGGTGCGTACTTGTCCTGTCATGCCGTCAGCTTACCGACGGGTGATCGGAGCGCGATTCGGCCGAAGCAAATGGGGAACGGGGCCCGTACCGACCCCCGTGGCGGCCCTTCGCCGCCCACGGTCCGAACAGTGTTATGAACAGCCTGTGGATAACTTCGGTGGATAACTTTCGAACCTGCGTTCGCAAGTGAAGGCTCCCGGGGCGCGCCGCACGCACCGTGAGGCTACCGTGACGGTGACGGGCGTCACCCGCGACGGAAGGATCCGGACCCATGGCCGCGTTCGCGCAGTCCGCACCGTGCTGGGTGGATGTGCAGCTCCCCGACCTGGAGGCGGGCAAGCGCTTCTACGGCGAGCTGTTCGGCTGGACCTTCCGCCCGGCCGAGGGCCCCCGCGCCGACGCCCTCAGCGACGGGAGGCTCGTCGCCGCGCTGGCCGCGAAGAAGGACGGGCGGATGCCGACCGCCTGGGGCGTCTACTTCGCCACCGACGACATCGAGGCGTCGGTCACCCGGATCCGCGCGGCCGGCGGCCAGGTGATCACCGAACCCGTCCCGGCCGGGCGCCACGGCGTGCTCGCCCAGGCCGCCGACCCGGGCGGCGCGGTCTTCGGCCTCTGGCAGGCCGGCGAGCGCGAGGGGTTCCAGAAGCAGAACGAGCCCGGATCCTTCTGCTGGACCGAGGTCCACACCCGGTCCAAGGAACGCGTCGACCCCTTCTACGAGGAGGTCTTCGGCTTCCGATGCGCGGACGTGGACGACTCGCCCCTGGACGTCCCGGACACCGACGAGCACCGCGTGGACTTCCGCACCTGGTCCCCGCCCGACACCGAACCGGGACCCGAGACGGCGGTCGGCGGGCGGAGCGTCATCACGGCCGCGTTCCCGGCCGAGCTGCCCAGCCACTTCCTGAGCTACTTCAACGTCGCGGACTGCGACGACACCGCCCGCACCGTCCAGCGGCTCGGCGGCCGGGTCACCGAACCCCCGCTCGACATCCCGTACGGGCGGATGGCGGTCCTCCAGGACGACCAGGGTGCCGAGTTCGCCGTACTTCAGGAGCCTGTGTCCTGATACGGGCGGAGAGGTACGGGACACCCCGATCCGCCCCCGGGTTCGCCACCGGGGCCCCGGCCAGGAACAATCGGGGTGCGCACCGCCGGGCCGCGCCCACTGATGAGACGCTGCACACGGCGGGATTTTCGCGGGCCTCCGTCACCGGAGGTCCGTACGGGGAGGTGGCAAGTAGTGGAGCAGCTGACGCAGCACGACCCGAGGCGGATCGGCCCCTTCGAGGTGCTGGGACGGCTCGGGGCCGGCGGCATGGGGCTGGTCTATCTGGCCCGGTCGGCCTCGGGCCGCCGGGTGGCGATCAAGACCGTCCGCACGGAACTGGCCGAGGACCAGCTGTTCCGGGTGCGCTTCACGCGCGAGGTGGAGGCCGCGCGCGCCGTCAGCGGCTTCTACACGGCCGCCGTCGTGGACGCCGACCCGCGCGCCGCCGTGCCCTGGCTCGCCACCGCGTACGTGCCCGCCCCCTCGCTCGAAGAGATAGTGAACGAGTGCGGGCCCATGCCGACGCAGGCGGTGCGCTGGCTGGCGGCGGGGATCGCGGAGGCCCTGCAGTCCATCCACGGGGCGCAGCTCGTCCACCGCGACATGAAGCCGTCGAACGTGCTCGTCGTGGAGGACGGCCCCCGGGTCATCGACTTCGGCATCGCGTCCGGCGTCTCCAACACCCGGCTCACCATGACCAACGTGGCCGTCGGCACCCCGGCGTACATGTCACCGGAGCAGGCCCGGGACTCGCGGAGCGTGACGGGGGCCAGCGACATCTTCTCGCTCGGTTCGACGCTCGTCTTCGCCGCGACCGGGCACGCCCCGTACCGGGGGGCCAACCCGGTCGAGACGGTGTTCATGCTGCTGCGCGAGAGCCCGGACCTGACCGGCCTGCCGGACGACCTGCGGCCGCTGATCGAGTCGTGCATGCGGAAGGACCCGGGCCTGCGGCCCAGCCCGGCCGACCTCCAGGCCCAGCTCGCCCCGCACCTCTTCGCCTCCGGCGGCGGGGACGACGACGGCGGTACGGCTTCCGCGTGGCTGCCGGCCGCCGCGACCGCGCTGATCGAGCGGCGCCGGGGCGGTGGCCGTACGGCCCC
>NZ_JAAGNI010000530.1 GCF_010550605.1 Streptomyces sp. SID9727
CGCGCAGCACGCGCACCCGGCGGCGAGGACCAGCAGGGCCGCTACGGCGGCGGTCTGCCCCGGCGCATGGTCCTCGGTGGCCGTCGCGCCCGGCATGCCGTGCCGCCAGAGAAGAGCGAGGAGCAGGGCCGCCAGCGCGGCGCCGGTGGCGGTCGCGACCGGCAGCAGCGTGCCGCAGATGCGCCCGCAGGCGAAGCCCGCCGCGACGGCGAGCAGGGCGAGCAGCACCCCTTCGGGCCGGGTCTCCCGACCCGCCGCGCTGATCAGCGACCACACCGCGCAGGCGGCGAGGATCAGCGCACCGGTGGCATCGGAAGCGTTCCCCCGCCGCACTGAATCAGCCATCGCGTCCGTCCCCCGGCCTGTGACCGTCCCGTACGCGAGGGCCGGAGCCGGCCCGTCGGCGGGGGACTGGCACACAGGCTAACGGCCGCATCGGCCCTAGGGGCGGAAGATGCGGAGAAATGATGCGGTGGTCGTGATTCCGCCATCGGGACGGGGCTCCCGCGTGGCCGGGCGGTCACCGTAGACTCCGCCGGGTGAGCACCACCATCGCCCACGTCGGCGAATCGCAGAGCCCTGCCCCCGCCCCCCGGACCGGCGGGCTGCCGAAGCGCCTCGTGCGGCCCGGGGCCGCCGTCCTCGCCGGTGTGATGCTGTACCTCAGCTTCCCGCCCCGGCCCCTGTGGTGGCTCGTTCTGCCCGGTTTCGCCCTGCTCGGCTGGGTGCTGTCCGAGCGCCGGGCCCGCGCCGCCCTCGGGCTCGGGCTGCTCGCCGGGCTCGGCTTCATGCTGCCCCTGCTGCACTGGACCGGCGAGGAGGTCGGCCCGGTGCCGTGGCTGGCCCTCGCCGCCGCCGAGGCACTGTTCGTCGCGGTCGGCTGCGTCGGCATCTCCGCCGTCTCCCGGCTCCCCGGCGGACCGCTGTGGGCGGCCGCGGTCTGGACGCTGGACGAGGCGGTCCGCGCGCGGGTGCCCTTCGGCGGCTTCCCCTGGGGCAAGATCGCCTTCGGCCAGGCGGACGGCGTCTTCCTGCCCCTCGCCGCGCTCGGCGGCACCCCGCTGCTCTCCTTCGCCGTGGTGCTCTGCGGCTTCGGCCTCTTCGAGGCGGTCCGCCGCTTCGCCCGCTACCGGTCCGCCGGTGAGTTCCGCCGCGGGGCCGCCGTCGCGGCGGCGGCGACCGTCCTCGTCCCCGTGGCCGCGGCCTTCGCCGCGCTGCCGCTCGTGGACGACTCGGCCGAGGACGGCACCGCGACCGTCGCCGCGATCCAGGGCAACGTGCCCCGCCTCGGCCTCGACTTCAACTCCCAGCGGCGCGCGGTCCTGGACAACCACGCGAAGCGTACGGAGCAGCTGGCCCGGGACGTGAAGGCCGGCAAGGTCCCGCAGCCGGACTTCGTCCTGTGGCCGGAGAACTCCTCCGACCTCGACCCCTACCGCAACCCGGACGCGCGGATCGTCATCGACGACGCCGTGAAGGCGATCGGGGCGCCGACTGTCGTCGGCGCGGTGATCGAGCCCGACTCGGGTCCCCTGCGCAACACCCTCATCCAGTGGCAGCCGGACAAGGGCCCGGTCGCCACGTACGACAAGCGGCACATCCAGCCGTTCGGCGAGTACATGCCGATGCGGTCCTTCGTCCGCGTCTTCAGCTCGGACGTCGACCGGGTGCGGCGCGACTTCGGTCCCGGCGAGAAGGTCGGCGTCTTCGACCTCGCCGGCACCTACACCGGGCTCGTCACCTGCTACGAGGCCGCGTTCGACGACGCCGTACGCGACACGGTCGAGCACGGCGCCCAGCTGATCGCCGTCCCCAGCAACAACGCCACCTTCGGCCGCAGCGAGATGACCTACCAGCAGCTCGCCATGTCCCGGGTGCGCGCCGTCGAGCACAGCCGGGCCGTCGTCGTCCCCGTCACCAGCGGCGTCAGCGCGATCATCCGCCCGGACGGCACGGTGGCCGAGAAGACGAGGATGTTCACCCCGGACGCCCTGGTCGACGAGGTGCCGCTGCGCTCCTCACTGACCCCCGCGACCCGGATGGGACCGCTGCCCGAGGGCGTCCTGATCCTGCTCGCGCTCGGCGCACTGGGCTGGGCGGGCGCCCTGGCGGTGCGCGCCCGACGGGTCCGCTGAACCGGTCGCACGCCGCGTAGGGTCGGCACATGGCCATTCCTGACTTCATCCGCGAGATCCGCGCCACCGCCGGGCAGCAGCTGCTCCTGCTGCCCGGCGTCACCGCCGTCGTCTTCGACGACGAGGGCAGAGTGCTCCTCGGCCGGCGCGCCGACACCGGCGAGTGGTCCGTGATCGGCGGCATCTCCGAGCCGGGCGAACAGCCCGCGACGACGGCGGAGCGCGAGGTGTACGAGGAGACCGCCGTGCGCTGCGTGGCGGAGCGGGTCGTCCTCACCCAGGCGCTGCCGCCCATCCAGTACGACAACGGCGACCGCTGCCAGTTCCTCGACATCACCTTCCGCTGCCGCGCCACCGGCGGCACGGCCCGGGTCAACGACGACGAGTCGCTGGAGGTGGGCTGGTTCTCCGTGGACGCGCTGCCCGACCTGGCCGAGTTCGCCCTGCTGCGGATCAAGCAGGCGCTGACCGACGGGCCCACCTGGTTCGAGTCCACCGCCCCGCAGCGGTAGACACGACGCGGGAGCCGGACGGACCGCCCGGCTCCCGCGCTTCCCGGACCCCGGGGTCAGACGATCGGCGCGGCGTCCCGGGGCGCCGCGGCCGCCGTCCCGGGCGCCGGCCCGATCTCGGCGAGGTCCCGGAGGCGGGTCTCCTTGGCGCAGACCAGGGCCAGCACCGTGAGGAGCGCGGCGGCGATCACGTACAGGGCGATGGGCGTCGAACTGTCGTAGTCGGCGAGCAGGGCCGTGGCGATGAGCGGAGCGGGCGCGCCCGCCGCGACGGACGAGAACTGCGCGCCGATCGACGCGCCCGAGTAGCGCATCCGGGTCGCGAACAGCTCCGAGAAGAACGCCGCCTGCGGCGCGTACATCGCCCCGTGGAAGAACAGCCCGACCGCGACGGCCAGCAGCAGGTTCCCGAAGCTCCGGGTGTCGATCAGCGCGAAGAACGGGAACATCCACAGGCCCACGCCGACCGCCCCCACCAGGTAGACGGGCTTGCGTCCGATCCGGTCGGAGAGCGCGCCCCACAGCGGGATCACGGCGAAGTGGAAGGCCGACGCGATGAGCACCGCGTTGAGCGCCGTCTGCTTGCTCAGGTCCGCCGCGTTCGTCGCGTAGACGAGGATGAACGCGGTGATCACGTAGTAGCTGATGTTCTCCGCCATCCGCGCCCCCATGGCGACCAGCACGTCGCGCCAGTGGTGCCGCAGCACGGCCACGACCGGCATCTTCTCCGCGGCGCCCGAAGCGGCCTTCCGCTCGTCGGCGCGGGCCAGGGCCTCCTTGAACAGCGGGGACTCGTCGACCGAGAGACGAATCCACAGACCGATGATCACGAGCACACCGGACAGCAGGAACGGAACGCGCCACCCCCACGACTCGAACGCGGCGTCCGAGGTCAGTGCGGTCAGCGCCGACAGCACCCCGGTGGCCAGCAGCTGACCGGCCGGCGCACCGGTCTGCGGCCACGAGGCCCAGAAGCCGCGCCGCCGCGCGTCCCCGTGCTCCGACACCAGGAGCACGGCCCCGCCCCATTCACCGCCGAGCGCGAACCCCTGCACGAGCCGGAGCAGGGTGAGCAGGACGGGCGCGGCCACGCCGACGGTCGCGTGCGTCGGCAGCAGCCCGATCGCGAAGGTCGCCCCGCCCATCATCAGCAGGCTCAGCACCAGCAGTCTCTTGCGCCCGAGCCGGTCGCCGAAGTGGCCGAACACCAGCGCTCCGATGGGCCGCGCCGCGAAGCCGACCGCGTAGGTCAGGAAGGACAGCAGCGTGCCGACGAGCGGTTCGGAGTCCGGGAAGAACAGCTTGTTGAAGACCAGTGCGGCCGCCGACCCGTACAGGAAGAAGTCGTACCACTCGATGGTCGTGCCGATGAGGCTGGCGGCGACGATCTTCTTGAGGGAGTTGGGTGGCGTCGGGGAGATTGTTGCGGCGGCCATGCGCACCACTTCCAGGCAGGGGGTGGGGACGTTTCGGTGTCGCCATACCGTAGGAAGCCCCAGGTCAGGGGCGTATGTGGTGGGACACCATAGTTCGGGTGTGCCGTGTGCGCCCGGCCTCCATGGCCTGCTGTCGGGACCCTGTCGACAGCCTCAGAGGGCGCTGACGGCTGAGGACTCCGTGTCCTCGGCACCCTCGCATCGCGTTTCGGACACGACTCGTACGCCTCACGGGCCGGGGCGCCGCCCCGCTCGCCGACACGGCCGACCACGTCATCAGCCGCGCCCGCCGACTCCGCCCTGCTCCTCGCGGCCCGGTGGACCGACGACGCGCGGGCGGCTTTAGAACCTCTTAACAGGTCCTCCCGACAATGCCGGTCCCACACCGGAGAGCCGGCTGTGGACCGAGCGCCTGGGGGCCGCATGACCATCGACACCGTGACCACCGAGACCGTGGGGCTGCCTCAGTTCCCCATGACGCGCGGCTGCCCCTACCACCCGCCCGCCGGATACGCGGAGCTGCGCAAGGAAGGCCCGCTCGCCCGGGTCCGCCTCTACGACGGACGCGTGGCCTGGGTGGTCACCGGCTACGAGGAGACCCGCCGGCTGCTCGTGGACCCCCGGCTCTCCTCCGACCGGACCCGCCCCGACTTCCCGGTACTCGTCCCGCGCATGGCGGCCGCCAAACTGACTGCTCTCGTGGGGATGGACCCGCCGGAGCACGACGTCCAGCGGCGCATGCTGATCCCCAGCTTCACCGTGAAACGCGTCAACTCGCTGCGGCCCGCGATCCGCCGCGTCGTCGGCGAGAAGATCGACGCCCTGCTCGCCGGCGGACGGACCACCGCTGACCTGGTGCCCGAGTTCGCGCTGCCGGTCCCGTCCACCGTGATCTGCGAACTCCTGGGCGTGCCGTACTCCGACCACGAATTCTTCGAGCAGCAGACGAGCCGGATGGTGCAGGCGACGAGCACGGCGCAGGAGGCGTCCGCCGCCAGTGCCGCCCTGGTCGGCTACTTCGACCAGCTCATCGCCGCCAAGGAGGCCGAGGCGGGGGAGGGCCTGCTCGACGAGCTGATCACCGACCGGCTGACCACCGGAGAGCTGAGCCGCCCGGAACTGGCCTCCATCGCGATGTTCCTGCTGGTCGCCGGCCACGAGACGACCGCCAACATGATCGGCCTGAGCGTCCTCACCCTGCTCGAACACCCCGACCAGCTGGCGGAGGTGCGCGATGACCCCGATGTGGCCGCCGGGGCGGTCGAGGAACTGCTGCGCTTCCTCTCGGTCGCCGACGAACTCCAGCGGGTCGCGGCAGCCGACATCGAGATCGGCGGGGTGGTGGTGAAGGAGGGCGACGGCGTCTACCTCCCGAACGCGGCGGCCAACCGTTCCCCGCACGTCTTCACCGACCCCGACACACTCGACGTCCGGCGCGGCACCCGACACCACCTCGCCTTCGGCTACGGCGTCCACCAGTGCATCGGCCAGAACCTCGCCCGCGCCGAGCTGGAGATCGCCCTGCGCGAACTCGCCGTGCGCATACCGACGTTGCGGCTGACAGAACCCCTCGAAGCCCTTGGCGTCAAGCCGGGCGGATCCGTCCAGGGGGTGTTCCGCCTCCCCGTCACCTGGTGATCCACCCGCACACGTCCTACGTACGAGGAAAGCCGGGGCCCTGTCCGAAGGGCCCCGGCTTTCCTCGTAGCCCCGCTATGCGGCGGCCAGCTCGTCCCGGATGAACCCGGCCACCGCCGACGGAGTCGGGTGCTCGAACAGCAGCACCGGCGGCAGCACCAGACCGGTCGCCTCGCAGAGCCGGTTGCGGACCTCCAGCGCGGTGAACGACGAGAAGCCGATGTCCAGGAAGTTGTCCTCGGCCGCGATCGACTCCGGTGACGCGTGACCGAGCACATCCGCCGCGTGCAGCCGTACGAGGTCCAGCAGCGAACCGCCGTCCTGCGGCGCCGGCGCCGGCGCCGGCCCGGTCTCCGGTGCGTGCCGCACCTCGGGCGCCCGGCCCGCCGGGACCGGCCACCAGTGGTGCGTGTGCTCGAAGGGGTACGTCGGCAGCTCGGCCGGAGCCGCCGACGTCTCCGCGTACCAGCTCTCCCACCGCACCCCGGCCCCCGCCGCGTGGAGCGTCGAGAGCGCCACCGCGAACGTCTCCTCGCCGGGACGGTCCCGCACCTGCGACGGCACCGCCAACGGCGCGGCCCCCGGCAGGCAGGCCGCCACCAGCGGGGTCAGCACGGCGTCCGGCCCCACCTCCACGAATGCCTCCGCGCCGCCTTCGGCCAGCGCCGCCACCGCGTCCCCGAAGCGCACCGGTGAACGCAGCTGACGCGCCCAGTAGTCCGGCTCCCGCAGCTCGTCCAGGCCGGCTCGGCGTCCGGTCAGATCCGAGACGACCGGGATCAGCGGCTCGTGGAACCGCAGCCCCGCCGCCACCGCCCGCACCTCGTCGAGCGCCCCGTCCATGTGCCGGGAGTGGAACGCGTGGCTCACCCGCAGCGCGCGCGTCCTGCGCCCCCGCGCCCGGAACACCCCGGCGACCTCCGCCACCGCGTCCGCGTCACCCGAAACCACCGTGGAGCGCGGCCCGTTGACCGCCGCCACGTTCACCCGGTCCGCATACCCGGCAAGGGCCTCGCGCACCTCCTCCTCCGACGCCTCGCACGCCACCATCGCGCCGCCGTCCGGCATCCGCTGCATCAGCCGCCCCCGCGCGGCGACCAGCACGCAGGCGTCCTCCAGCGACAGCACCCCGGCCGCGTGCACGGCGGCGAGCCCGCCGATCGAGTGCCCGGCGACCTGCCCCGGCGCGGGAAGCGACTGCTCCAGAAGCCGGAACAGGGCGGTCTCCACGGCGAACAGCGCCGGCTGCGCGTACTCCGTGCGCTCCAGCAGTGCCGCCTCCGCACTGCCCTCGTCCGCGAACAGCAGGCCCTTCAGCGGACGCGACAGCAGCGGCTCGAACGCCTCGCACACCTCGTCCAGCGCCTTGGCGAAGACGGGCCGGGACTCGTACAACCCGGCGCCCATGCGCGGGCGCTGGCTGCCCTGCCCGGTGAACAGGAAGGCAGTGGACGGTGCTCCCGCCGCGGCACCGCGCACCACCCCCGCCGTTCTGCTCCCCGACGCCAGCGACGCCAGCGCGGCCACCTGCCCGGCGCGGTCGCCCGGCAGCACCACCGCGCGGTGCCGGAACGCCGTACGGCCCAGGGCCAGCGTCCGGCCCACGTCATGGCCCGACAGCCCGGGGTCCGCGACGAGCCGCGCGTGCAGCCGGCCGGC
>NZ_JAAGNI010000106.1 GCF_010550605.1 Streptomyces sp. SID9727
CGCGCCCGCCGGTGGGCGGTGGCGTATCCGGAGCCGTGTCGGGCCCGCCTCCGGCCTCGCCGGCGCCGGTGTACGGCTCCGGTTCCGGGCGGGGCGCCGGCACGACCGGGTCCGGCGCGGGCGGCGAGACCGTCAGAGGCGGCTGCTGTACGGGCACGGGCGGCGAGACCGTCAGAGGCGGCTGTACGGGCTCCTGGTGGCCGTACCAGTCCCGTTGGTATCCGTGCGGGTCGTACCACTCCTGCGGGGCCTGCTGAGGGCCCTGTGCCTCGTAGGGCGCCTGCTGCCGCGGGGCCACGGGGTCCGTCCCCGGCAGCGGGTCGTTCAACGGGTCCGCCAGCCGGTGGACCGCCGCCTCGAACGCGCCCGGGTCCTCGTACGCCCGCGGATCGTGCGGGTCGTCCTGCCCGGCCCCGGCTCCGTGGCGGGGTGGGGTCACGCGACGGCCTTGCCCACCACCGGAGCGAGCCCCGCCGACCTCTCGACGGCTCCGGTGTCCCCGCAGCGCACCAGCCAGTTGGCCAGCATCAGGTGGCCGTGCTCGGTGAGCACCGATTCCGGGTGGAACTGCACGCCCTCGACGGCCAGCTCCCGGTGGCGCAGGCCCATGATGATGCCGTCGGCGGTCCGCGCGGTGACCTCCAGCTCGTCGGGCACCGTGTCCGGTTCGGCGGCGAGCGAGTGGTAGCGGGTCGCGGTGAACGGCGAGGGCAGGCCGGCGAACACGCCCGTGCCCTCGTGGAGCACCGGAGAGGTCTTGCCGTGCAGCAGCTCGGGGGCTCGGCCGACGACGCCGCCGTACGCCACCGCCATGGACTGCATGCCCAGGCAGACCCCGAAGACCGGGACGCCGGTCGCCGCGCAGTGGCGCACCATGTCGACGCAGACGCCCGCGTGCTCCGGGGTGCCGGGGCCGGGGGAGAGCAGGACGCCGTCGAAGCCGTCCTGCGCGTGGGCCGTGGTCACCTCGTCGTTGCGCAGCACCTCGCACTCGGCACCGAGCTGATAGAGGTACTGGACGAGGTTGAAGACGAAGCTGTCGTAGTTGTCCACGACCAGGATGCGGGCGCTCATCGGGCGGCCCCCGCCGGTGCGCTCGCTCCGTCGACCGTCACGTCGCCGAACGGAAGCAGCGGCTCCGCCCACGGGAAGACGTACTGGAACAGCACGTAGACGACCGCCAGGGCGAGCACGAGCGAAATGAACGCGCGCACCCACACGTTGCCCGGCAGATGCCGCCAGATCCAGCTGTACATCCAGACCCTCCATTCGGTACCGGGTCCAGACTAAAGGGCCGGGGGCCCCGCGTGGGATGCCTGTGGAAAGCTGTGCGGCGCCCGTCGCCGTCTGCTACTTCACCGGCTCCGCGTAGTGCAGGTCCACCGCGCCCGAGTAGCCGGGAAGGGTCGCCGCGCCCTGGTCGTCCACCTTCCAGCCGAGCCCGTACGCCTGCACGTACAGCAGGTAGTTCTGGATCGCCGGCGAGGCGTCGAGCGCCCGACGCAGCGCACCGGGGTCGCCCACCGCGGTGATCTTGTACGGGGGCGAGTAGACCCGGCCCTGGAGGATCAGGGTGTTGCCGACGCAGCGCACGGCGCTGGTGGAGATCAGCCGCTGGTCCATGACCTTCACGCCCTTGGCGCCGCCCTGCCACAGGGCGTTGACGACCGCCTGGAGGTCCTGCTGGTGGATGACCAGGTCGTTGGGCTGCGGGTCGGGGTAGCCAGGGCTGGCGGTGGCGTTGGGCGGGGCGTCGTCGAGCGTGACGGAGACGGCCCGGCCCGACAGTTCGGTGGTGCCCGCGGTCCGTTCCAGCGCCTTGAGCCGGGCCGCTTCCGCCTTGGTGCTGCCGTTGTCGCGCTGGGCGAGGCGGTCGATGTCCCCGCGCACGGACGCGGCGGACTCCTCCAGGGCGGCGTTCTTCTCGCTGCGCTGCTGGATGAGGTCGGAAAGCTTCAGCAGTGAGGCGTCGGTGCGGATATTGGTGCCCTTCGCCGTATTCGCGCTGGTCACGAAGATGAGCCCGGCAAGGGCGAAAACGGCAGCCGTGAGCACTCTGACCGGGTGCCGGAAGGTGCGGCGGCCCGGCCCGGGGGGAGAGTCGGCAGAATTGCTCAACGTACCCTTATCTCCTTCGGTGCCACGGAAGGACTACGCTAACGGACGCCCGGGGGAGGCCACATTCCCCCTCGCGCCCCGCCCCGGCGCCAGCCACAGTTCCCTGCGCGGTCACGCAGCGCATCGACAGGAGAGTTCCTCGTGCCGAAGTCACGGATCCGCAAGAAGGCCGACTTCACGCCGCCCCCGGCGAAGCAGGCGACCAACATAAAGCTGACCAGCCGCAGCTGGGTGGCGCCCGTGATGCTGGCGCTCTTCCTGATCGGGCTGGCCTGGATCGTCGTTTTCTACGTGACCGACGGCGATCTGCCGGTGGACTCGCTGGGGAACTGGAACATCGTCGTCGGCTTCGGTTTCATCGCCGGCGGCTTCGGCGTCTCCACACAGTGGAAGTAGTCCGCGCGACCGCGTAGAACCACACTCCGGCCCTGCTCCGCAACCCCTGCCCTGAGTTACCCACAGCGTTATCCACAGGTGGGGGAAAAGGTCAGACGATCTGTGGATAACTCTCAGGCCGTTGACGCCGGTGTGACTGCGCCCGCCCCGCTCCGGGGCGGAAGGCCCCTTGTCCCGACTGGAAAAACCCAGCTCAGGGACAAGGGGCACAGTTGTGCCCGCGATATGCACAAGATCCAGATCCTGCTGCGGAACCCTGTGGACAACTTCGGTCACAAGTGGTCCACACCCGCCCCCAGCACTCCTAGGTGAGGGCGGCCGTTCTCGTCACCACGATCAGGACGACGGCCGCGAGGACCAGGGCACAGGTCCCGAACTGCACCAGATCGCGCCGCTCGCGCGGGGCGTGCACCATGCCGATCCCGATCAGGACTCCGGCGATCAGTCCCCCCACGTGCGCCTGCCAGGCGATGCCGCCCCAGGGGTTGAAAGTGATGATCAGGTTGAGCGCGAAGATCGCGATGACCGGCCGCATGTCGTAGTTCAGCCGGCGCATCAGTACGGCAGTGGCGCCCAGCAGCCCGTAGATGGCCCCCGAGGCTCCCAGCGACGGCTGATTCGGCGCCGCGAGCCAGTACGTCAGGGCACCGCCCGCCAGCCCGGAGAGCAGATAGAGCGCGAGGAAGCGGACGCGGCCCAGCTTCGCTTCCAGCGGTCCGCCCAGCCACCACAGGCCCAGCATGTTGAAGGCGATGTGCCACACCTCCTGGTGCAGGAACATCGACGTCACCAGCCGGTACCACTGCCCTTCCGCGATGCCTTCGGGCGGCCCTCCGTAGAAGAAGTTGGCACGGCCGAGCAGCATCAGGCGGTCGAGGAGCGCGTCGTCGGCCAGCACGGCGACGAACACCGCGATGTTGATCCCCAGCAGGATCTTGGTGATCAGCCTGGGGTCCGCCGCGACGACGCCCCCGGCCAGGGTGCGCGGCCGGGCGGCGGACGCGCCGCGTCCCGTACCGAACCCCTGCCGGACGCAGTCCGGGCACTGGAAGCCGACCGACGCGCCGACCATGCAGTCCGGGCAGATGGGCCGGTCGCAGCGGACGCACCGGACCGCCGTCTCCCGGTCCGGGTGGCGGTAGCAGTGGGCCGGCCCCTGCGCGGGCGGGGGCGGTCCGGACCCGCCCGGCGGCTGCTGGTCCATCGGTCCCATGGCTTCCCGGTCCCTTCGGTCCTCGACGTCGCGGGTGCGCACGACACCGCCCCGCGCGTCCGTTCTGTCATGAGATACGGACGGGCGAGGCGGTTGGTTCCCGAACGTGGAGCCGGAGAGTGAGCGGACGGACGCGAGGCGCGATCAGCGCGTCTCGACGGCGACCGACTCGATGACCACGTCGTTCACCGGCCGGTCGGTACGCGCGTTCGTCGCGGTCGCCGCGATGGCGTCGACGACCTTCTTGCCGGCGTCGTTGGACACCTCGCCGAAGATCGTGTGCTTGCCGGTCAGCCAGGCCGTCGGCGCGACCGTGATGAAGAACTGCGAGCCGTTGGTGCCCGGTCCGGCGTTGGCCATGGCGAGCAGGTAGGGCTTGTTGAAGGCGAGGTCCGGGTGGAACTCGTCCTTGAACTCGTACCCCGGCCCGCCGGTGCCGTTCCCCAGCGGGTCTCCCCCCTGAATCATGAAACCGCTGATCACGCGATGGAAGACGGTCCCGTCGTACAGCCGGTCCGTGGACTTCTCCCCGGTCGCGGGGTGGGTCCACTCGCGCTCCCCGTTGGCGAGCTCGACGAAGTTCTTGACCGTCTTGGGAGCGTGGTTCGGCAGGAGCCGGATCTCGATGTCGCCCTGGTTGGTCTTCAAGGTGGCGTAAAGCTGCTCGGCCACGATCTGCCTTCCGTCAGTCTGCACGTGTGCTCTGCGCGTCTGCGCCGGCACCGGCCCGGTCCTGTCCGCGGACCGGCCCGACGTTCCGATCCTTGCACGGTCGGCGCCGACGGCGTCCGAGGCGGGAGGCGGCGGCCCCCGCGCCCCCGCGGCACGGACGATGCGGCCAAGTGCGTGACGAACCGGCGCGATCCCCGACGAACCGTGCCATGGTCGTCGGAAGGTACCGAATGACCCGGATGCCCGCCCCGCATGCCGCACAGGGCCCACGCAGGCATGATCTCGAATTGGGTGGAAAGGCGGAGTACCTACCCGCCACCAAGGAGGAGGATCCCGTGACCCGCATCGACAGCGTGCGTGCCGCAACCGACTCGGCGAGGGACAGCGTGCAGCACGCCGCGGAAGTGGTGGCGCCCTACGCCGACTCGGCCAAGGACCAGGCCGTTCACTATGCGCACGAGGCCCGCACGCTGCTCGCACCGAAGGTGTCGAAGGCAGCCAAGCAGGCCCGTGTGCAGTACGGCGCGCACGTCGCCCCGCGTATCGAGCTCGCCCGCACGCACGTACCCCCGAAGGTTGACGAGGTCGCCCAGCGCGCCGCGCTCCGTACCCGTCAGGCGGCCCGCAGCGCCGCGGACTACACCGTCCCGCGCATCGAGAGCGCCCGGGCCGCCGCCCAGCCGGTGGCGGAGGAAGCCGCGGCCCGCAGCGCCGCCGCGGTAGCCGCCCTGCGCGGCCAGGTCACGGCGAAGCAGATCCGCAAACTGGCCCGGAAGCACGAGCGGCGGGCCAGGGCGGGCAAGGCGTTCAAGGGGCTGGCCGTGACCGGTGTCCTCGTGGGCGCCGGCTACGCGGTGTGGCGCTGGTGGGACAAGCAGGCCAACCCCGAGTGGCTGGTGGAGCCCCCCGCCCCCACCGAGGTCGACGACCGCGCGCCGCTCTCCTCCGTCGACGGGAGCCCGCACGCCTCGACGCTCCTGGACCCCGAGGTGGAGGCCAAGCAGGCCGACGCCGAGGCGGCCGGCGAGGACGGCACGGACCCGGACGACCGCTCCTGACGTACCGCATCACCGCCGGACTGCCGTGCGGTCCGGCACGGGCCCGTGCAAAGAACTCCCCCGGCCAGCGTTTCCGCAGGTCGGGGGAGTTCGAGGATGTGGAGCCTAGGAGATTCGAACTCCTGACATCTGCCTTGCAAAGGCAGCGCTCTACCAACTGAGCTAAGGCCCCGACAGCACGCAGCCCGAACACCTGGATGTTCCGGCCACCGCCGCAGAACAGAATACCGGCTCATCCCCGTGATCCTGCAAAATTCCGGGGACTCCCCGTGTGCGACCACGCTCCGTAAGATGCTGGTCGAGGTTCGCAGCAGCGAAGCGGATGCGAAGGGGAGACGCAATGGATGCAGCGCAGCAAGAGGCCACGGCCAGAGCCAGAGACCTTCAGCGCAGTTGGTACGGGGAGCCGTTGGGGGCGCTCTTCCGCCGGCTGATCGACGACCTCGGTCTCAACCAGGCCCGCCTCGCCGCGGCGCTCGGACTGTCCGCTCCCATGCTCTCCCAGCTCATGAGCGGTCAGCGCGCGAAGATCGGCAACCCGGCGGTCGTCCAGCGGGTCCAAGCCCTGCAGGAGCTGGCCGGCCAGGTCGCCGACGGCAGCGTCAGCGCCGGCGAGGCCACGGCCCGCATGGAGGAGATCAAGAAGTCCCAGGGCGGCTCGGTCCTCTCGAGCACGGGCCAGACCACGGCGAGCGGTGGGGCGCCCACCGTGCGCCGGGTGGTCCGGGAGATCCAGTCGCTGCTGCGCTCGGTCGCGGCGGCCGGTGACATCATCGACGCCGCGGACTCCCTCGCCCCCACGCACCCGGAACTGGCAGAGTTCCTCCGGGTGTACGGAGCGGGGCGCACCGCGGAAGCGGTGGCGCACTACGAGAGCCACCAGAGCTAGGCCCCGCGCGGTACGGGGGCACGGGCCGGAACATGAACGGGGAGCGGGCGCAGCGCCATGGGTGAGGTCTTCGCCGGACGGTACGAACTGGTCGATCCGATCGGACGCGGTGGCGTCGGTGCCGTATGGCGCGCCTGGGACCACCGGCGCCGCCGCTATGTGGCGGCCAAGGTCCTCCAGCAGAGCGACGCGCACACGTTGCTCCGCTTCGTCCGTGAACAGGCGCTGCGCATCGAGCACCCCCATGTGCTGGCGCCGGCCAGTTGGGCCGCCGACGACGACCAGGTCCTGTTCACCATGGACCTCGTCAGCGGCGGTTCGCTGGCCCATGTCATCGGCGACTACGGCCCGTTGCCCCCTCGGTTCGTCTGCACCCTGCTCGACCAGCTGCTGTCCGGCCTCTCGACGGTGCACGCCGAAGGCGTCGTGCACCGGGACATCAAACCGGCCAACATCCTCATGGAGGCCACCGGTCGGGGCCGGCCGCACCTGCGGCTGTCGGACTTCGGCATCTCCATGCGCAAGGGCGAACCCCGTCTCACCGAGACGAACTACGTGGTGGGGACGCTCGGTTACTTCGCGCCCGAGCAGATGATGGGCGCCGAACCGGATTTCCCGGCGGACCTGTTCGCGGTCGGCCTGGTCGCCCTCTACCTGCTCCAGGGCACCAAGCCCGACTCCCAGGAGCTCATCGAGCACTTCGCGGAGCATGGCACGCCCAGCGCCCCGGACGGCGTCCCGGAGCCCTTGTGGCAGGTCATCGCGGGGCTCCTGCAACCGGATCCGCACGACCGCTTCCGTACCGCCACGGGTGCGCGCAAGGCTCTGAACGCCGCCGTCGAGATGCTTCCCGAGCCCTCGGACGCCGAGGAGCCGGTCGAGGTCTTCGACCAGATCGGCCCGCTGCCCGAGGGCTTCGGCCCCGACGGCCCCCTGCGGTCCGGCGGGACGACGGCAGCGCACTCACCGGCCCCTCAGCCGGCGGCGCCCCAGCCGACCGGCCCGCACTCCGGCGGACAACCGGCGCAGCCCTCCCCCTCCGCACCGGCTTCCATGTCCGATACGGGCAGTTTCCACCTCCCGCCTCCCGGGCCGGCCGTTCCCGCGCACCACTCCCCGCAAACCGCCGCACCGGCGGCCCCGTACGGCTATCCGGACCCGGCCGGCCACACCACCCCCGACGCGGCGCCCGTGCCCGCTCAGGTCCCTGGTCCGCACGACCGGCCCTTCACCCACCCCTACACGGCTCCTCAGCAAGGGCCGGCCTCCTTCCCGGCCCCGGCATCCACCCCGGGAACGCGTCCGGGACCGCCCCCGAAGGTGGCGGTCCCGGTCCTGCTGGTGGCACTGGCCTGCTTCGCCGTGGGCATCTGGGCGCTGACCCAGGTCTGAGTACGAGGGCGGCCGCCCGGCCTACCAGGCCTGGGGCGGCCCGCCGTACGGGTACTGCCCGCCCGCGGGTGCGACCGGGGCGACGGCCGCACGGCGTCGTGCGATCAGGGTCCACGCCCCCAGCCAGAGCACCAGCATGGTGCCGACGCCGATCCCGCCCGCCGCGACCAGCTTCATCGTGCCGCGCTCGCTCCCGGCCTCAGCGGCCTGCGCCCCGCTCTGCCCTTCACGCGCCGCGTCCTTGTCGCCCTGGGTCACGGCGAAGATCCCGGCGTCCCCCTTGTACGGCGACTTCCCCGCCTCGCCCTTCACACTGATCTTGAGGGTCAGCGCGATCGGCTTCTGCCCGTACGGCTTCGCGACCTCCGGGCTCAGCGAGACGGAGAGGTAGTACCAGCCCGCGAACCGCATACCGCGGACATCGTCACTGGAGTCGTAGCGGTTCCGGAACGCCACCGGCGGCAGCGGGTCGAAGGGGACGGAGATCGGCTTTCCCGCATAGGACATGGGTGACACATCGGCGACATGCCCCAGCGCGGGGTTCTCCAGTGACACCGCCAGCGCGCTGCTGACGTACGCGCTCTTCTCGGAGGTGCTGTTGGCCAGTTCCGCGGTGGCGAACAGCTGCTGGCCCCAGTCCACCGGCACCCGGTAGAACAGGCTCTGCCCGGGCTCGATCCGGTCCTTCCACTCGCCCGTCTCCAGGCTCGTGGCGTCGTAGTAACCGGCGCCCCCGCGCCGGGTGTTGTCCGTGGCGGCGCCGGGCGGCGGCGGCGAGGCCGACGGCCAGGCCGTCGGGGCGGTGGTCGCCCCGGAGGAGGGCTTCGCGAGCTCCGGCTCGGAGGCGTACCGCAGTTCCAGGCCCCACTCGCCCTGGTCGGAGGTCTCCTTGCTCTCCCGTTCGATCAACACGTAGTAGGTCCCGACGTCCTGGCAGATGCCGTCCTCGTCGATCCGCCGGGAGGCGTAGGCGGCGAGGGGGCGCGGGTACTGCGCGGACCCGAACATCGCGTCCTGCGAACTGCACTCGTCGTCCGAGCTGTCCCGGACGCTGAGCTTGATCCCGTCCCCGTACGCCACCTTGCCGCCGGCCTTCGGAACGACGACGGCGGAGACATAGGCGTTCGTCTTCGCGTCCAGGTCCAGCCGGTAGTACAGCTTCTTCCCGCTCCGGATCGCGCTCTTGTAGACCCCGCCCGGCTCCAGTTTCGTCGCCTCGGCACTGATGTCGGCGCCGCCGACCGGCTCGGCGCCCGGATCGTAGGTGTACGAGCCGGGCGCACCGGCCGCGTACGCCTGCCCCGGCAGCGCCGCCACCGCGAACACCGCCGCCACCACCGCCAGCGCCCCCCGCATCCTGCTGCGCCGCCTCATCACGCGCTCCCCCTCGTCATCCGTGCGGCTGCCCGTCAGCGGCCGCGTACACATACGAACACGGCCGGAATCGCGGCCATGGCGGCAGCCCCCGCGCCCGTGCCCGCAACGACGGCCCATCCTGCCCCTCCCGTACCGCCACTGTCTCCGGCGGCGGCGGCATCTTTGCTCACGCAAGCTATTAATTCACTTGCGTGAACTCAAGAGCACAGCCGTCATGGTCCCGCAACAGCACGAAGCCCCGGCCGCGTCAGCGGCCGGGGCTTCCCATCAGGCTGTTCCGTCTCAGACACCCGAACCCGCGGGCACGGAGTCGGTCGCCTCCGTCCACAGATCCTGCTCGGCGCGATCCGCCTGGATCTGGCGGTACACGAGGAGCCCGCCGATGGCGGCCAGTGCGACCAGGAGAAGCTTCTTCACCGCGCGACCTCGTCCTTCGTTGGCGTAGGGGACTTCTGCCGCCCGACTATACACACCGGCCGATATCGACCGGTGACCTCCCCGCAACCCAATTGGCGCCTGCCGGCGTGCGGCGAGCACCCCTCTGTGCGTGCCTCTCGGGAGCACCCGTCGGAAGCCGGGACGGGCCGGTTGAACCATACGAGTGGTGTTCATCTGAAGATCGGCGCATGCGCGGCGTCGGTCCACGAAATCGCGGGGCGGATCCACATCATCGGAAAGGTAAGCAAACCGGACCACCCGAAAGTGAGGGGCCATGAGCACCGTCACGGCCAAGAACATCTGGACCGCCCTCGTCACCGCGTTCTTCGCACTCCTCGCCGCCCTGGGCCTCGCGAGCTCCACGGCCACCGCCGCGCAGGCCCCGGCCACGAACACGAACACGGAGCCTGCGGCCACGGCGCACGAGCACACGCCCGCAGCCCGCGCAACCGCGACCGGACCTTCGGTGCGATGGACCCTTCCGCGTGACCGGGCGCTGCCTCCCACGATGAAGCAGCGCATCCGGGCCGAGGCCCACGGCTCCTCACCCGCCACCCGGCATCTGTCCGCCGACACCAGGAACACCGTGAACGCCACGGGCTCCGCCCGCGCCTCGCACGGCACTCCGGCACAGGACGCCTCGCTCCTGCCACCGTGACAGCGCCGCCGCACCTGACCCCCTGAGCCCCCGGGCCGGTTCACACCGGACGGGGGCTTTCCCGTGCGCCCGTGCGGGCACACCTCCGGACCCCGGCTCCGCCGGCGTCCGGCCGCTCCTCCCCTCTCCGCCGTGGCGAACGGCGGGGAGGGGCCAGGGCGTCGTCCCGTACGGGAGTCGCCGGCCGGCGGAGTGGCCGTCAGCGCCTTGGCCCGGGCGTGCTTCCTCGGCGCGCTCACGGAGGCGCTGTGCGGTCGTCTCCGGCGTACGGCCCCGACATGACACCGCGTCCGGGATGACGTCCGGACAACGCCGAAGGCCCCCCACCGTTCCCGGTGGAGGGCCTTCGTACTGGTGGGGCTAACAGGATTTGAACCTGTGGCCTCATCCTTATCAGGGATGCGCTCTAACCAACTGAGCTATAGCCCCGCCGCGCTTTTCCGTCGCGCTGACTTCTGAAGATTAGCGCACGTCGGGGCCAGTCCCAAAATCGATACCCGGCGGGCTACTCGTCCTCCGCCAGCGTGAGCTCGACACCGCCCACGAAGCCCGCCGACAAGTTGTAGATGAAGGCGCCCAGGGTGGCCAGCGCGGTGGCCAGGACCACGTCGATCACCGCGATGACCGAGGTGAAGACCAGGACCCTGGGCAGCGACAGGAACGCCTGGAGGTCGAAGCCGTTGCCCTCGTTGGAACCGGTCGCCTCGCTGATGGTGCCGCCCACGGTGGAGAAGACGCCCATCGCGTCCATGACCATCCACAGGACCGCCGACGCCACCACCGTGCAGATGCCGAGCGCGATGGACAGCAGGAAGCTGACCTTCATCACCGACCACGGATCGGCCTTGGAGACGCGCAGGCGCGCCTTGCGGGTACGCGGAGTGGTCCGCGCCCCCGTCCGCGGCTTGCGGGCCGCCTGGGCCGGTCCCACGCCCTGCTGAGCCCCGTAGGGCACACCGCCCTGGGTCCCGCCCGGAGGCGAGGGGTAGGCCTGGGGCGGGTGGTACGGGCCCGCCTGGCCGGGTGCGGGTTCCCGCTCGCCGGGCAGCGGCCCGGTCGCGTAACCCTCGTATTGGGGCTGAGGGCCCCGCGTATCCGTCACAGTGCCCCCTTGGGAGTCCGTGGCGGGGCCACGGGCACCGTTACCTCCGGCTCCGGAAGCGGCCGAACCGGCGCCCGTGGCTCCACTCACGCTCTACTCCTCGTGCTCCCCGGTCGAGGGCGACGTGCCCTCGACATTGCTGTCGACCGTGCTGCCCGCGGCCTCGTCGGCCGTGGTCGCCTCGGTCGTCCCGCCTGCGGCGTCGCTGTCGACGGGTCCGTCGACCTCGTCGGCCTCGCGGCCCGCCTCGGCGTTGCGGGCGATGCCGACGACGGCATCGCGCTTGCCCAGATTGATCAGTTGGACGCCCATGGTGTCACGGCCCGTCTCCCTGACTTCGTTGACTCGCGTACGAATCACACCGCCGCCGAGCGTGATGGCGAGGATCTCGTCCGTCTCCTCCACCACCAGCGCGCCGACCAGCGAGCCCCGGTCCTCCACGATCTTGGCGGCCTTGATACCGAGGCCGCCGCGGCCCTGGACGCGGTACTCGTCGACCGCGGTCCGCTTCGCGTAACCGCCGTCGGTGGCAGTGAACACGAAAGTACCGGGCCTGACGACATTCATCGAGAGCAGTTCGTCTCCCTCGCGGAAACTCATGCCCTTGACGCCCGAGGTGGCGCGGCCCATCGGCCGCAGCGCCTCGTCCGTCGCGGTGAACCTGATCGACTGGGCCTTCTTGCTGATGAGCAGCAGATCGTCCTCGGCCGAGACCAGCTCCGCGCCGATCAGCTCGTCGTCGGCGCCGTCCGCCGTCTCGCGCAGGTTGATCGCGATGACACCGCCGGAGCGCGGAGAGTCGTAGTCCTTCAGCGCGGTCTTCTTCACCAGACCGCCCTGGGTGGCCAGGATCAGGTAGGGCGCGGCGTCGTAGTCGCGGATCGCGAGGATCTGGGCGATCTTCTCGTCCGGCTGGAAGGCCAGCAGGTTGGCGACGTGCTGGCCGCGCGCGTCCCGGCCGGCGTCCGGCAGCTCGTACGCCTTGGCCCGGTAGACCCGGCCCTTGTTGGTGAAGAACAGCAGCCAGTGGTGCGTCGTGGACACGAAGAAGTGGTCGACGATGTCGTCTTCCCTGAGCTTCGTGCCGCGCACGCCCTTGCCGCCGCGCTTCTGCGAGCGGTAGTCGTCCGTCTTGGTGCGCTTCACATAGCCGCCGCGGGTGATCGTGACGACGATGTCCTCCTCGGCGATCAGGTCCTCGATGGACATGTCACCCTCGAAGGGCACCAGCTTGGAGCGCCGGTCGTCGCCGAACTTGTCGACGATCGCCGCCAGCTCCTCGCTGACGATCTGCCGCTGCCGCGCGGGCGAGGCCAGGATCTCGTTGTACTCGTTGATCTTCGCCTGGAGCTCGTCGTGCTCGGCGGTGATCTTCTGGTGCTCCAGCGCGGCCAGCCGGCGCAGCTGCATCTCCAGGATCGCGTTCGCCTGGAGCTCGTCGATCTCCAGCAGGCCCATCAGGCCCTCACGGGCGATCTCGACGGTCTGGCTGCGCCGGATGAGGGCGATGACCTCGTCGATGGCGTTCAGGGCCTTGAGCAGGCCGCGCAGGATGTGCGCGCGCTCCTCGGCCTTGCGCAGCCGGAACTTCGTACGCCGGACGATGACCTCGATCTGGTGCGTCACCCAGTGGCGGATGAACGCGTCGATCGACAGGGTGCGCGGCACACCGTCCACCAGCGCCAGCATGTTGGCGCCGAAGTTCGACTGCAGGTCGGTGTGCTTGTACAGGTTGTTCAGGACGACCTTGGCGACCGCGTCCCGCTTCAGTACGACGACCAGGCGCTGGCCGGTACGCGAGGAGGTCTCGTCGCGCACGTCGGCGATGCCGCCGACCTTGCCGTCCTTCACCAGGTCGGCGATCTTCTGCGCGAGGTTGTCGGGGTTGGTCTGGTACGGAAGCTCCGTGACGACCAGGCACTGGCGGTTCTGGATCTCCTCGACCGCCACGACCGCGCGCATCGTGATCGAGCCGCGCCCGGTGCGGTACGCCTCCTCGATGCCCTTGCGGCCGACGACCAGCGCGCCGGTGGGGAAGTCCGGGCCCTTGATCCGCTCGATCAGGGCGTCCAGCAGCTCCTCCTGCGAGGCTTCCGGGTTCTCCAGGTACCACTGGGCGCCGGACGCGACCTCGCGCAGGTTGTGCGGCGGGATGTTGGTCGCCATGCCGACCGCGATGCCCGCGGAGCCGTTGACCAGCAGGTTCGGGAAGCGCGCCGGGAGGACCGTCGGCTCCTGGTTGCGGCCGTCGTAGTTGTCCTGGAAGTCGACGGTCTCCTCGTCGATGTCCCGGACCATCTCCATGGACAGCGGCATCATCTTGCACTCGGTGTACCGCATGGCGGCGGCCGGGTCGTTGCCCGGGGAACCGAAGTTGCCGTTGGAGTCCACCAGCGGCATGCGCATCGACCAGGGCTGGGCCAGGCGGACCAGGGCGTCGTAGATCGAGGAGTCGCCGTGCGGGTGGTACGTACCCATGACGTCACCGACGACGCGGGCGCACTTGTAGAAGCCCTTCTCGGGCCGGTAGCCGCCGTCGTACATCGCGTACAGCACCCGGCGGTGGACGGGCTTGAGGCCGTCCCGCACGTCGGGCAGCGCACGCGAGACGATGACGGACATCGCGTAGTCGAGGTAGGAGCGCTGCATCTCCGTCTCGAGCCCGACGGGCTCGACACGCATGCCCACGCCCTCGACGGGCGGAACGTCTTCGGGCGTCACGGGTGCGGGGGTGTTCTCGTCGGCCATTGCTGGTCAAAGTCCTTTCGCGCTGCGGCTTGCTTGTACGGCCGACTCAGATGTCGAGGAAGCGGACGTCCTTGGCGTTGCGCTGGATGAACGAGCGCCGCGCCTCGACGTCCTCACCCATGAGCACCGAGAACAGGTCGTCGGCCTGCGCCGCGTCGTCCAGCGTGACCTGGCCGAGCACCCGGTGGTCGACGTCCATCGTGGTGACGCGCAGCTCTTCGGCGTTCATCTCGCCGAGACCCTTGAAGCGCTGGATCGAGTCTTCCTTGATCCGCTTGCCGTTCTGCTTGCCGAGCGCGACCAGGGCGTCCCGCTCGCGGTCCGAGTACGCGTACTCGGAGTCGTCGCGACCCCACTTGATCTTGTACAGCGGAGGGCGGGACAGATAGACGTGGCCGGCCTCGACCAGCGGACGCATGAAGCGGAACAGGAACGTCAGCAGCAGGGTGTTGATGTGCTGGCCGTCGACATCGGCGTCCGCCATCAGGATGATCTTGTGATAGCGGAGCTTCTCGATGTCGAAGTCCTCGTGGACCCCGGTGCCGAACGCCGAGATCAGCGCCTGGACCTCGGTGTTCTGGAGGATCTTGTCGACCCGGGCCTTCTCGACGTTCAGGATCTTGCCCCGGATCGGCAGGATCGCCTGGTACATCGGGTTGCGGCCGGACTTGGCCGAGCCGCCGGCGGAGTCACCCTCGACGATGAAGATCTCGCACTTGGTGGGGTCGTTCGACTGGCAGTCGCTGAGCTTGCCGGGGAGCGAGGCGCTCTCCAGCAGCCCCTTGCGCCGGGTCAGGTCGCGGGCCTTGCGGGCCGCCACACGGGCGGTCGAGGCGGCGATGCCCTTGCGGATGATGTCGGCCGCCTCGTTGGGGTTGCGGTCGAACCAGTCCGTCAGCTGCTCGTGGACGACCTTCTGCACGAAGGTCTTGGCCTCCGTGTTGCCCAGCTTGGTCTTCGTCTGGCCCTCGAACTGCGGCTCGCCCAGCTTCACCGAGATGATCGCGGTCAAGCCCTCGCGGACGTCCTCGCCGGTGAGGTTGTCGTCCTTCTCCCGGAGCAGCTTCTTGTCACGCGCGTACCGGTTGACCAGGGAGGTCAGCGCGGCGCGGAAGCCCTCCTCGTGCGTACCGCCCTCATGCGTGTGGATCGCGTTGGCGAAGGAGTAGACACCCTCGCTGTACTGCGTGTTCCACTGCATGGCGATCTCGACCGAGAGCAGCCGGTCCTTGTCCTCGGCCTCGATGTCGATCACCGACTGGTGGATGACATCGCCCTTGCGGGAGTTGAGGTACTTGACGAAGTCGACGATGCCGTTCTCGTAGTGGTACGTGACCGAGCGGGCCACTTCCTCCTCGGGAACGTCCACCGCTTCGGCGCTGTCCGCGCCGGCCGTCGCCTTCGCCGACTCGCGCTCGTCGGTCAGCTTGAGGGTGAGGCCCTTGTTGAGGAAGGCCATCTCCTGGAAGCGGCGCGAGAGCGTCTCGAAGGAGTACTCGGTCGTCTCGAAGATGTCGCCGTCGGCCCAGAAGGTGACGCTTGTACCCGTCTCGTCGGTGGCCTCGTTACGCGCCAGCGGGGCGGTCGGGACACCGAACTTGTAGTCCTGGGTCCAGCGGTACCCGTCGGTCTTCACCTCGACGGCCACCCGCGTGGACAGGGCGTTGACGACGGAGACGCCGACGCCGTGCAGACCACCGGAGACGGCGTAACCGCCGCCGCCGAACTTGCCGCCCGCGTGCAGGACGGTGAGCACGACCTCGACGGCGGGCTTGCCCTCGGACGGCACGATGCCGACCGGGATGCCACGGCCGTTGTCGATCACGCGCACCCCGCCGTCGGCGAGGATCGTGACGTCGATGGTGTCCGCGTGCCCGGCCATGGCCTCGTCGACCGAGTTGTCCACGACCTCCTGCACGAGGTGGTGGAGACCGCGCTCACCGGTCGAGCCGATGTACATGCCGGGTCGCTTGCGGACCGCGTCCAGGCCCTCCAGCACGGTGATCGCGCTGGCGTCGTACGAGGACTGTGCCTCGGCCGGGGCGGGAGCGGCGTCGCCCTCCCCCTGGGTGGACGGAATGTTCTCGTTGGGGTTGCCGGAATCGGCCACGAAGCGCCCTTTCTGGCACAGCACAGGCCGTTCTCCGGGCAGGCGGGAGCGGCTGCGTCGTTCGGCTTGTATCGACGAATCCCGCAAGACGCGGGATTGTTCATCAGTCTACCGGTAGCGCCGACCCGAATGGGGGTTTGCGGGCACCTGAGTACGCATGTGCCGCCCTGAATGAGCGGCTGACGACTCCCCATATTCGGGGCGGGGCCTCAAGGGGCTCACGCAGGCGTTGAGCGCTTCGGCCTGTCAGCCCTCCGCTACGGTGAGGGACGCCCGCTCACCACGAGCTGGTTTCAGATGCCATGTCCTCGGGTCCCCGGGCGGCCGGGACGCGGTGCGGGTCCGGCCGCGGCCACCAAAAGCCCAGGTCACAGCGGGTCAGCCGTAGGTGTCGCCCGGGCCCGTGCTCCCCGGGGCACGCAGCGGGCCGAACCGGTGCTGCGGCCCGCCAGGACCCAGCACCTTGATCATCCGCACCGTGCCGTTGCCCAGGTCCGCGTTGAGCCGGGCCACCAGCTGGGGGGCCAGCAGCCGCAGCTGCGTCGCCCAGGCCGTCGAATCGCACTGCACCGTCAGCACCCGCTGATCCGGCTCCTCGTCGTACCGCACGGGCACGCAGTGCAGGGCGAGGTCGTCGCCGACGATCTGCGGCCAGCGGCCCATCACCCCGCCCACCGCCGCCGGGGTCTCCCAGCCGCGCTCGGTGATCAGCCGGTTGATCGCGGCACCCAGCGGAAGCGGATCGCGGCCGTCCCGCCGCGCCCCGGAGCGCAGCCCGCCGCCGCGCCTGGCCTGCTTCTTCTGCTGCGCCGCCTCACCGCGCGCCCGCGCCTGCTCCTTCGCCGCGCGCAGGGCGACCCGGGCCAGGTCGACGCCGGAGGGCTCCGCCGGCTTCGCCCGGTCCTCGCCGCCGGGGGCCTTCCCCTCTCCGTCGCCGCTCACACCCGCTCCACCTCGCCGGCGGACACCGCGTACCGCGTCCCCGCGAGTGTGCCCGGCACGTCGTCGTCCACCGCCGCGGTCACCAGCACCTGCTCGGCCGGCGCCACGAGCTCCGCCAGCCGCTCCCTGCGGCGGGCGTCCAGCTCGGCGAACACGTCGTCCAGCACCAGCACCGGTTCGTTGCCCTCGCCGCGCAGCAGCTCGTACGAGGCGAGGCGCAGCGCCAGCGCGTACGACCAGGACTCCCCGTGGCTCGCGTACCCCTTGGCGGGCATCCCGCGCAGGCTCAGCACCAGGTCGTCGCGGTGCGGGCCGACCAGTGTCACTCCGCGCTCGATCTCCTGCTTGCGGACCCCGGCCATGGCCTCGATGAGCTGTGCGTACAGCTCCTCACGCGTCCGCGCGGGGCCGGCCTCGCCGCCGACGGAACTGCGGTAGTCCAGGGCCACCGGGCCGCCGCCGGGCGCCACGTCCCCGTACGCCTTGTCCGCCAGCGGCTGGAGCGTGCCGATCAGGTCCAGGCGCTGGGCCAGCAGCTCCGCGCCCACCCCGGCCAGATGCTGGTCCCACACGTCGAGCGTCGACAGGTCCAGGGAGCGCCCGCCGTGCCTGCGGGCCATCGCGGCGGACTTCAGCAGCGTGTTCCGCTGCTTGAGCACCCGCTCGTAGTCGGAGCGCACCCCGGCCATCCGCGGCGACCGCGCGGTGACCAGCTCGTCCAGGAACCGCCGGCGCTCGCCGGGGTCGCCCTTCACCAGGGCCAGGTCCTCCGGTGCGAACAGCACCGTTCGCACGATGCCGAGCACGTCACGAGGTCTGACCTGCGACGATCTGTTGATCCGGGCGCGGTTCGCCTTGCCCGGGTTGAGTTCGAGTTCGACCAGCTGCGAGCGCTCGCCCTGGGTGACGGCCGCCCTGATCACCGCCCGCTCGGCGCCCATGCGGACGAGCGGGGCGTCGGACGAGACGCGGTGGCTGCCGAGTGTGGCGAGATAGCCGACCGCCTCCACCAGATTCGTCTTGCCCTGGCCGTTGGCCCCCACGAACGCGGTGACGCCCGGGTCGAGGGACACCTCGGCCCGGGCGTACGAGCGGAAGTCGGCCAGCGACAGATGCGTGACGTGCATGATGTGCGCCGACCTTCCCGGCTTCCTGCTTCCTGCTTCGTGCTCCGGCGGCGGGAGGGGCGGTCGGCCCCGCCCGCTCCTCGTTGCGGGGTTACTTCTTGTTCTCGACCGCGTGGCCGCCGAACTGGTTGCGCAGCGCGGCGATCATCTTCATCTGCGGGGAGTCGTCCTGACGCGAGGCGAAGCGCGCGAAGAGCGACGCGGTGATCGCGGGCAGCGGCACCGCGTTGTCGATCGCGGCCTCCACCGTCCAGCGGCCCTCGCCCGAGTCGGCCGCGTAGCCACGGAGCTTGTCGAGGTGCTCGTCGTCGTCCAGGGCGTTGACCGCCAGGTCGAGCAGCCAGGAACGGATGACCGTGCCCTCCTGCCAGGAGCGGAAGACCTCGCGCACGTCGGTGACGGAGTCGACCTTCTCCAGGAGCTCCCAGCCCTCGGCGTACGCCTGCATCATGGCGTACTCGATGCCGTTGTGGACCATCTTGGCGAAGTGGCCGGCGCCGACCTTGCCCGCGTGGACCGCGCCGAAGTCACCCTCGGGCTTCAGGGCGTCGAAGACCGGCTGAACCTTGGCCACGTCCTCGGCGTCGCCGCCGTACATGAGCGCGTAGCCGTTCTCCAGGCCCCAGACGCCGCCGGAGACGCCGCAGTCCACGAAGCCGATGCCCTTGGCGCGCAGCTCCTCCGCGTGCTTCTCGTCGTCGGTCCAGCGGCTGTTGCCGCCGTCCACGACGATGTCGCCGGGCGAGAGCAGCTCGGCCAGCTCGTCGACGGTGGACTGGGTCGCGGCTCCGGCCGGGACCATCACCCATACGACCCGGGGACCCTTGAGGCTGCCCACAAGCTCTTCCAGGCTGTGGACATCGGCGAGATCCGGGTTCCGGTCGTAACCGATGACGGTGTGGCCTGCGCGGCGGATGCGCTCGCGCATGTTGCCGCCCATCTTGCCGAGGCCGACGAGACCGAGCTCCATCAGAGATTCCTTAGCGTTGTGCCGATTCGTACCCAAGTCCGAGCCTACGCCCGGAAGGGGACAGGACGCCGGGCGTGCTCGGCGCTGAACACGCCCGTCGGGCCCCGCCGGGGCGGGGCCGGGGAGGTCAGCCGGAGAGGCGGACCGGCATGATCAGGTACTTGTACGCGTCGTCCGCCTCGGCGTCCACGGCCGGGCGGCCGCTGAGGAGCGCCGGCTTGGTGGAGGTCGTGAACGAGAGCTGGGCGACCGGGGAGTCGATGGCGCTGAGGCCGTCGAGCAGGAAGGTCGGGTTGAAGGCGATCGAGATGTCGTCGCCCTCCAGCACGGCGTCGACCCTTTCCACAGCCTGTGCGTCGTCGCTGGAGCCGGCCTCCAGGATCAGGACGCCCTGCTCGAAGGTCAGCCGCACCGGGGTGTTGCGCTCGGCCACCAGGGCGACGCGCTTGACGGCCTCGACGAACGGGGCGGTCTCGATCACGGCGACCGAGTTGAACTCGGTGGGGAAGAGCGTCCGGTACTTCGGCAGGTCGCCTTCGAGCAGTCGGGTGGTCGTACGCCGTCCGGCGCCCTCGAACCCGATGAGCCCCTCGCCCGCGCCGGAGCCGGACAGCGCCAGGGTGACCGTGTCACCGCTGGTGAGGGCCTTGGCGGTGTCCAGCAGCGTCTTGGCGGGCACCAGGGCGACGGCGGAAGCCTCCGGGTCCTCCGGCTTCCAG
Organism: Streptomyces sp. SID9727; assembly: GCF_010550605.1. Taxonomy (GTDB): domain Bacteria; phylum Actinomycetota; class Actinomycetes; order Streptomycetales; family Streptomycetaceae; genus Streptomyces. The sequence continues at coordinate 19,930 of NZ_JAAGNI010000106.1, forward strand.
AGGAACTCGCGGACCGCGAAGCGGTAGCGGTCGGTGGAGGCGAGGGTGACGGTGTCGCCCTCGATCTCGATGCGGACGCCGGTCAGGACGGGCAGCGTGTCGTCGCGGCCGGCGGCGATGGCGACCTGGGCGGCGGCGGAGGCGAAGACCTCACCGGGCACGGTGCCGGTCGCGGTCGGCATCTGCGGGAGCGCGGGGTACTCCTCCACAGGAAGGGTGTGGAGTGTGAATCGCGAGGAGCCGCAGGAGACCGTCGCCCGTACACCGTCTGTGGAGATCTCCACCGGACGGTTGGGGAGGGCGCGGCAGATGTCGGCGAGCAGCCGGCCGGAGACGAGGACGGTGCCGTCCTCCTCGACCTCGGCCTCCACGGAGACGCGTGCCGAGACCTCGTAGTCGAAGCTGGAGAAGCTGAGCGCGCCGTCCTCGGCCTTCAGCAGAAGGCCCGCGAGAACGGGCGCCGGCGGACGGGCCGGAAGGCTGCGGGCCACCCAGGCCACCGCCTCCGCGAGTACATCGCGCTCCACCCGGATCTTCACCGGAACCGCCTCCTGCTGTTTTCGCCCTGTCGGCCTTCGTCGTCGTCGGCCTTCGTCGTCTGGTCGGGTCGCTCCGCCGATGAGAGGGGGAGGACGCCGGGGACCAGTCTGACGCACCGCACCGACACTCGTTGCTGCTCGGGGTCAAATCGCGGCGAGCGGCCCGGAGCGCTCCGAGGGCGAGTTGTGCACAGGACCCACTTCGAAACGGATTCCGGGCTAACTATGGGTGGTGGTAGTAGTAGGCCCTGTGGAAACCGTGGATAACCCCGTTTCCGCAGCTCAGAGCCGGTTTTTTATCCACCGACCCTGTGGGTGGAACCGGTGGACAACCCGGGCTTTCTGTGGACACCCGGAAGTTGTGCACAACCCGTACACAGGGGAGGGCAGTTTCTCCCCAGGTCTGTCCCCAGCTTTACCCCCGTTCCCCACAGGCCAACCCTGCCCCTTGGTGTGACGCCTTTCACTCGGGGTGGTGACGGGGCCTGTCGCGTTGCCGAACAGTGGACAGCGATGTGGAGAAGCGGCCTCCTGCTGGGGAAAACGGTCCCGGACCTGTGGGCAGTCGGTGGACAACCGAGAGCGCAGCCTGTGGATGAAAATTTTGTCCACAGGCTGTGGATCATCGTTGACCACAAATCCCCAACCCGCTGAGCTGGCCAGATGTCCTCCCCGAGCTTCTGCCTGTGGATGCAGTATGGACAACTTTTGGATCCCCAGGCTGTGGAGGGAAAAAAGTGCCCGGATCTGTGGAGAACACCCGTGACCTCGCGGTTAATCGAACAGGGCGGGGCCTCCGGGAGACGGCCCGGTGGACGGTCGGCGGGCGTCCGGAGCCGCGCGAAGCGGGTTGCCGGCCCGCTTTCGGGGAACAAGGAAGGGCGCTGTGCGGACTCCTGACGAGTCCGCACAGCGCCCTCGGGGTGCGTGCGGGTGCCGGCGCGGGGCGCCGTCAGCCGTTCTTGATGCGGTTCGTGAGTTCGGTGACCTGGTTGTAGATGGAACGCCGCTCCGCCATCAGTGCCCGGATCTTGCGGTCGGCGTGCATCACCGTCGTGTGGTCCCGGCCGCCGAACTGGGCACCGATCTTCGGCAGCGAGAGATCGGTCAGCTCGCGGCACAGGTACATGGCGATCTGCCGGGCCGTCACCAGGACGCGGCTGCGCGACGAACCGCAGAGGTCTTCCACCGTCAGGCCGAAGTAGTCCGCGGTCGCCGCCATGATGGCGGTCGCCGTGATCTCCGGGGCCGTGTCCTCGCCGCCGGGGATCAGATCCTTCAGCACGATCTCCGTGAGTCCCAGGTCCACGGGCTGCCGGTTGAGGCTCGCGAAGGCCGTCACCCGGATGAGAGCGCCCTCCAGCTCACGGATGTTGCGCGAGATGCGGGAGGCGATGAACTCCAGCACCTCCGGAGGGGCGTTGAGCTGCTCCTGCACCGCCTTCTTGCGCAGGATCGCGATCCGGGTCTCCAGCTCGGGAGGCTGTACGTCGGTGGTCAGCCCCCACTCGAAACGATTCCGCAACCGGTCCTCGAGAGTGACCAGTTGCTTCGGCGGCCGGTCGGAGGAGAGCACGATCTGCTTGTTGGCGTTGTGCAGCGTGTTGAAGGTGTGGAAGAACTCCTCCTGCGTCGACTCCTTGCTCGCCAGGAACTGGATGTCGTCCACGAGCAGGATGTCGACGTCGCGGTACCGCTTGCGGAAGGTGTCGCCCTTGCCGTCGCGGATCGAGTTGATGAACTCGTTGGTGAACTCCTCGGAGCTCACGTAGCGCACCCGGGTGCCCGGGTACAGACTCCGCGCGTAGTGCCCGATGGCGTGCAGCAGATGGGTCTTGCCGAGTCCCGACTCCCCGTAGACGAACAAGGGGTTGTACGCCTTCGCGGGCGCCTCGGCCACTGCCACGGCCGCGGCGTGCGCGAAGCGGTTCGAGGCCCCGATGACGAAGGTGTCGAAGAGGTACTTCGGGTTCAGCCGGGCGTGCGGCTCACCGGGTCCGGCCGCCGGTGAGGGCTGGGCGCCCATCGGCCCCGGGGCTCCCCCGGGGCGGCCGGTGCCGGCGCCGGGACGGTGCTGCGGCTCCGGGAGCTCGGGACGGGAACGCTCGCCGTGCTGGGGCTCGTACTGCTGGCGCTCCGGCGGCTGCGGACGGTAGTCGTGCTGCGGCTGCTGCGGGGAACGGCCGCCGTACGGCTCGCGCCACTGGTCGGCGGACGGTTCGCGGTCCTGGAATCCGCCGAGCCGGGGCTGCTGCCAGGACAGGTCCTCCTGGGTGCGCGGCCAGGCGCCGGGCTCCGGGCGCTGCTGCTGGTAGTCCGGGTAGGCGGGGCGCGCGGTGGGCATCCCGTCGTCCGCGGGCCGGCTGCCGTAGCCGTCGTACGCGTCGCCGTGCCGGCCCTCGTCGTGCTGCGGGCCCTGGTAGCGGTGGGGTGGCGGGGGGGACTGGTGCATCGGGGGCGCCGGCGGGCCCGACGGCTCGCCCGCGGAGTCGTCGACCGTGATCGCGATCCGGATGGGCCGCCCGCACTCGCGGCTCAGCGTCTCGCTGATGAGCGGGGCGAGGCGGCCTTCGAGGACCCGCTTGCCCCATTCGTTGGGGACGGCGAGCAGCGCGGTGTCGGCGACCAGGGCGAGCGGCTGGCAGCGCTCGATCCACTGCTTGTCCTTCGGCTCGATGCCCTGCTGCCCCTCCCCGAGGAGCTGCTCCAGCACTCGCGGCCACACTGCGGCAAGATCGGCAGGTACGTCAGCCACAGGGCACGCTCTCTCGCTGGTCCCACGAATGTGTGGTTCTCGGGACGGTATGGGTCGGGGTGGGTGAGGACCGGCAGGCGGGAAGAAAAAGAACCGGGGTTCAGCCACGGTAGTCAGCCCGACCCGCGACGTTCAAGTCGTTGTCCACAGCCTGTGCACAATGGGGGGTCCGACAGGGTCGGTTTGACCGGATGGCGTAGCCGCGCGTACCGTGACCAGGTCGAGTTGTCGATGGCTGCTGCCGCCTGCCTCCGATGGGCAAAGATCACGATCTGTGATTGTGAATGCGGTGCACTAGGGCGTTTACGCGAGTCTCTCGTGGGCGCACGGTGACAGCCAGGCGATGTCCCGCCAACACACGAGTCATTTCTGGAGCCCCCGAGTGAGCAAGCGCACCTTCCAGCCGAACAACCGTCGTCGCGCGAAGACCCACGGCTTCCGGCTGCGTATGCGCACCCGTGCCGGCCGCGCGATTCTCGCGTCCCGCCGTAGCAAGGGTCGCGCCAGCCTGTCCGCCTGATCGCGTACAGGTCGTCATGACGTGCTGCCTTCCGAGAATCGGCTGAGGCGGCGCGAGGACTTCGCGACCGCGGTACGACGAGGACGCCGGGCCGGTCGCCCGCTCCTCGTCGTCCATCTACGTAACGGTGCAACCGACCCGCACGTGCCTGGGGAGAACGTTCCCCCGCCGCGTGCGGGTTTCGTTGTCAGCAAAGCCGTGGGTGGTGCGGTCGTTCGCACAGCGGTGAAGCGCAGGCTTCGCCACCTGGTCCGAGAACGGCTCGCCCTGCTGCCCCCCGGTAGCCTGGTTGTCGTACGAGCGTTGCCCGGAGCGGGCGACGCCGGCCATGAACAGCTGGCCCGAGACCTGGACGCCGCCTTGCAGCGGCTGCTGGGAGGGGGCGTGCGATGAAGTACCCGCTGCTGGCTCTCATCAAGCTGTACCAGTGGACGATCAGCCCACTTCTCGGGCCTGTCTGCCGTTACTACCCGTCGTGTTCCCACTATGGATATACGGCGATCGACCGGCACGGAGCGATCAAGGGAACAGCGCTGACGGCCTGGCGCATCCTGCGATGCAATCCGTGGTCACCCGGCGGCGTGGACTATGTACCACCACGCAAACGTCCGCGTTGGCACGAACTGCTGCGCAGCGCCATACGCGGCGGCAAGGGCGGGGACTCCGCCGCTGACGTGCCTCCCGGGGGTTCGGCCACCGAGCTCCCGAGTTCGGCCGCAGAGACTTCGCCCAATGCTCAAGGAGCCTGATTAGTGGACACGATTGCCAGTCTGTTCAGCTTCATCACCTGGCCCGTCTCCTGGGTCATCGTCCAGTTCCACAAGTTGTACGGGGCGATCTTCGGCCCTGACACCGGATGGGCCTGGGGCCTGTCCATCGTGTCCCTCGTGGTGCTCATCCGCATCTGTCTGATCCCGCTGTTCGTCAAGCAGATCAAGTCGACGCGGAACATGCAGCTGCTCCAGCCGAAGATGAAGGCGATCCAGGAGCGCTACAAGAGCGACAAGCAGCGTCAGTCCGAAGAGATGATGAAGCTGTACAAGGAGACGGGTACCAACCCGCTCTCCTCGTGCCTGCCGATCATCGCGCAGTCGCCGTTCTTCTTCGCGCTGTACCACGTACTCTCCGCGATCGCGTCGAACAAGAAGATCGGCGTCATCGACCAGTCGCTGCTGGACAGCGCCCGTCAGGCCCACATCTTCGGTGCTCCGCTGGCCGCCAAGTTCATGGACAGCGCGGAGAAGGTCGACGCCCTCGGGGCTTCGCTGACCGACGTCCGGGTCGTCACCGCGGTCATGATCGTGATGATGTCGGCCTCGCAGTTCTTCACGCAGCGCCAGCTGATGACGAAGAACGTCGACCTGACGGTCAAGACGCCGTACATGCAGCAGCAGAAGATGCTGATGTACATCTTCCCGCTGATCTTCGCGGTCATGGGCATCAACTTCCCCGTCGGTGTCCTCGTCTACTGGCTCACCACGAACGTCTGGACCATGGGTCAGCAGATGTACGTGATCAACCAGAACCCGACGCCGGGCAGCAAGGCCCAGGAGCAGTACCTCGGGCGCGTGCTGAAGAGCGTCACCGCGCACGGCGAGGTCCGTGGCCGGACCCGGCGCAACACCGTCAAGCGGATCGTGGCCAAGGGCCCGGACCGCAACGACATCGAGCGGAAGTTCGTCGTCGGACTGGCCAAGCTGGGGCTCGCTCCCCAGGAGGACGGCACGGTGGCCAAGAGCGACACGGCCGTCGCCGAGGCGGAGGGTGGCACCTCGCAGCGCCGTCAGCAGCCCAAGCGGCAGACGAAGGCGCAGCGCCAGACCGGTGCGGCCCATCAGGGTGGAAAGGACGACGACGCCGACGAGCCGGCGTCCAAGACCTCCCTGAAGAAGAGCACCGCGCAGGACGACAAGTCGAAGCCGGCGGGCAAGACCGCATCCGGCTCCTCACGCCAAGCCAAGTCCGGACAGCGCAAGGGCCCGCAGCGGCCCAAGCACCCGTCCAAGAAGTAAGAAGGAGTCCATCCGTGACGGAAGGCACCACCTCCACGGCCGCTGAGGGCAGCGACACCCTGACCCGCCTTGAGCAGGAAGGGGAGATCGCAGCGGACTACCTTGAGGGTCTGCTGGACATCGCCGACCTCGACGGCGACATCGACATGGACGTCGAGGCGGACCGGGCCGCGGTCTCGATCATCAGCGACTCGGCGCGCGAACTGCAGAAGCTCGTGGGTCGCGACGGTGAGGTCCTGGAGGCGCTTCAGGAGCTGACGCGGCTCGCCGTGCACCGGGAGACCGGTGATCGGAGCCGTCTGATGCTGGACATCGCCGGGTTCCGGGCGAAGAAGCGCACGGAGCTCGCCGGGCTGGGTGCCACGGCGGCGGACAAGGTCAAGAGCACCGGTGAGCCGGTGAAGCTGGACCCGATGACGCCCTTCGAGCGCAAGGTCGTGCACGACGCGGTCGCCGCGGCCGGCCTGCGCAGCGAATCGGAGGGCGAGGAGCCGCAGCGCTTCGTCGTCGTCCTGCCGGCCTGACCGGCTCCTTACCTGTCGGCCCCGTCTGTTCGCAGACGGGGCCGATCTTTGTCAGCCTGATAGACAGCCACCCATGGTTGGTAGTGCGGTACGGAAGGACGGTCCCCCTGTGACGGAGGAAGTAGCGCTTCCCCAGGCGCCCGACGAGGCCCGGGAAGTGTTCGGTGAGCGCTTTCCCGAGGCTGTCCGGTACGCGGAACTGCTGGCGGACGCGGGGGTCACGCGCGGACTGATCGGGCCGCGCGAGGTCCCCCGTCTGTGGGAGAGGCACCTGCTGAACTGTGCGGTGCTCTCCGAGGTCGTTCCCGAGGGGGTCACGGTCTGCGACGTGGGGTCGGGGGCCGGGCTGCCGGGCATTCCCCTGGCTCTGGTGCGCCCTGACCTGAAGATCACCCTGCTGGAACCGCTGCTGCGCCGGACGAACTTTCTCCAAGAGGTCGTGGAACTGCTGGGGCTCGACCATGTGACGGTTGTCCGCGGGCGGGCCGAGGAGGTTCTCGGCTCCTTGCAGCCGGTGCACGTGGTGACAGCGCGGGCGGTGGCCCCGCTGGACCGGCTGGCCGGCTGGGGTGTGCCCCTGCTGCGTCCGTACGGCGAGATGCTCGCGCTCAAGGGCGACACCGCCGAGGAGGAGATCAACGGGGCGCGTGCCGCGCTCAGCAAGCTGGGTGTGGTGGACACCGAGGTGCTGCACGTCGGCGAGGGCGTGGTCGACCCGACGTCCACCGTCGTCCGGGTGGTGGTCGGCGAGAGCCCGGGCGGTGTGAGGTTCGCCGCAAAGCGAGCCAAGGCAGCGCGGACCAGCCGGACGCGACGTCGTCGCTGAGCCCTGCGCGGAGTGTCGTGCCTCCGTGGCTACGCTGCGGAGGCATCGTGTTTCACGTGAAACGTCGTTCTCTGCTGCATGGAATCATCGGCCGCGGTCATGAGGCGGCCGCCCCTCCCCATCGCAGGCCCGTTAGGGCTACGGAGTTGTCCACAGAAGTGGTTTCATCCACAGAAGAGCGGGCCTCGCTGGTTCACGACCCCGAAACCATGACAGGCTCTGCTCATTGCGAGCCTGAAGTCGAGGAGAGTGAATCCTTGCGGTCCGACGCCAACATCGCGGGGCCGATGACCGATCCGGTCCCCGGCCCCCGAACCGAATCGGCGGGGAACGGTGTTTCACGTGAAACACCGCCGCCGATGGACGACACACCCATCGGTCGTGCGGCCCAGCTGGCGGTGGAGGCCCTTGGCCGAGCCGGCGAGGGGCTGCCGCGGCCCGAGCAGACCCGCGTCATGGTCGTGGCCAACCAGAAGGGCGGGGTGGGCAAGACCACCTCGACGGTCAACCTCGCCGCGTCGCTGGCACTTCACGGGGCACGGGTTCTGGTGGTGGACCTCGACCCGCAGGGCAATGCCTCGACGGCTCTGGGTATCGATCATCACGCCGAAGTTCCCTCAATCTATGACGTCCTGGTGGAGAGCAAGCCGCTCTCCGACGTGGTTCAGCCCGTCCCGGACGTCGAAGGTCTCTTCTGTGCCCCAGCCACCATCGATCTCGCCGGTGCGGAGATCGAGCTGGTGTCGCTGGTGGCGCGGGAGAGTCGACTCCAGCGCGCCATCCAGGCGTATGAGCAGCCGCTGGATTACATCCTGATCGACTGCCCGCCCTCGCTGGGCCTGCTGACGGTCAACGCGCTGGTGGCCGGCGCGGAGGTGCTGATCCCCATCCAGTGTGAGTACTACGCACTGGAGGGCCTGGGCCAGCTCCTGCGGAACGTGGAGCTGGTACGGGGCCACTTGAATCCGGACCTGCATGTCTCGACCATCCTGCTCACCATGTACGACGGCCGGACCCGGCTGGCGTCGCAGGTCGCGGAGGAGGTTCGCACCCACTTCGGCAAGGAAGTGCTGAGGACCAGCATCCCCCGGTCGGTCCGTATTTCCGAGGCACCGAGCTACGGGCAGACCGTGCTTACCTACGACCCTGGGTCCAGCGGTTCGCTGTCGTACCTCGAAGCAGCCCGCGAGATCGCGCTACGAGGCGTTGGGGTGCACTACGAGGGACAGCACGCCCACACGGGCGGTTCGATCAGTCAGCAGAGCAATTCGGAGGGGATCCAGTGAGTGAGCGTCGTCGAGGGTTGGGGCGAGGGCTCGGTGCCCTGATCCCAGCCGCTCCACAGGAGAAGCAGCTGTCGTCCGCCGGCTCCGGGGCCTCGTCGCCCGTTCTGACCACGGAGCGGGGTGTGGCAGCCGCCAAGGTGGCCACACTCGGGGCCACTCCCCTCGTGCCGGAGCCGAGCTCGCCGATGTCGGAGTCCGAGCCGACGGGCTCGGGCGATGTGGCCGGCGCGTACTTCGCCGAGGTGCCGCTCGACTCCATCACACCGAATCCGCGTCAGCCGCGTGAGGTCTTTGACGAGGACGCGCTCGCGGAGCTGGTCACCTCCATCAAGGAGGTCGGCCTTCTCCAGCCGGTCGTGGTGCGCAAGATCGGGGCTGACCGCTTCGAGCTCATCATGGGCGAACGGCGCTGGAGGGCCTGCCGCGAGGCGGGCCTGGAGCGCATCCCGGCCATCGTCCGGGCTACGGACGACGAGAAGCTGCTCCTGGACGCCCTCCTGGAGAACCTGCACCGGGCTCAACTGAACCCGTTGGAAGAAGCCGCCGCGTACGACCAGCTGCTCAAGGACTTCAAGTGCACGCATGACCAGCTGGCGGACCGGATCGGCCGTTCCCGGCCGCAGGTGTCCAACACGCTGCGTCTGCTGCGGTTGTCTCCCCCGGTGCAGCGCAGGGTCGCCGCCGGGGTGCTGTCGGCGGGCCACGCGCGCGCACTGCTGTCCGTGGACAACTCCGAGGAGCAGGACAAACTGGCCCATCGCATCGTGGCCGAAGGGCTCTCGGTGCGTGCGGTCGAGGAGATCGTGACGCTCATGGGCTCCAGGCCCACGAGTGCCAAGAAGGCCAAGGGCCCCCGGGCAGGGACGCGGCTCTCCCCGGCGCTCTCGGATCTGGCGTCGCGGCTCTCCGACCGGTTCGAGACCCGGGTGAAGGTCGACCTCGGGCAGAAGAAGGGCAAGATCGTCGTGGAGTTCGCCTCAATGGAGGACCTGGAGCGCATCCTCGGCAGCCTCGCTCCGGGCGAGGGCCGAGTGCTGGACCACGCTCCCTCCGAGGAGTCGGCCGAGACCGACGAGAGCTGACGCACGCCGAACGATGAGGGCGGGCTGTATTCCGGTGCACGGAATACAGCCCGCCCTTTGCTCTGTCACGGTGTCGGCTTGATCCGGCGGTGGCTACGATGCGTTCTGGCAGGGCATTTCCGTCCATGAGCAGTGGGCGCGAGAAGTGAGGAACAGCCTTCATGGGGCGTCGGCTCGTACCGCTCACGCTGGACAACCTTCCCGACCTTCCCCGGCGCTGCCGCTCCTGTGTCTTCTGGGAGCTCGACCCCGTCAGCGGAGAGGCCGCCGTCAAGAGCGGGACATCCGACCGGGAGAAGGAGGCGTGGATCTCCGGAGTCCTTCTGGAGTGGGGCTCCTGCGGGCGGGTGGTCTACGTCGATGACGTGCCGGCCGGCTTCGTGCTCTACGCACCACCCGCGTACGTTCCACGCGCCACCGCCTTCCCGACGAGTCCCGTCTCCCCTGATGCGGTTCAGCTGATGACGGCGCTGATCATGCCGGGTTACCGGGGACAAGGGCTGGGACGGGTCATGGTGCAGACGGTCGCCAAGGACCTCATCCGCCGGGGCTTCAAGGCGATCGAAGCGTTTGGAGATGCCCGGTGGAAGGAGTCGGCCTGTGTGCTGCCTGCCGATCACCTTCTGGCGGTGGGGTTCAAGACGGTGCGTCCGCACCCGGTGCATCCTCGGCTTCGGCTGGAACTGCGGACGACGCTCTCCTGGAAGGAAGACGTTGAGATGGCCTTGGACCGGCTCCTGGGGGCCGTACAGAAGGAACCTGCGCTGCGGCCGTTGTGAAGGGTTGCCGAAGCATGAAAACGGGCTCGTCCTAGGAAGGACGAGCCCGTTTCACGTGAAACAACTGAGGCAGGTTCTGCCTTACTCGGCGATGAAGCCCGCGAGGTCGCGGAGGATCGCAGCCTTCGGCTTGGCGCCGACGATGGTCTTGGCGACCTCCCCGCCCTGGTAGACGTTCAGGGTCGGGATGGACATGACGCCGTACTTGGCAGCGGTGGCCGGGTTCTCGTCGATGTTGAGCTTCACGATCTCGATCTCGCCGTGCTCGGCCGCGATGGCCTCCAGCGACGGGGCGATCTGGCGGCACGGGCCGCACCAGGCAGCCCAGAAGTCCACCAGCACAGGCTTGTCGCTCTTGAGGACGACCTCTTCGAAGGAGTCGTCAGTCACGTTCTTCAGGGCGCCGGCCACGGCGGCCTCCTAACTTCGCGGGGTGTGTGGGGATGTGAGTGAGGCGTTGGTCAGACGGCGGCCGCGGGTGCGGCCTTCTCGTCGTCGGCGAGTGCGGCGAGGAAGCGCTCGGCGTCGAGGGCGGCGGAGCAGCCGGTGCCGGCCGCGGTGATCGCCTGGCGGTAGGTGTGGTCGACAACGTCGCCCGCGCCGAAGACACCGGACAGGTTGGTGCGCGTCGAGGGAGCGGCGACCTTCAGGTAGCCCTCGTCGTCGAGGTCGAGCTGCCCCTTGAAGAGTTCGGTGCGCGGGTCGTGGCCGACGGCGATGAACAGGCCGGTCACGGGCAGCTCGGACGTCTCGCCGGTCTTGGTGTTGCGCAGCGTCACTCCGGAGAGCTTCTGCTCGCCGTTGACACCGGCGACCTCGCTGTCCCATGCGAACTTGATCTTCGGATCGGCGAAGGCGCGTTCCTGCATCGTCTTGGAGGCGCGCAGGGTGTCGCGACGGTGGATGATGGTGACCGACTTGGCGAAGCGCGAGAGGAAGGTCGCCTCCTCCATCGCGGTGTCGCCACCGCCGACCACGGCGATGTCCTGGTCCTTGAAGAAGAAGCCGTCGCAGGTCGCGCACCAGGAGACACCGCGTCCGGAGAGAGCGTCCTCGTTGGGGAGTCCGAGCTTGCGGTGCTGGGAGCCCGTGGTCACGATGACCGCCTTGGCCCGGTGGACGGTGCCGGCCGTGTCGGTGACGGTCTTGATGTCACCGGTCAGGTCGACGGAGACCACGTCGTCCGGGACCAGTTCGGCGCCGAAACGCTCGGCCTGGGCACGCATGTTGTCCATGAGCTCGGGGCCCATGATGCCGTCCTGGAAGCCCGGGAAGTTCTCCACGTCGGTGGTGTTCATGAGCGCACCACCGGCGGTGACGGCCCCCTCGAAGACCAGCGGCTTCAGCGAGGCGCGCGCGGTGTACAGGGCGGCTGTGTAGCCGGCTGGACCGGAGCCGATGATGATCACATTACGCACGTCGCTCACGGGTTTCTTCCTCGTCTCTGCAGACTGCCTACTGTCCACGCCTACTGGGGCCGGTTCAACGACTCTCACCCCACCCAACGGATCCTACGGGGGATGCATTCCCGACGTGCCGGGGCGGCTGGCGGGGCGGTTCTCAGGGGCGTGCGTAGGTGTGCGTCAGCAGCAGCTTCCCCTTGGCGGGAGGCTCGGTTCCCACACACGCCGCGTCGACGACATACGCCTGGACGCTGGACGGGTCCGTGGGATGAGGCAGGACGACGAGGAAGGCGTCGGTGCCCTCGTAGCTGCCCCTCTCGATGGCGAGGGCCGGGCTGTTCCGGCCGATGCCCTCTTCCACGCAAGCGGGGACGACCACGGCGGGGGCCCGGAGGGGCGACTCGGGGGACACGGAGTCCGAGGGGTCCGCCTGGAGCGAGGGAAGGGTCTGGGGCGAGGACTGGGATCCGACAGAGGGGTCCTCTCCAGTGTCCTTCGAAGCCCGTGGGCTCTCTGTGCTGGGGCTCGGGCCGAGCAGTGCGTGTACCCGGCCCTCAAGGGTGGCTGCGGAGAAGTCCTGCGATCGGCTCTTCGGAGCTGTGGCCGCTGACTCCCGACTGAACCCGGAGGCGGTATCGCTGCTCGACGATCCCGGGACGTTCTGCAGCATGAAGACACTCATGCCGACCAGGGCAGCGGCCCCCAGTGCGGAGGCGAGCACAGTGGTGGGGCGGCGCCTCCGAGCGGGGTGCCGCCCGGGGCCTGTGTTCGCGCGCCCGTGGCCGGCCGGGCGATCCGGGGCGTGTGGCCGCGGTGGAGGACCTCCGGCTATGTGCGCGAACTCTGTTTCACGTGAAACATCGGACGACGCGTCCAGCTCCGCGCAACGAGCGCGCACCTCGGCGGCGAGAGCGGCATCGATTCGCTCGGCGATGTCTGTGGGCATGGGCTCGGGGGCGGGCAGTTCACCGAGCAGCCCGCGCATCTCTTCCAATGCGGCGAGCACATCGCTGCAGGGCTCACAGACGTCCAGGTGACTGCGGATCTCGGCCGCGCGACCTTCAGGAAGCAGGTCTTCGGTCAGGTCGGAGATTTCCGAGACTTCCGGATGCTGGGTCGTGCCGGGTGTTGATGTCATCGGTGTCCACCTCCGCCCTTCGTCACAGTGGGGTCGCTCGTGCGCGCGTCTCGTGGTTCGGCTGCAGGTGGGACGGATGCTCTGGGCGTCCGGTTCCCTTCCGCACTGGACACTTCTCCGGTGCGCCCAGTGCCGCGAAGATGCACCAGCAGGGGAGCCAGGCGGGCGCGGCCCCGTGCGCAGCGGCTCTTCACGGTGCCCACGGGCACCTCAAGAATGCGAGCGGCCTCCGCCACCGGGTACCCCTGCATGTCCACGAGGACGAGCGCCGCGCGCTGCTCGGCGGGGAGGGTGGCCAATGCGGCGAGGAGTTCGCGGTGGAGATCCTGGCGTTCTGCCGGTGCCTCCGCGGACTCATGCGGTTCCAGCAGCTGGTCGAGCCGTTCTGGGTCGTCGACGGGCGAGGTTTTCCGGAACGCTGCCTTACGTATGCGGTCGAGGCAGGCGTTCACCGTGATGCGGTGGAGCCAGGTGGTGACGGCGGACTGGCCTCGAAAGGTGTGGGCGGCGCGGAAGGCGGAGATCAGGGCGTCCTGTACGGCGTCTGCCGCCTCTTCGCGATCGCCCAGCGTCCGCAGGGCCACGGCCCACAACCGGTCGCGATGGCGCTGTACGAGTTCACCGAAGGCGTTCGGTTCGCCGGCTACATGCTGAGCCAGAAGGTCCTGGTCGGTCGTCGGACGAAGGTCATCAGCCACTGGCTCCATGATCCCCCTCACCGTCCTCGACCTTACCCGTATTCAAACCAGCAGGTCCCCGAAAGTAAATGGGGGGATCTGCCGACGCAGCAATTGCTGACCGCCCCACCCCTCTCGTCCTGACCGGATGGAGATTTCCGGCAGCGTTCCAACGGCCTTCCGGTAACCAACCCGTTGATCTGGTGGTTCGTCCTGGTGGCTGCTGCCGGATGCAAGGCCGCCTGACGAGGAGAACCGCGCCGCCCAGTGCGCCGGAGTACTGCCGTGCACTCAGACAGTTCGTGGACCATTTCGCGTTCCCCGCCACCAGCACCATGTCCTGACCGCCGAGTCCACCGACGACCAGGCAGGCGGTCTCCTGGTAAGCCTGCTCGTGGTCGAACCGGAACTACAGCTGACGTAGCAGGCCGCAGGGCACGACCCAAATCGCTGAACCTTGAAGTCTTATTGCCGGAAATTTAATGATATTGACATCTTGACACAGCGATGTGGATCATGAAATTTTCATGGCTCCACTTTGCGTCCACATGAAGGGTTTCTCGTGAAGAGGTTGATTTCCTCGGTAGTTACGGTCGCCGCTGTGGCAGGAGCTGCCGGATTTATCGCAGCTCCGTCGGCCTCGGCGGCTCCCGAGTGCACTGCTGAGTATGCGTACGACAAGATATGCCTGTTCGAGAACGGTGGGCAGTATCTCAACGGGAAGTCGAGAATCGACCTCTACTCCCGGAGTTCATGGGCCAACATCACCTACACCGGGACAAGCACGGCCCTCTATAAGGGTGATGGAGTGCTTACCAATGTCAGTGGGGCAACCAACTGGGACCCGGACAGCCGTGTGGCCATTTATTACAACTCCAACTACGCAGGTCCGTGTTTCACGATCAAGCCGCACGGCATTGTCTTTTTCAGGAGTGTGGGCTTGAGTAATGGCAGGGTCGCAAACGACAACATGAACTCTCACCGGTTCAATGTTACTTGTGGATCGATTTACGGCTAGTTTCCACCGCCGCGGCGCCCTTCCTGTAAAGGCGGGGCGCCCTTCCGTTTGTGAAGGTTATGAATCCTCGACGATCATTTTTTTGCACACTCCCGATGGTCGGCCTCCTTGCGGTCGGTTGCTCTTCGGCCGCTGTGCCGTCTGATCTGCACTCAGATCCTGGCAAACGAAAAGAATCTGCCCCCTCGGTAGGCGTCGTAGTGCGAGGATCCGACATCAAGCTTCCCATGGACGCATATGTGGAATCACCTGAGCAAGCCCAAGTGAATGACCTGGCAGTTCAGGAACTGGCTTACTCGTGCATGAAGGAACGCGGCTTCAAGTGGTCTAAGCCGGTGCAGAACGAAACAAGTGAAATGGCTTCATCTCCCATGAACGCCCGCCGATACGGCGTCATCGAGGGACCTGAAGTGCGTAAATGGGGTTACCATCCACCGTCCGGGCCCGACTCGGATTCTCGGGAACAGAAAAACCTCGAGAAGGAATTCAAACCGGATGCCAGAGCTGTCGAGGCGTACATGGGTGTGGCGCCTGACGAGGACGTGAGCCGTGAAAGCACCTCATCCAAGAAAGGGTGCTTGGGGCGGGCGCAGGCGGACATTTTTGGGGAAAGGAAAGAAGATTCAAAATGGAAGGAACTGCTGAAGTATCATTCTCAATCTTTTCTCGATGCCAGCCGTGATCCCGGTGTCGTCGACGCGATGGCTCGTTGGAGCACCTGCATGAAGGGTTTGGGATACAATTATGCGGATATTTGGGGGTCGAATAACGACCCTCGGTGGCAGGTGAGTGAAGTCAGTGCTACTGAAATATCAACCGCGACACATGATGTGCGATGCAAGAGGGAGTCACGCGTTCCCACGGTCCTGCTGTCCGTGGAGACCAAACTCCAGGCGGATTATATTCGACGCCACGCGAAGGACTTTTCCAAGATCAAGCACAACCTTGCGAAGGTGTACGAGCATTCGCTGGAAGTGGTGGGGCCCCGCCGGGCGGGATGAGTTGAGGGTTCGTCCCCGCCCGGCGGATGCGCCATCACTGCGGCGAGGTGCCTAGGAATGAGACATCGGTTATTTTCTGTTTGTACCCGGCCCCGCTGTACTGATCGCCATCGGCGTGCGGTACGGCAGTCAACCAGAGAAGCACATAACGTGATTTTACGGGGCTCTCTGCTCGCGGCTTCGCGAGGGTGCTCGATGTTTCCGAAGTGGCTATCTTCTTCAGCGAGCTGATGGATTCCACGGGGGCCATGGAATCCACCGCATACAGTGAGATTGCGGTGTGATCGCCTCCGTACCGGAGAGCGATTGAAGCGCCTGAAACGTTCTGGGGCGACCCGAGATCGTAAATGATGCCGACCCCCTTCTTGAACGGAGCCAGCACAGGGCCGTCGAGGTAGGTCTTGGTGCGCCAGAACGACGTTCTGTCCTTGTCGTAGGTGCTCTCGACACCGTCGGTGTCCTGCGGCGATCCGTCCGGATAGAACTCGCTGGCCGTGTGGACGGGCAGGACTCTCGGCGTCGTCTGCTTGGGACCCCTCTTCTCGCCGTCCGGGCTGGTCCGAGTGGTCCCCGGGTCACTCGACTTGTTGTCGCGGTCCAGCAGCGTTTCCGCGAGCTGCCAGCTGCCCAGGCCCAGGGCGGCGATCAGCAGAGCGGACACCGCCCACTTCAGGGCCTTGCCGGTGCGGCTCTGCAACGGCGCGGGAGGCACCGGTACGACGGGCTGGGTGACGGCGGGACCGGCCGCCGCCGGCCTTCCGTAGGTGCCCTGCTGGTAGGTGGTCCGCTGGTACTCGGGCGGGGCGGTGAAGACGGGCTCGGGCGGGGGGATGCGGGGCATGGCCGCCACGGCCTTGGCGAGCTCGTCGGGCGTGGTGCACGGCTGCTCCTGGCGGGACGCAGTGGCGCCGTCGTTGGCGAGAGCCCGCATGGCGATCTCGGAGAGGCCCCGGTGGACTCCGGCCCGTACCTGGTCGGGAGGAAGCAGCCCCATCCCCTTGGGCAGTCCGGTGAGCCCGTACGCATCGCTCTCGTACGGCCAGCGCTGAGTCAACGCGGCATACAACAGAGCCCCGATCGCCTCCGTGTCGGCGCGCTGAGGGCTGTCGGACGCGATGCCCCGAAGGGCTGCGTTCACCGCGAGGCCGCGGATGCGGTACTGACCGGACGAGCTGCGCAGCACGGCCCCCGGTGTGAGCCTCAGGTGGGCCAGGCCCTCCCGGTGCGCGGCCGCCATGGCCTGGGAGATCTGGCTGACGAGCTGGTAGGCGTCGTGGGCGTCCATCGGGCCCGCGCTCAGCACCGCTGTGAGCTCGGTGGCGTCGGGAAGCCACTCATGGACGACGTAGACGAGTTCGTCCTCCTCGACGGCGTCGAGGACCTGTACGAAGCGCGGGTCGCCCAGCAGGGCGGAGGACCGGGCGGCCGCCAGGACCGAACGTGCCCGCGGATGGTCTGCGGGCAGGAGGTGGACCCCGACCGCGCGACGCAGCTTCTCGTCGACGGCACGCCAGCTGCTGAACCCGTCCAGACGGGTGACGCATTCCTCCAGCCGGTACCGGCCGGCCAGCTTGTGACCGCTGTGCAGATCCGGGGTGGCCGGGAAGGTCTTCGATGCGGCCTCCTCGCCGTTCCCCTCCTCGGATCCCGTGTCCGCCGCGTCTTGCGCTTCTGCCGTACCGTCGGTCGTGGCCTCGTCCGCCTTGGCGGCCAGCGGCTCGTTCCCGCTGTTGTCGGCCACGTCGACGGCAGCCGTGCTACGTTCCGCCACCGTCGTTCCTGCCTCCCCATCCGTTGCGCGATGCCAGCCAGCTCTGCACAGTCACGCCAATTGTGCCCACACTCCGGCGCTATGCACGACACGCGGAGACCGGCGATGGTTGTGCGGGCCGGTCGGCCTCAGCGGCCGAGCCGCCCTCTGACCATGCCGACCATGCCGTTGATCTCCTCGATCCGCATTCTCCTCGCCGCGACGAAGAACACTCCCAGCAGCAGGGCACCGCCGCAGATCAGCGCGGCGAGCGCGCCGAGGGCGCCTTCCCCGAGTACCCGCAGGAGGCCGAAGCCCACGGCGCCGCCGACCACGGTGGCGGGCAGTGCGGCGAGGCACAGCCTGGCGTAGGTCCGGACCACCCGCGCGCCGTCCAGGTCGCCGCCCAGGCGGTTGCGCAGCCGGCGCCAGGCGATCCCGACGCCGACTGCGTAGGCCAGACCGTACGAGGCGGCCATGCCGACCACGGCCCACTGGGCGGGCAGCACGACGTAGCAGACAGCGGAGGCGGCCGCGTTGACCAGGGCGACGATGACGGTGTTGTAGAAGGGGGTGCGGGTGTCCTCGTACGCGTAGAACCCGCGCAGCACCACGTACTGCACGGAGTAGGGGATCAGACCGAGGCCGAAGGCCATCAGGATGAAGCCCATGGAGCGGGCGGCCTCGGGGCCGCTGGACGAGTAGAGCAGGGTGCACATCGGCACACCCAGGGCGAGGAACGCGAAGGCGACCGGGACGATGGCCACGGCGGAGTTGCGGAGTCCCTGCGAGATGTCGTCGCGGACGGCGCCGGGGTCGTTGTCGTGGGCGGCCCGGGAGATCCGGGGCAGCAGGGCGGCCATGACCGAGACAGTGATGATCGCCTGCGGCATGCCCCAGATCAGCTGGGCGTTGGAGTAGGCGAGGAAGCCCGCGCCGTCTGTTCCGGATGCCTTGCCGGCCGAGGTCGCGAGCTGGGTGACGACCAGCACACCGGCCTGGTTGGCGAAGACGAACAGCACCGTCCACTTCGCGAGCTTTATCGTCTTGCCCAGCCCGTGGCCCTTCCAGTCGAACCGCGGGCGGAAGCGGAAGCCGGCCTCGCGCAGGTACGGGACCATGGCCAGCGCCTGCACGACCAGACCGAGCAGGGTGCCGATGCCGAGCAGCCGCACGCCCTCCGGCGGGATCGTCTGCACGCCCATGTGGGACTCGTGGGACGTTCCGTAGACCCAGATGAACATCCCGAAGGTGAAGATCATGACGATGTTGTTCAGGACCGGGGTCCACATCATCGCGCCGAACTTCCCACGGGCGTTGAGGATCTGGCCCATCACGACGTGCACACCCATGAAGAAGATGGTGGGCAGGCAGTAACGGGCGAAGGTGACGGCGACGTTGTTGGCCGCCGGGTCGTCCGCGATCGTCGAGGACATCAGCCGGATCAGCCAGGGGGCGGCGAAGACCACCACGGCGACGATGAGGCCGAGTGCGACCATCACCAGGGTCAGCAGCCGGTTGGCGTATGCCTCGCCGCCGTCCTCGTCGTCCTTCATCGAGCGGACGAGCTGGGGGACGAAGACGGAGTTGAGGCCGCCGCCCACGGTGAGGATGTAGATCATCGTGGGCAGCGTGTAGGCGATGGTGAAGCTGTCGCCGAGCAGGGCCGCGCCGAGCGCCGCGGTGATCACGAGGCTGCGGACGAAGCCGGTGAGCCGCGAGACGAGCGTGCCGGCCGCCATGACCGCGCTGGACTTCAGCAGGCTGGAGGCGCGGCCGCCGGACTTGGCCGGTGCCGGGGCGGGCTCGGGCTGGGCTGGTGCCGGAGAGGCGCCCGGGTTCGCGGGTCCCTCCTGATCGCGGAAGAGGTGGGCGAAGGCGTCGGGCTCGTCGCGGTTCGCGGAAGCCTGGGTGACGAGGTCGTCCACACCCACGAACTGGGTCGTCGCGGCATGGTCGCCGTACGGGAGGTGGCGCGAGGGGCCGGCGGGCTCGGGCGGCGGCGTCTGGGCCCAGATACGGGGGTCGGGGGCGTACTGAGGTGCCGGAGGCTGCTGATAGAGCGGCTGCGGCTGTTGGTAGGTGCCAGGAGGCGGCGGCGGGTGCGCGGCGCGGTCGTACAGCGCCTCGTCCACTGGGTCCTGGGCGGAGAGGTCCTGGGCCCGGTACGGGTCGTAGTCGTACGCGGACTGCAGATACGGGTCCGGCGCCGGTTGCTGCTGCGGGTCGTGGGGCACCGGAGGGCCGCCGGAGTAGCCGGCCTCGCCCGTACCCTGACCGCGGTCACCGTCGTACGGCGCGTTCATCGAAACCCCACCTCATCGTCCCCGGCCGACCGGCCACGACAGACATCGCTCAACGGTCCACTTTCTCACCCGTGCCCGATGGCTCCGCGCTTTCGGGACCGGTGTCCGGCGTCGGGTCACTCGGCTGCTCGGGTTCACTGCCGTCGTCGCCCGCCGCGCCGCCCGCGTTGGCGCGCTTGCGATGTGCATACATCCTGATGCCCGCCAGCACCAGCAGCAGGAGCCCGCCGGCGATGACCAGAAGCACCGTCGGGGTGATCTCGGAGACCTTGACGGTGAAGGCCATCTCCTCACCGTACGGAGTCCCGTCCTCCGTGTAGAGCTGCGCGGTCATCTGGACCTGGCCGTTGATGTTGGCCGCCGCGTCGAACTTCACGGACTGGCTGTGCCCGGCGCCGATCTGGATGGGCTGCTCCGCGATGCTGCCGCCGTCGTTCAGCTTGAGCCTGGTCGCGTTGTCGGACTTCAGCCGCAGCACCAGGTGATCGACGTCCTGCAGCAGCCTGTTCTGCACGGTCACGGGGATCGTGGCGCTCCGGCCCGAGAGGGTGACGTCCGATTTCGGGACGAGCTGGACCTCGCCCACGAGCCCCTGAAGATAGGTACGGACCGAGTCACGGTACTGCTGGGCCTCCAGTGGCCTACCCCGCCACGACGTGGACATGGAGCGGTTGACGGCGTTCCCGAAGGGGGTCACCACACGCTCGGGGTGGGTGAGGATGACCTGGAAGTTGTCGAGCGAGGACTGGATGGACTTGATGTCCTGGAACGCCTGCGTGGGCAGCTCCTGGCGGCGCAGCTTCTTCGGGTACCGGGATGCCGGAGGCACGTCGGTGGTGGCCTTGGAGTCCGGTTTGGTCGCCGCCGCCTGAGCCAGTCCTTCGGACTTCGTCCAGCGGTCGTCGTCCAGTGCGTCGATGGCGCGTGCCATCGACTGTGCCTGGGCGACCGTCGGTGTGCGCTGGGGGGCCACGACGACGGACCGGTCCTTGTCCGTGTCCTGCTCGGCCAGGGCGAGGGTGAGGGCGAGGAACTTCTGCACGGCGAGCGTGGAGCTCCCGGCGTTGCCCATGTCGCCCTGGAAGGCTGTGGAGAGCCTCGCGTCGGCGACGACCGCGGTGGTGCCGCCGCCGATCGGGCGGGCGGCGGTAGGCGTGTAGACGAGGTTTCCGCTCTCGTCGAGGCTGTCGCTGCGGGCGATCACGTGGTGGGCACCGGCCGAGGTGGCGACGTCCACGATCGAGGGGTCCACCGCACCGTCGACCGGCCACGCGAAGTCGGTGGACGGCTTCAGGTGGAGGATCGTCTCCACCGTCATCCCGGCGACCTCACTGGCGGTCTGCAAGTGGCTGAGGGTGCCGGAGACGTTCTTGCCGCGGTGGGCGATCGACGCCAGGTCCGGGTCACCGAAAGGCAGGGCCACGACCTTGCCGTCGGACACGGCCGCTTCCAGCGAGGTCAGCCACTTCCTTGCCACGTCCTGGTTCGTCCCGGCCACCGTGGTGTCACCGGATTTGACCCGGTAGGGCTTGGTCATCGCGTCGACGCTGGCCAACAGGTCCGGATCGATGACCCAGGTCACGGGCAGCCGACTGCCCAGGGAGACCATCTGTTCGAGGCGGCCGCCCGGTGCGATCTCCGCGGCGAGGTCGTCATCGGCGAACACCGGGGTCTGCTGCTCGTCCGAGCCGGTCTCCGCCGTGAGGTGCGCGGACGCGATCAGCGGCCAGAGGTAGCTGATACCGATCTTGGAGTCGCGGTCGCCGTCCTGCCAGGGCAGGAAGGTCCGCTTGATGCCGAGCACCTGGTCGTACAGGGTGTGCGAGGTGCGCCCGGACAGCGAGATGCCGAGCTGATAGACCCCGTCGTCCCCGAGGCCGAGCTTGCTGACGGGAACGGACAGGGTGAAGTCCTGGCTGATTCCTGAGCGCAGCTTGTCGATCTCGACCGTGTACTTGCCCCCGATCGGATACGGATCGGTACCGGGCAGGTAGCCCGTGCGACGAGCAGCCGTGTCGATCGCGGTCCGGCTGAAGAGGCGGGGGCCGACCCGCAGGTCCACCTGGGCGTCGGTGACCGTCTCCTTGCCCCTATTGGTCAGGGTTCCGGAGATCCGCAGCGTGTCCCCCTTCTCCGGGGCGCTGGGGGTGATCTCGTCCAGGGACACCGACACCGTGCTGGAACCCGTCGGAGCCTTGGCCGGAGTGTCGGCCCGGGCCTGCGGGGCGGATGCTCCGGCCAGCAGGGCGGCGACGAGTGGAGCCCCGGCGAGCACGGCGGCTGTGCGCCGCAGCCACCGGCGGGCAGGAGAGGGATGCATCCCCTGGATGTCTGCCGCCTCGGCCACGCGTATCCGTCCCTCGTCATCGTCAACTGCTGTTGATCGTCGTCCGTTGCTGCGTCCCCGCATGGTAACGAGGTGCGTCGGGGCCAAGTGCCGGGGAGTGTGCTGCATGATCGGGAGAGTCTCGCAGGGCCGAGGAAATGGGTGACGCCCGGACCGGCCCGTGCACGTACCCTTTTCTGTTGTGCCGAATGCCAACGAAGACAACCCCAGCGCCCTGACCCAGGTGCAGCACCGTGCAGTCAGCGAACTGCTGCGGGTCGCCCCGGTCGCCGACGATCTCGCCCGCCGATTCCAGGATGCCGGATTCAGTCTCGCACTGGTCGGCGGCTCGGTCCGTGACGCACTTCTCGGCAGGCTCGGGAACGACCTGGACTTCACCACCGATGCGCGCCCCGAGGACGTGCTGAAGATCGTCAGGCCGTGGGCCGATTCCGTATGGGAGGTCGGGATCGCCTTCGGCACGGTGGGAGCGCAGAAGCACGGCTACCAGATCGAGGTCACGACCTACCGTTCCGAGGCGTACGACAGGACCTCGCGCAAGCCGGAGGTGTCCTACGGGGACTCCATCGAGGAGGATCTCGTGCGGCGGGATTTCACGGTCAACGCCATGGCCGTCGCTCTGCCCGAGAAGGACTTCATCGATCCCCACGACGGCCGGAAGGACCTGGCCGAGCGGGTCCTCCGTACGCCCGGAACGCCTGAGGCGTCGTTCTCCGATGATCCGCTGCGCATGTTGCGGGCGGCACGGTTCGCCGCACAGCTCGACTTCGACGTCGCCCCCGAGGTCGTCGCCGCCATGACGGAGATGGCCGAACGGATCGAGATCGTCTCCGCCGAGCGGGTGCGGGAGGAATTGAACAAGCTTCTCCTCTCCGCGCATCCCCGGAAGGGACTGTCCCTCCTGGTGGAAACGGGGCTGGCCCAGCAAGTCCTGCCCGAGCTGCCGGCACTCCGGCTCGAGAGCGACGAGCACCATCGGCACAAGGACGTCTACGAGCACTCCCTGACCGTCCTGGAGCAGGCGATTGGTCTGGAGAAGGACGGGCCGGACCTCGTTCTGCGTCTCGCCGCTCTCTTCCATGACATCGGCAAGCCGAGGACACGGCGCTTCGAGAAGGATGGGCGGGTCTCCTTCCACCACCACGAGGTGGTGGGCGCCAAGATGACCAAGAAGCGCATGACGGCGCTCAAGTACTCCAACGAGATGGTCAAGGACGTCTCGAAGCTGGTGGAGCTGCATCTGCGCTTCCACGGCTACGGTGACGGCGAGTGGACCGATTCAGCGGTGCGCCGCTATGTACGGGACGCCGGCCCGCTGCTGGAACGGCTGCACAAGCTGACCCGGTCGGACTGCACCACGCGGAACAAGCGCAAGGCTGCCGCTCTCTCGCGCACCTACGACGGCCTTGAGGAGCGCATCGCCCAGCT
The DNA here is from genome assembly GCF_010550605.1 of Streptomyces sp. SID9727. Classification (GTDB taxonomy): domain Bacteria; phylum Actinomycetota; class Actinomycetes; order Streptomycetales; family Streptomycetaceae; genus Streptomyces. The sequence goes on from NZ_JAAGNI010000106.1 coordinate 43,321, forward strand.
GAAGAGCCAGGAGGAGCTGGACGCGATCCGGCCGGATCTGGACGGGAACGAGATCATGCAGATCCTGGGCGTGGGGCCGGGCCCGGTCATCGGTAAGGCGTACGCCTTCCTGCTGGAACTGCGCCTGGAGAATGGCCCGCTGGAGCGCGATGTGGCAGTCGCGGAACTGAAGGAGTGGTGGGAAGCGCAGGGCTGACGCTCTCGCTCTCGTTCCATGCGTCGGCGCTCATGTTTCACGTGAAACATGAGCGCCGACGCATTCGCCGAGTGCGTTGTTTCACGTGAAACAACGCCCTCGGTCGGTGTACTGGGGTGCTGCGAAGGTTCAGTCGGCCGTCTTGAGTGGCGTCAGGCAGAGCACCACACCACTCCGGCTCTTACGGCGACCCGAGCTCTCGGTGTAGGCGGAGTACTTCTCCACGTCGCAGAGATCCGTGTCGGTCGTGTTGTCGTGGACTTCGGCGACCTTGTACTCGGCGGCGGACGAGCCGCAGTCGACGGACTGCATGTCCGGGTTGGAGTTGGTGCCCTTGTTCTCCAGACAGTCCCCGACCGAGGCGGCCTTGGCGTCGGACTCGAACATGTCACCCAGGCCGAACTTCAGTGCGCCGAGCACGACAAGGCCCACGACGATGATGATGATGTTGCGCGTCGCGAGGAGCTTCTTCTTGCCGCCCGAGGGCTGCGTAGGACCCTGAGGAGGGGCACCCCAACCCTGCGGCTGCTGCGGCTGCTGGGGGGCTCCCCAGCCCTGCTGGGGCTGCTGAGGGCCGCCCCACCCCTGCTGGGGCTGTTGCGGCGGGTAGCCGTATCCGGCCTGTTGAGGCGGGTAGGGCTGGGCCGGCGGCTGGCCGTAGGGGCCGCTGCCCTGCTGTGGCGGGTAAGTCATCTGTCTGCCCCCGTGATTCGTGTGTCTGGTTTGACGCGGGCACGCTATAGGACATCACCGTCCCGACTCCAATGCGCGAGGCCCAGGGCAGAACCTGCGTAGAGCACCGCCACGCCGATCACCAGCACCACCGACCGCCCGTCGGGCGGGAGCATCAGTGCGGAGACCGCCGCCGCGGCGACAAAAGCTACGTTGAACAGCACGTCGTAGAACGAGAAGGCTCTGCCTCGGTAGGCGTCGTCGACGGCGGTCTGCACCACGGTGTCCGTGGCGATCTTCGCCCCCTGGGTGACGAGTCCGAGGACGAACGCGGCGACGAGCATCGGCGCCGGAGCGAACCACAGCCCCAGCGCCGGTTCGAGGACCGCGGCGGTGCCCGCGCACACCACCATCCAACGGAACCGCCCGAGCCGCCCCGCGGCCCAGGGGGTCAGTACGGCCGCCGCGAAGAACCCGGCGCCGGAGACGACCACCGCCAGGCCGAGGAGGGCGAGACCGTCGTCCTCGCTGTCCGTCCAGGCGTACCGGCAGAGCATCAGGACCATGACGGTCAGCGCTCCGTAACAGAACCGGATCACCGTCATCGCAGCCAGCGCCCGGGATGCCGTCCGGTGCTCCAATACGTGCCGCAGTCCGTCGAGCAGTCCGCCGGCCGCCGCGGCCAGCGCCGCCCGCAGTGACATGCGTCCGGTGTCGAGGTCCGGCCCGAGGAGCCCCGCCGCCAGTCTCAGCGCCGCCAGCGCCGAGGCGAGGTAGAGCGCCGCACCGAACAGCACCACGACGGAGTCCGAAGCCGCCAGCAGACGCACCACGAAGGCGAGTCCGCCGCCTGCCGTGGCAGCGAGCGTGCCCGCGGTCGGTGACAGCGAGTTGGCGAGCACCAGACGCTTCCGCTCGACCACGCGCGGCAGGACGGCGGAGAGACCGGCGAGGACGAAGCGGTTGACCGCGGTGACGCACAGCGCGGAGGCGTAGAAGAGCCATGCGGGAGCCGCGCCGATGATCAGGAGGGCGGTGCAGCAGGCGAGCCCGGAACGCAGCAGGTTGCCGTAGACGAAGACCTTGCGCCGCGGCCAACGGTCGAGCAGCACACCCGCGAAGGGCCCGACGAGCGAGTAGGGGAGCAGGAGCACGGCCATGGCGGAGGCGATCGCCCCGGCGGATGCCTGCTTCTCCGGCGCGAAGACCACATGCGTGGCCAGCGCCACCTGATAGACCCCGTCGGCCGATTGGGACAGGACCCGCACGGCCAGCAGGCGGCGGAAGTCCGGAAGACGGAGGAGTATGCGCAGGTCGCGCGCGACGGGCATGGGAGCAAGAGTCACACACCACGAGGGCCCCCGGGCGGATTGCCCGGAGGCCCTCATCAGCGTGGCAGGTGAGAAGCGTTGCCGCTCCTCACGTGCGCGGCTGACTCACGGGGGTCAGTTGGAGACCTCGCCGCGGATGAACTTCTCGACGTTCTCGCGGGCCTCGTCGTCGAAGTACTGGACCGGCGGGGACTTCATGAAGTACGAGGAAGCCGAGAGGATCGGGCCGCCGATGCCGCGGTCCTTGGCGATCTTCGCGGCACGGACGGCGTCGATGATGACACCGGCCGAGTTCGGGGAGTCCCAGACCTCGAGCTTGTACTCCAGGTTCAGCGGGACGTCGCCGAAGGCGCGGCCCTCGAGGCGCACGTACGCCCACTTGCGGTCGTCCAGCCAGGCCACGTAGTCCGACGGGCCGATGTGGACGTTGTCCGCGCCGAGCTCGCGGTCACGGATCTGCGAGGTGACGGCCTGGGTCTTGGAGATCTTCTTGGACTCCAGGCGCTCACGCTCGAGCATGTTCTTGAAGTCCATGTTGCCGCCGACGTTCAGCTGCATCGTGCGGTCCAGGATGACGCCCCGGTCCTCGAAGAGCTTCGCCATCACGCGGTGCGTGATGGTGGCGCCGACCTGCGACTTGATGTCGTCGCCGACGATCGGGACACCGGCCTCGGTGAACTTGTCCGCCCACTCCTTGGTGCCGGCGATGAAGACCGGAAGGGCGTTGACGAACGCGACCTTGGCGTCGATGGCGCACTGGGCGTAGAACTTCGCGGCCACCTCGGAACCCACGGGGAGGTAGCAGACCAGGACGTCGACCTTGCGGTCCTTGAGGATCTGGACGACGTCGACCGGGGCCTCGGCCGACTCCTCGATGGTCTGGCGGTAGTACTTGCCCAAGCCGTCGTGGGTGTGGCCGCGCTGGACGGTGACACCGGCGTGCGGCACGTCGCAGAGCTTGATGGTGTTGTTCTCGCTCGCGCCGATGGCGTCCGAGAGGTCCAGGCCGACCTTCTTCGCGTCGACGTCGAAGGCGGCGACGAACTCGACGTCCCGCACGTGGTAGTCGCCGAACTGGACGTGCATCAGGCCGGGCACCTTGCCGGCCGGATCGGCGTCCTTGTAGTACTCGACGCCCTGGACCAGCGAGGCGGCGCAGTTGCCCACGCCGACGATGGCTACGCGAACCGAACCCATTCCGGTTGCTCCCTGTGTGTAATGGATGTTTCTGATGAGCCCGCCGCGGATCTGCGGCGAACTCACTTGGCGGTGTCGCCGGACGGATCCGGCGGGTTGTCTCCCCGCCGGGGCAGGCCGTCAGGCTCTCCTGCGGTCTTCTGCTGAGCTGAGCCCTCGGGCGAGGATCGTCGCTGATCCCGTCCCGACCGCTCGCTCTCGATGAGCTCGTTCAGCCAGCGCACTTCGCGCTCCACGGACTCCATGCCGTGTCGCTGCAGCTCAAGTGTGTAGTCGTCGAGGCGCTCGCGGGTGCGGGCCAGAGAGGCGCTCATCTTCTCCAAGCGCTCTTCCAGCCGGCTGCGACGCCCTTCCAGCACCCGCATGCGCACGTCGTGCTCCGTCTGCCCGAAGAAGGCGAAGCGAGCCGCGAAGTGCTCGTCCTCCCAGGAGTCGGGCCCGGTGTGCGAGAGCAGCTCCTCGAAGTGCTCCTTACCTTCAGCCGTCAATCGGTAGACGATCTTGGCGCGGCGCCCCGCCAGGGACGAGGCGGGAGCGACGGGCCGGCCGGAGCCGGGTGTCGTCTCCGCCGGAGCGGTCCCCGGTTCCTCGATCAACCAGCCGTTGGCGACCAGCGTCTTGAGGCAGGGGTAGAGCGTCCCGTAGCTGAAGGCACGGAAGATGCCCAACGAAGTGTTGAGGCGTTTGCGCAGCTCATAGCCGTGCATCGGGGATTCGCGGAGCAGTCCGAGGACGGCGAACTCGAGGATGCCTGAACGTCTGCTCAACCTCGCCCCTCCTTCTCCGAGTGCTCCCGCGGTCCCTTGTACCGGGTCGATGTACCGAGCTGATGTATCGACTCGATACATCAGCACGATAGATCGGACCGGCGATGCCGACAAGGGCAGCCTCAGTGAGCGGCGTCACATCGACAATTCGTAGGAACCGACTTGCGTTATTTGAGGTGAAGTTCGGTCCCGGGGGGGTTTTGACCGTGCGTAGTCTGTGCGGCATGCAGACCACCGGGAACCGCGAGACGCGCGCGTGCGTCAGTGTTCGCGGGCCATCCGGATGCACTGCGGGCGAGCCTGTCGCCGGGCTGGCCCGTCATTCGGGGGACCGGATCTCACCTGCCGCTTCCAGGCGCTCTCGCCTGCCCGAGGAGTAGTCGTTCGATGAGCGAGCACCGTCGCAAAACGTCGCAACCGCAAGGTGGCGGACGTGCCGCGGCCCGACGAGCCGCCCAGCAGTCCTCAGGACGCCGCGCAGCTCCGTCACGCGGAGTAACTTCAGCCTCACCTTCCGACTCGCGCAGCGAGGAGGCCCCGTACGCAGGCCGAGCAGCCGCCAGACGGGCGGCCCAGCGCGGTGGCGGAGGCCGTGGAGGTTCCGACGGCGGTGGCGGACGGCGCCGCGGCGGCGGGGACGACGGGCACGAGGACCGTGGGCGAGGGGGCCGGCGCCCGGCCAAGAAGCGGTTCGTCGACTATCCGCGCGCCGGCCGTCAGGGCCTCCGACGCTGGATTCCGTCCTGGAAGCTGGTGTCCAGCCTGTGCATCGGCTTCCTCGGCCTGCTGATGGGGCTCGCCGGTCTCGCGTACGCGATGGTCGCGAAGCCGGACATCAAGGACGCCGCCAAGGCGGAGAACAACGTCTACTACTGGAGCGACGGCTCCCAGATGGTGGCCACCGGCGGTGAGGTCAACCGCCAGGTCATTGACTACGCGCAGATTCCGGAGGCGATGCGCAACGCCGTCATCTCCGCCGAGAACAAGTCCTTCGACAGCGACCACGGCATCGACCCCATGGGTATCGCCCGTGCCGTCTTCAACATGGCCAAGGGCGGCCAGGTCCAGGGCGGCTCGACGATCACCCAGCAGTACGTCAAGAACTCGCGGCTCTCTCAGAAGCAGACGCTCGGCCGCAAGTTCGAGGAGCTCTTCATCACGCTCAAGGTCGGCAGCGAGATGAAGAAGAAGGACGTCATGGCCGGGTACCTGAACGTCTCGTACTACGGGCGCGGCGCTTCCGGCCTCCAGGCCGCGGCCCGTACGTACTACGGCGAGGACGCCAAGAACCTGGACGCGAGCCAGTGCGCCTTCCTGGCCAGTCTCCTCAAGGGCGCCAGCTACTACGACCCGGCCGGCGCGCCGGAGGTCGACCCGGTGCAGGCGACCCCGGAGAAGAACCTCGCGCGGGCGACGAAGCGCTGGAAATGGATCCTGGACGAGGAGGTGAAGGACGGCCGGATGACGCAGAAGGAGCGGGACCGGTACACGGAGTTCCCGATGCCCGACAAGCCGAAGCGGAACGCCCAGCTGGGCGGCCAGATCGGCTACCTCGTCAACACCGCCAAGGCCGAGATCTTCGCCAAGACCGGCATCACCAAGGACATGCTCGACCAGGGCGGCTACGAGATTCACACGACCTTCGACAAGAAGAAGGTCAATCAGCTCAGCGAGGCCGTCAAGCGCGTCTACGACGAGAACATCGATCCCAAGAAGCGCCCGCTGTACGACACCCACGTGCAGTTCGGCGGCTCGTCGGTCGACCCCAAGACCGGTGCCATCCAGGCGATCTACGGCGGTGTGGACGCGACCAAGCACTTCCAGAGCAACGCCGATCCCACCGGCGCCGCGGTCGGTTCGACCTTCAAGCCCTTCGTGCTGGCAGCCGCCATGGAGTACGGCAAGCGGGACCCGTCCGGCGGCCCGGACCAGGACGATTCACAGCGTACGAAGGTCTCGCCGCTCAGCATCTACAACGGCGCCAACAAGCTGAAGATCAGGAAGTACAACGGCGACGTCTGGGTCGACAAGGAAGGGAAGGAGTGGCTGCAGACCAATGACGACCACGATTCGTACGGCAACATCACCCTGCGTGAGGCCATGCAGTGGTCCGCCAACTCCCCCTACGTGCAATTGGGCATGGACGTCGGCACGGACAAGGTGAAGAAGGCCGCCATCGCGGCAGGGCTGGAGGACAACCAGTACATGGCGGACTCCAGCGTGCCGTCGTTCTCGATCGGTACGTCCTCGCCGAGCGCGACGAGCATGGCCGGCGCCTACGCCACCTTCGCGGCCCGGGGGCAGCAGCGGGAGCCGTTCTCCGTCACCGAGGTGGAGAAGCGCGGCAAGCCGGAGTACCAGCACAAGATGGTCACCAAGAGCGCCTTCGACAGCGCCATCGCCGACAACGTCACGGACGTGCTCAAGAACGTCGTGGAGAAGGGGACCGGTACATCCGCCCAGCTCCCGGGCCGTGAGGTCGCGGGCAAGACGGGTACGACGGACGACAACCTGTCGGCGTGGTTCGTCGGCTACACCCCGCAGCTGTCGACGGCGATCAGCATGTACCGGCTGGACGACAACGAGAAGAACAAGGACCGCGGGTTCGAGAAGATGTACGGCACCGGCGGCAAGGACAAGATCCACGGTGCCTCCTTCCCCGCACAGGTCTGGCACGACTACATGGCCGAGGCCATGAAGGGCGTGAAGGCCCAGCCCTTCCCGAAGGCGGAGCCGATCGGGGACAAGGTCTACGGGGGCGGCGCGTCCAAGAAGCCCTCGCCGACGCCCACGCCCACGCCCACGCCGACCGAGACCGAGACGACGAAGCCGACCCCGACACCGACGCCGACGCCGACGCCGACCCCCGACCCGACCGACAGCTGCGGTACGTGGGGCTGGAACTGCCAGAACAACGGCGGCGCCAACGCGGGCACCGTTCAGGGCAACGACGGCGGCACGGACGCGGGCACGAGCCAGGGCAACGACGGCGGCGCGGACGCCGGCACGACCGGCGGCGACGACGGTACGGACGGGGGTACCACCAACGGCGGCAACGACAACGGTGCCAACGGCGGCAACTCCAACAGCACCGGCAACAACAGCACCGGGAACAACAACTGGTGGGGTGGCGCGACCGGGTAGAGCCCGGTACGCAGTACGCCTCGCGCCCGGTACACGGTCCGGCGCGAGGTGATCAGGACAGGAGGCGAGGGCCGCGGCACCTCGGTGCGGCGGCCCTCACCCGTTCCACAGCGCCGTACGGCAGGATGTGCGGCATGCCAAGCGCAGAGGACACGAGCGTGCACCAGGAACAGCCCCTCGTACGGCCCACGCACCGGGACGAGGTCGCGGCGGCCGGGAGCGAGCTGATCGGTGGGAGGTCGGGTCGCTGGTCGCGGCTCGGCAGCGCCGCGCTCACCCCGGTGGGGGCGATCGCCCTGGTGGCCATCGGGATGTTCGCGCTCGGCATGGTGCAGAAGCTGCCCTGTTACAACTGGGCGTGGTTCAGGGGGGCCGGCTCCCAGTACACGCACGCGTGCTACTCGGACATCCCGCACCTCTACTCGGGGCGCGGCTTCGCCGACGGACTCGTGCCGTACTTCGACCGGCTGCCCGGGGACATGCAGTTCCTGGAGTACCCCGTGCTCACCGGGGTGTTCATGCAGGTCGCGGCGTGGCTGACCCCGGGCGGCTCCATCCAGGAGCAGGAGCAGGCGTACTGGCTGGTCAACGCCGGGATGCTGATGATCTGCACCGCCGTGATCGCCGTATGCGTCGCCCGTACGCACCGGCGGCGCCCCTGGGACGGCCTGCTGATGGCGCTCGCGCCGGCCTTCGCCCTCACCGCCACGATCAACTGGGACCTGCTGGCCGTGGCTCTCACCGCCGGGGCGATGCTGATGTGGTCGCGGAGCCGTCCGCTGGCGTTCGGCATCCTCATCGGCCTTGCGACGGCGGCGAAGCTCTACCCCGTCCTGCTGCTGGGGCCCGCGTTCGTCCTCTGCTGGCGGGCGGGCAAGTGGCGGGAGTTCGGGGCGGCGGCGCTGGGCACGGCCGGCTCCTGGCTGGTGGTCAATCTGCCGGTCATGGCCTTCGCGCCCGAGGGGTGGAAGAAGTTCTACACCTTCAGCGAGGAACGCGGCATCGACTTCGGGTCGTTCTGGCTGGTCATCACGCAGCGCACCGGTGAGTCCATCGACGTCGGCACGGTCAACACCGTCTCGACGGTGACCACCATCGCGCTGTGCGCCGCGATCGGCGTCCTGACCCTGACGGCCCCGCGCAGGCCGCGCTTCGCGCAGCTCGCGTTCCTCGTCGTCGCGGTGTTCATCCTCGTCAACAAGGTCTACTCACCGCAGTACGTCCTGTGGTTGATCCCGCTTGCCGCGCTGGCCAGGCCCCGGTGGCGGGACTTCCTGATCTGGCAGACGTGCGAGGTCCTGTACTTCCTCGGGATCTGGCTGTACCTCGCGTACACGACGAGCGGCGACAAGCACCAGGGGCTGCCGACGGAGGGCTATCAGCTGGCGATCGTGCTGCATCTGCTGGGCACGCTCTACCTGTGCGCCGTCGTCGTGCGGGACATCCTGATGCCGGATCGCGACGGGGTGCGGCGGGACGGCTCGGACGATCCCTCGGGCGGGGTGCTCGACGGGGCCGAGGACGTGTTCGTACTGTCCGACCTGGTCGAGAGGGGGGCCGCCCGCCGGGAAGCGCTGCCCGCGGCGTCCGGGCCGCGGGTGGAGTGGGGCACGGCCGGCACGCCCGCCGCCGACTGAGCGGGGCGGGCGCGCGCGGACTCAGCGCTCGACGATGCGGTCGTACTGCGTGGTCGTGTGGCGCAGGTGGGCCACCAGTTCGTCGCCCACCCGGGGCTCCTCGGCGTCCGAGGGCACGAAGAGGATCGACACCTGCATGTGCGGCGGTTCGGCGAACCAGCGCTGCTTGCCCGCCCAGACGAACGGGGACAGGTTGCGGTTCACGGTGGCCAGGCCGGCCCGGGCGACGCCCTTGGCTCGCGGCATCACGCCGTGCAGGGCCTTCGGGGCCTCCAGACCCACACCGTGCGAGGTGCCTCCGGCGACGACGACCAGCCAGCCGTCGGACGCGGCCTTCTGCTGCCGGTAGCCGAACCGGTCGCCCTTGACGACGCGGGTGACGTCGAGCACGGCGCCCCGGTACTCGGTCGCCTCGTGGTCCCCGAGCCAGAGCCTGGTGCCGATGCGGGCGCGGAACCGGGTCTGCGGGAACTGCTGCTGCAGCCGGGCGAGCTCGTCGGCGCGCAGGTGGCTGACGAACATCGTGTGCAGCGGCAGCCGGGCCGCCCGCAGGCGGTCCATCCACGCGATGACCTCTTCGACGGCGTCCGACCCGTCCGTACGGTCCAGCGGCAGGTGGAGGGCGAAGCCTTCGAGGCGCACGTCCTCGATGGCCGCGTGCAGCTGGCCGAGCTCTTCCTCCTTGACGCCGTGGCGCTTCATGGAGCTCATGCACTCGATGACGACCCGGGCGCCCACCAGGGCGTGCACCCCGTCGACGGAGGACACGGACCGTACGACGCGGTCGGGCAGCGGCACCGGTTCCTCACCGCGCCGGAACGGCGTGAGGACCAGCAGGTCTCCGCTGAACCAGTCCTTGATGCGGGCCGCCTCGTAGGTGGTGCCGACCGCGAGGATGTCTGACCCGAAGCGGATCGCCTCGTCGGCCAGCCGTTCGTGGCCGAAGCCGTACCCGTTGCCCTTGCAGACCGGCACGATGCCGGGGAACTGGTCGATAACGGATTTCTGGTGCGCCCGCCAGCGCGCGGTGTCGACGTACAGGGAGAGCGCCATGGCCGGTCCGGAACCCTTCTGGTGGCTGCGGTGGATCAGGGAGGAGAAGCGTGTTCAGGCCCCATTGAAACCAATGGAGCCGGTTTCGTCAGCTGTGGGGCTCGGATCAGCGGCGTGACATGTAGATGTCGAGCGCCTTGTGCAGCAGCTTGTTGAGCGGGAAGTCCCACTCGCCGAGGTACTCGGCCGCCTGGCCGCCGGTGCCGACCTTGAACTGGATCAGCCCGAAGAGGTGGTCGGTCTCGTCCAGCGAGTCGGAGATGCCGCGCAGGTCGTAGACCGTGGCGCCCATGGCGTACGCGTCGCGCAGCATCCGCCACTGCATCGCATTCGAGGGGCGGACCTCACGCTTGTGGTTGGCCGAGGCGCCGTACGAGTACCAGACGTGTCCGCCGACGATCAGCATGGTCGCCGCCGCGACGTTCTCGCCCTCGTGACGGGCGAAGTAGAGCCGCATCCGGTTGGGGTCCTCGCTGTTGAGGGCCGTCCACATGCGCTGGAAGTAGCCGAGCGGGCGCGGACGGAAGCGGTCGCGCTCCGCCGTGACCTCGTACAGCCGCTGCCACTCGGAGAGCTCCGCGTAGCTGCCCTGGACGACCTCGACACCGGCCTTCTCGGCCTTCTTGATGTTGCGCCGCCAGAGCTGGTTGAAGCCCTTGTGGACGTCCTCCAGCGAGCGGTTCGCCAGCGGGACCTGGAAGACGTAGCGGGGCTGTACGTCGCCGAAGCCGGCGCCGCCGTCCTCGCCCTGCTGCCAGCCCATCTTCCGGAGCCGGTCGGCGACCTCGAAGGCGCGCGGCTCGATGTGCGTGGCCTCGACGTCGCGCAGGCGCTTCACGTCCGGGTCCTGGATGCCGGACTTGATGGCCGCGGCGTCCCAGCGGCGGATGACCACCGGCGGGCCCATCTTCACCGAGAAGGCGCCCTGCTGCTTGAGATGGGCCAGCATCGGCTGCAGCCAGTCGCTCAGGTTCGGGGCGTACCAGTTGATGACCGGGCCTTCGGGCAGGTACGCCAGGTAGCGCTTGATCTTGGGGAGCTGCCGGTAGAGCACCAGACCGGCGCCGACGAGCTGACCGGTCTTGTCGAACCAGCCCAGGCTCTCGGAGCGCCATTCGGCCTTCACGTCCGCCCAGGCCGGGACCTGCATGTGGCTGGCCGCGGGCAGACTCTGGATGTAGGCCAGATGCTGCTCTCGGCTGATGGTCCTCAGGGTCAGGCTCATGCGGGGCGCTCCTCGGCAGGTGTGTCCCCATCGGTCAGGGGCTCCGGCTCTCGCGCCGAAGCCTACTGTGGCCGTGGAGCGAGCGGTCTGGCCCCGTGTGCCTGTACGCGTGCGGGGGCGGCCCCGTCCGGTGGCGGGGCCGCCCGGGCCGGACCCGAGAGGTCAGCCGATCACGCCGCCGAAGAGTCCGCCGTGGGCCATGCCGAGGAAGAACCCGAGGGCGGACGCGCCCATGCCGATGATCAGTGGGAACCTCTCGCGCGTGGTGACGGAGATGTACTGGCCGTACGCCCCCGTGAGGATCCCGATGAGGCCCGCCCATGAGCTGAGCAGGTGCAGGTGGTGGAACATCGCCGAGATGAAGGCGAGGGCGCCGAGGACGAGCGTGACCACCACGAGCGCGTCCTGCAGCGGATGGGGCCTGCCGTCCGTGGCGAAGAGGGAGACGGAGGGGCGGGTCCGCGTTACGTGTGCCATGGAGTACCTCCTGGCCGACATGCGGCGCGTCGTGGCGCCGCTCACACCCGATGTGTACAGATTGCGTCCCCTGACCACTGGATTTCAACCGGAAGGCGGTCTGCGGGTACTCTGGTCGGTCTGCACCGGTGTCTGCCCAGGCCAGCACGGACCGCACCTCTTCCCCGAGGGCGCTGTCAGTGGGAGCTGTTTTACTCGGGCACCGTTGCTCAACGCATCACGACCCTCCTGCCACGGAACGACCGTGGCCGCTGAGTCCAAAGGAGGTGGGTTCCACATGCGTCACTACGAGGTGATGGTCATCCTCGACCCCGATCTCGAGGAGCGAGCAGTCTCCCCGCTGATCGAGAACTTCCTCTCCGTCGTCCGTGAGGGCGAAGGAAAGGTTGAGAAGGTCGACACCTGGGGCCGTCGTCGTCTCGCTTACGAGATCAAGAAGAAGCCCGAGGGCATCTACTCGGTCATCGACCTGCAGGCCGAGCCTGCGGTCGTCAAGGAGCTCGACCGCCAGATGAACCTGAACGAGTCGGTCCTCCGGACCAAGGTCCTCCGTCCCGAGATCCACTGAGCTTCTAGCTCAGCGGTCATCGGGTCCGAGTAGCAGCAAGCAGCCAAGAAATCCCCGCCGAGAGGTTCACCCATGGCAGGCGAGACCGTCATCACGGTCGTCGGCAATCTCGTCGACGACCCCGAGCTGCGCTTCACCCCGTCCGGTGCGGCGGTCGCGAAGTTCCGTGTCGCGTCCACTCCCCGCATCTTCGACCGGCAGACCAATGAGTGGAAGGACGGCGAAGGCCTGTTCCTCACCTGCTCGGTCTGGCGGCAGGCGGCGGAGAACGTCGCCGAGTCGCTCACGCGAGGCATGCGCGTTGTCGTGCAGGGCCGGCTGAAGCAGCGGTCGTACGAAGACCGCGAGGGCGTCAAGCGCACGGTCTACGAGCTGGATGTCGAGGAAGTCGGCCCCAGCCTCAAGAACGCCACCGCCAAGGTCACCAAGACCACCGGTCGTGGTGGCCAGGGCGGCCAGGGTGGATACGGCGGCGGCCAGCAGGGCGGCGGCAACTGGGGCGGCGGTCCCGGTGGTGGTCAGCAGGGTGGCGGCGGTGCTCCCGCCGACGACCCGTGGGCCACCAGCGCTCCGGCCGGCGGCCAGGGCGGCCAGCAAGGCGGAGGCGGCTGGGGCGGAAGCTCCGGCGGTTCCGGCGGCGGCTACTCGGACGAGCCCCCCTTCTAGGGAAGCTCGTACCCCCACTTCTTGATCACACAGGAGAAACACCATGGCGAAGCCGCCTGTGCGCAAGCCTAAGAAGAAGGTCTGCGCGTTCTGCAAGGACAAGACCCAGTACGTGGACTACAAGGACACGAACATGCTGCGGAAGTTCATTTCCGACCGCGGCAAGATCCGTGCCCGCCGCGTCACCGGCAACTGCACGCAGCACCAGCGTGACGTCGCCACGGCAGTCAAGAACAGCCGTGAGATGGCGCTGCTGCCCTACACGTCCACCGCGCGATAAGGGAAGGGTGACCGAAACATGAAGATCATCCTCACCCAGGAAGTCACCGGCCTCGGTGCCGCTGGCGACGTCGTAGACGTCAAGGACGGGTACGCCCGTAACTACCTGGTTCCGCGTGGCTTCGCCATCCGCTGGACCAAGGGTGGCGAGAAGGACGTGGCGCAGATCCGCCGCGCCCGCAAGATCCACGAGATCGCCACGATCGAGCAGGCCAACGAGGTCAAGGCCAAGCTGGAGGCCGTGAAGGTCCGTCTGGCCGTTCGCTCCGGCGACGCCGGACGCCTCTTCGGCTCCGTCACCCCGGCCGACATCGCCTCGGCGATCAAGGCCGCCGGTGGCCCGGACGTCGACAAGCGTCGCGTCGAGCTGGGCTCGCCGATCAAGACGCTCGGCGGGCACCAGGTGTCCGTGCGTCTGCACCCCGAGGTCGCTGCGAAGCTCGGCGTCGAGGTCGTTGCTGCCTGATCGGGCCGCACCTCAGCAGAACAGTGAAGGGCCGCACCCTCCGGGGTGCGGTCCTTCGCCGTTTCACGTGAAACGTCCCGGGGCGGTCAACGGGTCGCGCCGGTGACCAGCCACTTTCCCGAGCGGGTACGAAGCCAGAGCGTCGCCATCCGCACGATCATCATCAGTGCCATCGCGCCCCACAGGGCACCGAGCCCTCCGCCCAGGGCGGGGACCAGGAGGGCCGTGGGGGCGAACACGGCCAGCGTCACGAGCATGGCCCACGCCAGGTACGGTCCGTCGCCGGCGCCCATCAGTACGCCGTCCAGGACGAAGACGACGCCGGCGATCGGCTGGGTGGCCGCCACCACCAGCAGTGCGGGCAGCAGGGCGTCCCGCACTGCCGTGTCGCTGGTGAACAAGGGGACGAACAAGGGGCGGGTCAAGACGATCAGCACGCCCAGCACCACACCGGACGCGATTCCCCACTCCACCATCCGGCGACACGCCTCGCGCGCGCCCTGCGCGTCGCCCGCGCCGAGGTAGCGCCCGATGATGGCCTGCCCGGCGATGGCGATGGCGTCGAGGGCGAAGGCCATCAGGCTCCACAGGGAGAGGATGATCTGGTGCGCGGCGATATCGGTGTCGCCGAGCCGGGCAGCGACCGCCGTGGCGATGAGCAGGACCGCCCGCAGCGACAGCGTCCGGACCAGGAGGGGCGCACCCGCCTGGGCACAGGCCCTGATGCCCGCAGCGTCGGGGCGCAGCGACGCGCCGTGGCGTCGGGCCCCCCGGACGACGACGACCAGATACGCCGCGGCCATCGCGAGTTGGGCGATGACGGTGCCCCAGGCCGATCCGGCGATGCCCAGGCCGGCGCCGTAGACGAGGCCGGCGTTGAGGGCCGCGTTGGCGGCGAAACCGCCGATGGCGACGTAGAGCGGCGTGCGGGTGTCCTGCAGGCCTCGAAGGACGCCGGTTGCGGCCATCACCACCAGCATCGCGGGGATGCCGAGGCTGGAGATCCGGAGGTAGGTGATGGCATGGGGCGCCGCTGTGGAGGAGGCGCCGAACACCTCGGTGAGCCAGGGGGCGAGGGGGAGCGTCAGGGCGATGACGGCGACTCCGAGCAGGAGCGCCAGCCAGATGCCGTCCATGCCCTGCCGGATCGCGGAGGCGAGATCGCCGGCGCCCACCCGGCGGGCGACCGCTGCGGTGGTGGCGTACGCGAGGAAGACGAAAATGCTCACCGCGGTCGTCAGAAGGGCGGCGGCGACCGCCAGTCCGGCCAGCTGAGGGGTGCCGAGATGGCCGACGATCGCACTGTCGACCATCACGAACAGCGGCTCGGCCACGAGCGCGCCGAAGGCCGGGACGGCGAGCGCGATGATCTCGCGGTCGTGCCGTCGGCGGCGGGAAGACGGGGTTCCCGGTGGCTGGATCATGGCAGCCAATCTAATCTTCCACAGGTAACAGATGCAATGACGCAGCAGTCCTTACACTTGCTTCCCTGTGGGCAACTCGTGTGCAGGACGCGCGGTGATCTCGCCCCGACTGCCCAACTTTTTCTCCCCCACAGCCGGTGGATGGGAAAAGGGCAGGTCACAGGGGTCTTTGCGGCGGGTCTATGAGTTTGTCCACAGTGCTGTCCCCTGCTCCGTGCACAGGTTCCGGGCGGTTCTCCACAGCATCTGCTCTCTCGTCCACAGGGCCTGTGGATAACCAGATTGGCTGACGGTGCGGAGCCGCCTACCGTAGTCCGGCGCCCCCACCCTGTTTTGGCTCTGCGACACCGCAGAACTCGACACACCGGAACCGGAGTCGGGGGTCTTGTTTGTCGGTGCCGTGCCGTAAGAAAGAGAAGCACGGCTAGGTCCGCGGAGCGGACGGGAGGAGGTGGCCGGATGAGCATTCCCGAACCCTTGGACGACCCCTGGGCGGACACCGGCCCCGGTGACCGGCTGCCCGTATCCCGCCAGCGCAGGGGTGAGGACCGGGACCGTGGCGACCGCCACGACCGCGGTCGCGAGTCGCGCGACTGGGAGGGCGGATCCGCGGGCTTCGAGCGGGTTCCGCCCCAGGATCTGGACGCGGAGCAGTCCGTGCTCGGCGGCATGCTCCTGTCCAAGGACGCCATCGCCGATGTCGTGGAGATCATCAAGGGCCACGACTTCTACCGCCCCGCGCACGAGACCGTCTATCAGGCGATCCTCGACCTCTACGCCAAGGGTGAGCCCGCCGACCCGATCACCGTGGCCGCCGAACTGGTCAAGCGCGGCGAGATCACCAAGGTGGGCGGGGCCCCGTATCTGCACACCCTGGTCCAGTCGGTACCGACGGCCGCCAACGCCTCGTACTACGCGGAGATCGTCCACGAGCGCGCGGTCCTGCGGCGGCTGGTGGAAGCCGGTACGAAGATCACGCAGATGGGATACGCGGCCGACGGCGATGTCGACGACATCGTGAACTCGGCCCAGGCGGAGATCTACGCCGTCACCGAGCAGCGGACCAGCGAGGACTACCTGCCGCTCGGCGACATCATGGAAGGCGCCCTGGACGAGATCGAGGCGATCGGCTCCCGCAGTGGCGAGATGACGGGAGTGCCCACCGGGTTCACCGACCTCGACGCCCTGACCAACGGTCTGCACCCGGGCCAGATGGTCGTCATCGCGGCCCGCCCCGCCATGGGTAAGTCGACCCTCGCCCTGGACTTCGCCCGCGCCTGCTCGATCAAGAGCAACATGCCCAGCGTGATCTTCTCCCTGGAAATGGGGCGCAACGAGATCGCGATGCGTCTGCTGTCCGCCGAAGCGCGGGTGGCCCTGCATCACATGCGTTCCGGCACGATGACCGACGAGGACTGGACGCGGCTGGCCAGGCGTATGCCGGACGTCTCCGCGGCGCCGCTCTACATCGACGACTCCCCCAACCTCTCCATGATGGAGATCCGGGCGAAGTGCCGTCGCCTCAAGCAGCGCAACGACCTCAAACTGGTGGTCATCGACTATCTCCAGCTGATGCAGTCCGGCGGTTCGAAGCGCGCCGAGAGCCGTCAGCAGGAGGTCTCCGACATGTCGCGAAACCTGAAGCTTCTGGCCAAGGAACTGCAGTTGCCGGTCATCGCGCTCTCCCAGCTGAACCGTGGCCCCGAGCAGCGCACGGACAAGAAGCCGATGGTCTCCGACCTCCGTGAGTCCGGCTCCATCGAGCAGGACGCCGACATGGTCATCCTGCTGCACCGCGAGGACGCATACGAGAAGGAGTCGCCGCGCGCCGGCGAGGCGGACCTGATCGTGGCCAAGCACCGAAACGGCCCCACGGCGACGATCACCGTCGCCTTCCAGGGCCACTACTCCCGCTTCGTGGACATGGCGCAGACCTGACCGGCACCGATGCGGCTTCTCACATCCCGTGTCATTTTCTCAATCGCCGCTACGTCATGTGACTGACCGCTCCGCAACGGAATCGATAATCGTCGGTCAATCCCGTGGCTCGTTGGGGCGGCCCAATGGGGGCAGCGGCACTATGCGGGAACCGCCGAAGGGCTCGTCGGGAGCTGACGAGAGAAGACTTCGCGCGCCTCTACGCGGGCGAACACCAGTCCCTCAACCAGATCAGCGCGGCCACCGGTTTCTTGCGTCACGTGCTGACCGCTCGCGCACACGACTACGACGTCCCGCTCCGCGACGGGCCCCAGCACTACCAGCCCCGCGGGACAACCGACCGGAACCGTCTGATCGAGCACTCGGAGCCGCCGACGAGGCTGGCTGCGCATCGCGCATCCTCCGACCCGCACTCACCGGCCGAGGCGCCGACGAACGCCCGTTCCGATTCGCCGCCGCGTTCGCCCGCCCCAGCCTCAGCGCGGCGGCAGCAGCCCTCGGCCTCAAGACCGCCACCCTCGTCGCACAGATCAACCGGATCGAACGCCGCTGCTGGTGCCCGCGTTCACTTGTCGGGGGATTCCGTTGCCCGTGGGATACCGCACCGCCAGCAGTCGTTTGTGTGGTCGTCTTGGCAGACGAAGCGGATGGCACCCTCCACGCACCATTCGGCGGCCTCCTCGGACAGCAGGTCGGGCCCGGCAAGGAGTAGCCGACGAAATTCCTTTATGTCCGCAATATCGGACGGGCGGTTGGTGAACCACTCGTCGAACCAAGGCTTGTCCCGGTGCAGGCGCCAGTGCGCGTTCTCCCGGTCGTCGACAGCCGTAAGGAACCGATCGACGATGCGCCCCCAACTCGGTGCACCGAACCAGCCGTTGTCGGAAGCGCAAAAGTATTCGATCAGGGTCCGCAGGCCGAACTCTTTCTCGTGAAGGCGGTACCTTCGCCCCCAGGAGATCGCGTCCTGTGCCATCTCCGCGAGTTCTTCTCGCGGATCAACCTCGTGCGCCGGGTCGTCAGCGTTGTGGCAGGCCAGCCCGAGCTCGAGCACGGACTGCCCTGTCGGTAGGACCCGGGACGGGTCGACGATCGCGAGACCGACAGCGATCCAGTCGACATGGTCGAACGAAAGCATCGAGCGCACGAGGCGGGTGGTTGCCACGTTGATCCGCATCATCGTGCCGTCGTGGAGCGGACTGATACCGGCATGCCAGTTCTCGACGGGTGTGTTGCGCCACACGGCGAGCGTGACGCGGGTGGCAGCCAGCCACAGCAGGGAGTCGTCGTCAAGGTGCCCGAACCGCTTGGCGCACTCCTGGGCCCCGTAGGGGATCAACTCTCCCGGTTTCGGCCACCTCTGGCTGTCAGGCTCTTCAGGCGCGTACTCGTAGTCGTCGGCGTACTCGTCGAGAATCCCGCTCAACTCGGCCGCGCTGTGAGCCTCGCTGTAATCGGAGCCGTCCGGCCCCTCGACGGTGTACATGTCGTGGTCCCATGACACATATACGTCGTCCCAGAGCACGACGGCTTCGCACTCAATGGCGTTGTCCGTCACAACCGGTCTGATGGTGATGGGCGCAGTACGCCCGTCCGTTCGCTCGCCGTCCTTCTCGGCGGCCCATGCGGTGATGATCCCGAGCGGCCTCGGAAGGAGAGGGCCGACCTCGTTGATGCTGAACGGCTCGTCGTCGTCATCGGTGTCGAACCGGCTGTTGACGAACGCAACCGCCTCGGAGGGCGTGCTGACGATGGACTGGGTACCACTCTGGTTGTCAACGACTCGCCACAACGCGCTGTCCTTCACGCCGCTCTCCTATCGCGGTGCATGCACCCGGGGCGGGTGCGCTGCACCGGCTCGCTCGATACTGACTTCGATCAGGTACTGAAAGGGGCCGGACTGACAGGCTGCACTTGTGGCTCGTCACGATGCCTGGACGCCGGTTGGGTCGAGACCAGTCCGAGCAGGCCGGGGAGGCTGCCGTCTTCCGATGCCGGCGGCCTCGGACCGGCCCCATCTCGCCGCACCCTAAGCGCAGGGTCTGACAATTCAGACCGGGCAGCACCTTCATGTGGTCGACAATGAGCGCATGGACGTCTCTGAGGTGCTCGAAGCAGCCTCTCTGCTGGTTCCGGAAGAGACCGCCACCGAGAACGACATCACGGTGCGAGAAGTCTGGGACTACCTCGACCACGACGAGTGTGAAATGGCCCTGGTCCTGCTGGAAGAGCTCGGGGACGCTCGCTCGCTCCCTGTGGCGTTCTGGGAGCAGCTCGCCGAAGCGGCTGAGGAGCTCCAGCTGGAGCGGAGCGCGAGGTGGTGCGATTGGCGATGCTCCGAGATCCGCAACGGTGTGATCCGGGCGGATCTGACGCTCCGCCCTGCTGCCGAGGTGCGACGCACGACGCCAATTCCCGGCGACGGTGTTCTGCGGCCCATGTGGGACATCGGACGCCTCTCACCCACCGGCGGACGTGCGGTCAGCATCGCTGGGCTCTGGGTGGAGAACATGCCCATGCTGGAGCCTGGTGGGCAAGCCACGGTTCGCCTCGTGCCCCTCACCCCCTCCCACTGGACGCACGTCCAGCCCGGCCAGCAGATCACCATGCACGAGGATCGAACCGTGGCCGGCACCGGAGTCATCTTGGAGGTTTGTCGCCCTGCCACCGCCATGCCCACGCGGTGACATGGGCCGCTGGTGCACATATCTCCGTACGTGGTGGCGTACCCAGGCCGGGCGTGCGGACAGGCAGTGCAGGCTGCTGCACGGTCTGAGGAAATGACACCGATCTGAGACAGCCGTCGGCCGGCATCGGGTGAGGCTGAAGAGGAATGTCAGAGGCTCAGGGTCGGCACGTACATCGAAAGCGAGGACCTGCACCGAAAGCGAGGGCCTACAACCGGGCCGGGAAATGGAGTCGCCATACGCCGGAGCGGGCGGTAGTTGTTGACGATGACTTCTCCAGTTGAACAGTTGCTTCCCGGCACCCGACGGGCCTTGCTGCACCGCGTCGCCACGGCTCAGGCCGAAGGGCGTAGTCCCTCTCTGGTCGCCGCCGTCCAACGACAGGGACAGGTTGTCTGGGAGGGGGCGCGCAGCTGCGTCGACGGTCATGCCCCGGACGCCGACACGCAGTTCAGGATCGGTTCTCTCACCAAGACCTTTACCGCCGTCCTGGTGATGCGGTTGCGTGATGAAGGGCTGCTCGACCTGGCGGATCCACTGGAGAAGCACCTGCCCGGCACCGGCGCGGGCGACGTGACCATCCGCCAGCTGCTCGGCCACAGCGCGGGGCTCGGAGCGGAGACGACCGCGCCCTGGTGGGAGCGGACCCCCGGCAGTCTGCGGCCCACGCTCGCGGACGTGCTCGAGGGTCAGGTCGCGATGCATCCGCCCGGCAACCGGCACCACTACTCCAACCCGGGTTACACGCTGCTCGGGTCACTGGTCGAGACCGTGCGCGCGGTGTCCTGGGAGGAGGCGCTGCGTGCCGAGGTGCTGGAACCCCTCGGCATGCACCGGACCAGTCTTCTTCCGCAGGCGCGGCACGCCGACGGCTGGGCGGTGCATCCCTGGGCGGATGCCTTGCTTCCCGAACCGGTGGAGGACCTGGGGCTCATGGCGCCCGCCGGACAGCTCTGGTCCACGACGGCGGATCTGCTCCGCTTCGCGGCCTTCCTCGCCAGGGGCGACGACCGGGTGCTCGGCGCGGCGTCGGTGGAGGAGATGAAGCAGCCGTCGGCCGCTCCCGCCCCCGGTGAGTGGGTCGATCACTATGGTCTGGGACTGCAACTGGTCAGGCGTAAGGGGCGTACCTTCATCGGGCACACGGGTTCGCTCCCCGGATTCCTGGCCGCCCTCTGGGTCAGCGCCGAGGATGATGTGGCTGCCGTGGTGCTCGTCAACGCGACTTCCGGGGTGGTGATCGGCGAGGTTGCCGCCGACCTCGTGGACATCGTCGCCGAGGCCGAGCCGCGCATCCCTGAGGCATGGCGCCCGCTGCCCGAGGTGGACGGTGAACTTCTCGCTCTGACCGGGCCCTGGTACTGGGCCACGCGCCCCAACATCCTGACGCTGACCGCCGATCGCGGGCTGGAACTGCGGCAAGTCAACGGCCAGGGCCGGGGTGCTCGCTTCGCCGCGCGCACCGACGGCACATGGGTGGGCCTGGACGGCTACTACGCGGGGGAGACGCTGCGGATCGCGCGGAACGCGGACGGCGGGGTGAGCCACCTCGATCTGGGGTCCTTCGTCTTCACGCGTGAGCCGTACGACCCCGCGGCACCGGTACCGGGCGGCGTGGACGAGCAGGGGTGGCGCGGCCTGGGGGACTGAACGCAGCCGGAGGCGCCGGGAACAGATGCTGCCCGTTTCACGTGAAACGGGCAGCACAGCCGCTCAGGCCGTCAACTCCCTTTCCAGCGGGGTCCGGAAGCGTGGGGTGATCCGGGCTTCCCCCACCCAGCCCGCCAGCCGGGAAGCTTCGGCCTCGATCGCCGCCGTGGCCTCCCGGCCCGGATCGGTCAACAGCCGCCAGGTGAGCTCACCGTTGCCACGTTGGGCCCAGCCGCCCACGATCCGGCCGTCCCACCACACCGTGGGGCCGATGTTGCCCGAGCGGTCGAAGAGGGCTGCCCGGTGATCGTCCGGCAGATGGAAGCCACGGTCCGCCCAGCCCATGCCGCTCGGGTCGAGCGCGGGCAGCAGGGTCGCCCAGGGGGCGTGGGCGGGGTCGGGCTCCGTGTCTCCGGGGGCGACCCAGGCCGAGGACCCGTTGTCGAGCCGTACCTCCACGGCTCCGACCGCCGCGAGAGCGGTACGGACCTCGCGGGTGCCCCAGCCGGTCCACCACTTCAGGTCGGCCTCGGTGCCCGGACCGTACGCCCGGAGCCAGCGAAGGGCCAGTTCCGCCTGGGCGGGAGCGGTCTCCTCAGCGGGCCGCGGGCGGGCCGGGGCCCAGCGGAACTGGCTGGAGGTCCAGGAGCCCCGTGGCCGGTCCCTGCGGATCCGGCCCTCGGCGGCCAGGACCCGGATCACCCGGGTCGCGACGCCCTGGACCGTTTCCTGCTTCTTACCGGGAAACACGGTGATCTTGGTGCGAAGGGCGGCCACGCCGGCGGCGAGCTCGCTGCCCGAGACGGGGCCGCTGCCGTCCAGGAAGGCGAGAGCACTCCTTTCGGTCTCGTCGAGCCAGCGTTCGTCCAGGCCGTTGCCGTCCTCGCGGAGATGCTTGAGCAGAGTGCGGCGCTCCTTGGCGGCCACAGCGCGTGCGTTCGCCGCCTCGACGTGCGGGGCCATCTCGGCGGACACGACGAAGAGGGTGTTGCGCATGGAAAGCATTCGGACCAGGGAGACGTCTTCGTAGAGAGACTGCTCGACCTCGGCGACGGCGGGCTCGGCGAGCCTGGCACAGGCCGAGAGGAAGACGGTGGCCGCGTCGGTCGCGTGGAGCGCGACGAGGGCGTCGGCCACCGCGACGGGGGACGACACCCGCTCACCGGGGACCAGCAGATGGCGTCGGGCGATGCGGATCCGCCGCTCTTCGTCACTGATGCGTTGCACGTCGGCTCCTCAGGAATGCGGCAGGCGGGTCGGGGGCGGCAGGCAGTTCAGAGGGCGAGCTTGAAGCCCACATGGCTGGCGACGAACCCCAGCCGCTCGTAGAAGCGGTGCGCGTCGGTGCGGGACACGTCGGAGGTGAGCTGCACAAGTTGGCAGCCCTGGCGACGTGATTCGTCCACCGCCCACTGGATCAGCCGGGTGCCGAGACCGCTGCCCCGTTCGTCCGCGTGGACGCGGACGCCCTCGATCACGGACCGGGTCGAACCGCGCCGGGACAGCCCCGGAATCACAGTCAGTTGCAGGGTTCCTACGACGCGATCCTCGCGCGCGGCGACCATCATGTGCTGATTCGGGTCTTCGGCCAGCCGCCGGAGCGCTGCCCGGTAGGGCGCGAGGTCGTCCGGCGACTCGCGTCGGGCACCCAACGGGTCGTCGGCGAGCAGGGCCACGATCTCGGCCAGATCGTCAGCGGTCGCGCGGCGTATATCCAGGTCGCTCATGATCCGCAGCCTACGCAGTCGGCAAGGGCTGGGGCCGGATGTCAGCGGCCCTGGGCAGGTACTGCCTTCAGTTCCTCGACGGCCCGTACGAGCGGGGCCAGTTCGGGGTTCTCGGCGGCCTCGTCGAGCGCGCTGCGCAGGGCGCGGTCGTTGGTGGGCCGGGCCTCGGAGAGCAGGGTGAGTCCGTCCGGAGTGACGTCGGTGTAGATGCCCCGGCGGTCGGTGTCACAGAGATACCGGGTCAGCAGCCCCCTGTCCTCGAGGCGGGTGACCAGCCGCGTCGTGGCGCTCTGGCTGAGCCCTACGGCGTCCGCCACCTGCTTCATCTGGAGGTGCCCGCCCGGGCCGCTGTGCTGTCGGCTGAGCACGTCCAGCAGGGAGTACTCGCGCACGCTCAGGTCGTGGCCGCTCTGCAGGGCGCGTTCGACGCGGGTCTCGATCTTGCCGTGGAGCAGGGACAGCGCGATCCAGCCCTGGGAGAGGGCGGTCAGGGCCGGGTCCGTGGCTGTCATGGTCTCTCCTCCGTGCCGGAGCTGCTTATGACCAGAGTAGCCCACGACCGCAATAGTCGGCGCTTGCAATTAAAGCGCGTTTGCAATTATTGTCTACGCACGTAAGGCGCAGTAGCAATCGTCTGGGAAGGGAACCCATGCCGCTCGCACTCCTCGCCCTGGCCATCGGGGCATTCGGTATCGGGACCACCGAGTTCGTGGTCATGGGCCTGCTTCCCGAGGTGGCCGCAGAGTTCCAGGTGTCCATCCCCGCCGCGGGTTTCCTGGCCACGGGCTACGCACTGGGCGTCGTGCTCGGGGCGCCGCTGATGACCGCGCTCGGCACGAAGGTCAGCCGCAAGCGGATGCTGATGATCCTTATGGGCCTGTTCATCGTCGGCAATGTGGTCACCGCGGCCGCTCCCGTCTTCGAGGTGATGGTCGCCGGCCGTGTGATCGCCTCGCTCGCCCACGGTGCCTTCTTCGGTATCGGGGCGGTCGTGGCGGCCGATCTGGTCGCCCCACAGAAGAAGGCGGGTGCCATCGCCCTGATGTTCACCGGCCTCACCGTCGCCAACGTCGTCGGGGTGCCGGTGGGCACCTCCATCGGACAGCACGCCGGCTGGCGGGTCACGTTCCTCCTCGTCGCCGCGCTGGGCGTCCTCGGGCTGCTCGGCGTTGCCCGTCTCGTCCCCGAACAGCCCCGTGCCGAGGGCATCAGGCTGCGGCAGGAAATCGCCGCCTTCCGCAATGTGCAGGTGCTGCTCGCCATGGCGATGACGGTCCTCGGATTCGGCGGCGTCTTCGCGGCGATCACCTACATCACGCCGATGATGACGGAGACCGCCGGATACTCGGCCTCCGCCGTCACCTGGCTGCTGGTCCTCTTCGGTCTCGGCATGGTCGGCGGGAACCTGGCCGGCGGCAGGTACGCCGACCGCCGCCCGACGCTCATGCTCTCCGTGTCATTGAGCGGCCTCGCCCTGGTCCTGGCCCTCTTCACGTTGACCGCCCACAACAAGGTCGCGGCGGCGGTCACCCTCGTCCTGATCGGTGCCTTCGGCTTCGCGACCGTGCCTCCGCTCCAGAAGCGGGTGCTCGACCAGGCGGTGGACGCCCCGACGCTGGCCTCCGCCATGAACATCGGAGCCTTCAACCTCGGCAACGCACTCGCGGCTTGGCTCGGCGGGATCGTCATCGGTGCCGGCCTCGGTTACACGGCCCCCAACTGGGTGGGAGCGGTGCTCGCCGCGTCGGCTCTGGTCCTCGCCCTCGCCTCCAGTGCGCTGGAGCGCCGTACAGCCGCACCGAGCCGCCTCGTCGCCGCCCATACCGCCGAGCAGACGGCGGTTCCCGAGCCCCGAGCCTGATTCCGGAAGGTCAGCCCGTGGCCAGGCTGAAGGGCGCGAAGTACCGTTGCCAGTCCGTGTGCCGGCGCCCGCCGAGGGACATCACCGTGGTCTCCGAGTCCGACCGCAGCCCACAGCGGCCGAGCCAGTCCAGCAGGTCCTCGTGACGGGCATCGACGTCCACGCGCAGCGGCCGGTCCGTCGCCTCGGCCAGCGAGGCCACGAGACGCTTCGCCGTGGACGTGTCCTTGGCGATCAGCGGCCCGACGGCATGGTTCGCCCCGCTCGGCGAGAGCGCGGCAAACCCGGTCAGCTCGCCGTCCTCCTCAGCGACCCGCAGGTGGTCGGCGAACGTCGGGAGCCGGGTCAGCAGATGCGTTCGGTCGAGTCCGAAGACGAGCGAGTCCAACCGCACCACGGCCCGCAGATCGTGGGCGGACACGGACCGGATGACGGTCTCGGAGGTGCCGAGAGCCTCGGGTGGCCGGAGGGCCCCGCTCAGGCGGATGGTGCGCCCCAACGGCGCGAATCCGAGCTTTTCGTAGAGGGGGCGGCCCGAGGCCGTCGCGTGCAGGCTGAGCGGGGTGTCCCCGGCGGACTCGATCACCCGCTGCATCAGGTACCGACCGACTCCGCGCCGGGCATGGCGCCCGGCGACCAGCAGCATACCGACGGCGGCCATCTCGGGTCCGTACGAGAGCACCACGCAGCTCGCCATCAGGCCCTTGCTGTCGGGGTCATCGATGCCGTAGCCGGTCCCGGCGGCGAGCAGCAGCGTCCAGCGCTCCTCGTCGCGCGGCCAGCCCCGGTCCTCGCTGAGGTCGGCACAGGCGACCAGGTCGTCCCGGGTGAGGCGCCGGATGGGGAGATCGGACAGCGGGCGGGGCAATGAGCTGGGCATACGGGCCAGGCTCTCCGACCGTTGATCGCCCGTCCACCGCTTTACCGTAACTGGCCAAGACCCGCAGCGAAAAAATTCGAGCCCGGGCCTTGGCCGCGAACGGTTTCACGTGAAACACGGGCAGGCGTGAGAGTCGGCACGGTCCGAACCGGCCCGCTGGGGCGAGTGGCCGACCGGCGCAACGCGAGAGCCGAGCCGACCGGACCCGGCGGCGGGTCCGGAGCCGCGGGAGAGGTCGGCATCAGCCCAGGTCAGCGGCGTGCAACGCCCGGACCCCCTCGATATTGCCGTCCAGATAGTGCCGCAACGACAGCGGTACCAGGTGCACCGCGGCGATGCCGACCCGGCTGAAGGGCACGCGTACGACCTCGTATTCGCCGCAGGGGGCGTCGATCTCGGGGCCGTGGCGCAGGGACAGGTCCATGGAGTCGAGGCGGCAGACGAAGAAGTGCTGGACCTTGACGCCCTTCACGCCACCCTCCTCGACGTGTTCCACGGTGTCGACGAAGCAGGGCACCACGTCGGTGATCTTGGCGCCCAGCTCCTCGTCCACCTCCCGGTGCAGGGCGTCGACAACGGTGGCATCCTCGGGCTCGACCCCGCCACCCGGAGTGACCCAGTACGGATCCACCCCGGGCTTGGTGCGCTTGATGAGGACGAGGTCGTCGCCGTCGAGCAGGATGGCGCGTGCGGTGCGCTTGACCACAGGACGTTCGGTCATGGCAGAAGCGTGGCCCATGGGGCCCGTTCTGAAACACCGGGGCGCTGCCGGGCGCTCCTGCGCTCACCAGTCGGCCGCCGCCCGAAGCAGCCATTCGTGCGCCCGGGCGAGAGGCGGAAGCGCGAGCGTGCCGGTTCGCGCGGTCAGGAAGTAGGTGCGCAGCGGTGGGACGGGAGGGTCGAGAAGCGCCACCACCTCGCCGCGTTCCAGCGCGTCCTCACACAGGTAGCGCGGCAGCACGGCCAGCCCGGCACCGGCGGCCGCGCACTCCAGGACCGCCCGCAGATCCGGGGCGATCACGGCGCCGGCGGCCGCGGGCGCACGGTCGAAGACGGCGGCCCAGTAACGGGAGACGAGTGGGAGGCTCTCGTGCACCTCCACCACAGGCAGCTGCTCCAGGACCACGGGACCGTTGCGCCGCAGCGTGCCCGGCGCCAGCCGCCCTGCCCACCGGGGAGCGGCGACCAGGACGTGCTCCTCGTCGCAGAGCGGGGTGGCCGTGAGCAGCTCGCCGCGCGGACGGGCCGTCACGACGGCCAGGTCGTGGTGCCCGGCGGCCAGGCCCCCCAGGATCTCGTCCGTGTCCGCGGAGAACGAACCGCGCAGTGCGAGGCCCTGGGCGATGAGCGGTGTGAGCACGGGCAGGACACGCACGGAGAGAAACTCCGGCGGGCCGGCCAGATGCAGGGTCCGTACACCTGACTTCTCGTCGAGGCCGGTTTCGGTGATCTCGACCAGCGCGTCCAGATGCGGAGCGGCCCGGTGCGCGAGTTCGTCGCCGATCGTCGTGGGGGTCACTCCCCGGGCCCTGCGTAGGAACAGCGGACGGCCCAGCTGCCGTTCCAGGGTCCGTATCTGAGAGGTCACAGCGGGCTGGGAAAGGCCCAGGAGCGCGGCGGCGCGGGTGAACGAGCCGGCTCGATGGACGGTGACAAAAGTGCGCAGCAGGGCCAGATCCACGTCTCGTCCTTCCGCCCTCACGCAGTGACGCATCCGATGGGACCCGAACAACCATAAATATGTCGATAGGTCGCTGCCGCTACTGTGATTGGACACTGACGCGGAGTCAACTAGCCTTGACAAGGCGGTCCTTCACGTGGAAAACGCGAAGGTCCGGGCGGTCCGAGCCACGAGGGGGGAGGCTCGGACCGCCGTACCGCGCGACGGGAGGCGGCGGAATCAGCTCCCGGCGGTGGCCGCGGCCAGCGCCTGTTCGACGTCGGCCACCAGATCGGCGGCGTTCTCGGCGCCGACCGAGAAGCGGATGAAGCCTTCCGGTACCGCGTCGCCGCCCCAGCGGCCCCGGCGCTCGGCGGTGGAGCGTACGCCTCCGAAGCTCGTGGCGTCCTCGACCAGCCGCAGGGCCGCCAGGAAGCGCTCCGCGGTCCCCCGGTCGTTGAGCGCGAACGACACCACGGAGCCGAAGCGCCGCATCTGGCGTACCGCGTTCGCGTACGAGGGGTCGGTGGGCAGGCCGGGATAGCGCAGCCCGGACACGGCCTGGTGCTCGGAGAGCACCTCGGCGAGCGCGAGGGCGTTGGCGCACTGCCGCTCGATCCGCAGCTCCAGTGTGGCCAGCGAGCGGTGCGCGAGCCATGCCTCCATCGGGCCGGGAATCGCGCCGGCGATCTTGCGCCAGCGCCGCACCCCCGACGTGAGCTCGGGGTCGCGGCAGGTCACGTGGCCGAGCAGCAGGTCGCCGTGGCCCGTCATGCCCTTGGTGTCACTGGCCACCGAGAAGTCCGCGCCCAGTTCCAGCGGACGCTGGCCGAGCGGGGTGGCGAGGGTGTTGTCGACGGCGACCAGTGTGCCGCCGGCGTGCGCGGCCTCCACGAGGCGCCGCACGTCGCAGACGTCGAGGCCCGGGTTCGAAGGTGTCTCCAGCCACAGGAGCTTCGCGCCCTCCAGCACGGCGAGCTGGGCGTCGCCACCCGTCGGCGCGGTCCGCACCTCGACTCCGTACGCCTCCAGCTGCTCGCGCAGCAGGGGAAGTGCCTGGTAGCCGTCGTCGGGGAGGACGACGGCGTCGCCGCTGCGCATCTGGGAGAGCAGGACGGCCGAGATCGCCGCCATTCCGGAGGCGAAGACGCTGGTCTGCACGTCCTCGCCCGGTGCTTCGAGTTCCCCGATGGCCTGTTCCAGCCGGGTCCACGTGGGGTTGCCGTCCCGGCCGTAGGTGTAGGGGCCGGTGGGCTCGCCGGACAGGTGGTAATGCGCGGCGAAGACCGGCCCGGGGAGGGTGGGCTCGTACTGCCGCGGCTCCGGCAGCCCCGCGCGTACCGCACGCGTTCCGTCGCCCTTGGTGCTCATGGTTCGTCCTCGCTTCTCTCCCCGGCCGGTCACCGGTCCTGGTCGCACTGTCTCAGGTGGACGCGGGACGCTTCCCGCCGGGCGGATCAGTCCTCGTCCGGGAGGACGACGTTCAGTGCCCAGGACACGATCGAGACGATCAGGCCGCCGAGTACGGCGGTCCAGAAGCCGTGGACGTGGAAGCTCAGGTCGAGCACTCCGGCCAGCCAGGAGGTGAGCAGCAGCATCAGGGCGTTCACCACGAGGGTGATCAGGCCCAGCGTGAGGATGAAGAGCGGCAGGGTGAGCAGCTTCACGATCGGCTTGACCACGACGTTGACCAGGCCGAAGACCAGCGCGACGAGGATCAGCGTCAGGGCCTTGCGGCCGGTGCTGCCACCGGTCAGCGTGATGTCCTGGACCAGCCAGATGGCCACAGCGAGCGCACCCGCGTTGGCGATCGTCTTGACTACGAAATTCTTCATGTGTCTGATCGTGGCAGACATGATCGGTGGCGGACACCGGCTGGGATGAGGCAAGGGGCGGACGGTCCATGAAGGCATTCAGGCTGGACGAACTGGAGGCGGAACGGGCCGCCAACGACGGCGCGTACCTGCAGTTCATCCGTGAGCGGAACATGTCGGTCGGTCTGTACGCCCTGGACGCCGGCGACCTCGATCCGCAGCAGCCGCACGGCCAGGACGAGGTCTACTTCGTGGTCAGCGGTCGCGCTTCGATCACCGTCGGCATGGAAACGACACAGGTGGGGAGAGGGAGCGTCGTGTACGTACCCGCGGGGACGGCGCACAAGTTCCACCACATCACCGAGGACCTGCGCGTGATGGTGGTCTTCTCGCCGCCCGAGGGATGAGTCCGCGGCCGGGGAGTCCCAGGGTTCCCTAAGGGATCGATCAGGGGAGGACAAGGGCTTCCTGGGGGTCCGGCGGCCTTCTTCCGCCTCTAGCATCGAAGCAGGAACTCACAGAGACGAGGTAAGGACGATGGCCGTGCGGGAGATATTCGCTGGGATGCCCTGGTGGGTGAAGTGGATCGCGGTGCCCGTGCTCGCGATCGTCGTGTTCGGTGGTCTGATCGCCAGCCTGGTCGCGTTCGTGGTCGGTCTGCTCTTCAAGATCCTGATCTTCGTGATCCTGGTCGGCGGGCTCGTCTTCGTCGTACGGAAGTTCATGTCGTCGTCCTCCCGAAACGGCTGGTGACCGCACGCCCGACGGGGGATTAGCCCAGCTGAGCTAAGGGAAAGGCGAATCGGCACCCGGTCACAGGGCGGCCGATACAGTGACAGTCCTCTGCCACCGCCTGGGAAAACACCGTAAGTCACCACCCCGACCAGTGGTTTGTACGGGATCCGGCCTCCGGACCCCCAGGTCCGCGGCAGACCTGTGGGGGCGGCCCCCACGGGCGGGCTGACCGCCCGTCACCACGCCTGGGGGTGACCGTTGACCACGGCATCGAGTACGGCTGTTCCGACGCTCATCGGGTCGGTGCAGCGGGCGCTGAGGCTGCTGGAGGCTGTGGGCACCCATCGCGACGGCGCCCCGGCCAAACAGCTCGCGAGGGAAGCGGGGCTCCCCCTTCCCACCGCCTACCACCTGTTGCGGACTCTGACCCACGAGGGGTATCTGCGCCGGGAGAACGGCGTCTTCCACTTCGGCGCCGCCGCCGAACGGCTGATGGGCGACCGCGCCCTGCAGAGCCGCCGCAGCGTCATGGCCCGTTCGCTCGGCCGCTGGCGGGACATCGTGGGAGCCCCGGTGTACTGCGCCATCTACCGGGAGGGTGAGATCGAGCTCCTGGCCGTGGCGGACACCCCCGAGCGTCCGGCGGTCGACGAGTGGGCGGCGTTCCGCGAGACCGGGCACGCGCACGCGATCGGCCAGTGCCTGCTGAGCCGGCTGGACGAGAAGGCCCGCGAGGACCACCTGGACCGGCACCCGGTGCGCCCGTTGACCCGGTACTCCGTGCGTGACCGCGCGGCGTTCCTCACCCGGCTGCGGTCGCTGGAACGCACCGAACCGGTCATCGAGCGACAGGAGTACGCGCTCGGGACCGTGTGCGCGGCCATCCCGATCACGGCCGGATTCACCGCCGCCGCGATGGCCATTTCGGTCCCCCTCCACGAGGAAGATCGGTTGCTGCCCGCAGTCGAACGACTACGCGGTGAAGTGTCGAGCCTCTTGCGTTCGTTCGTGTTCTCTATCAGTATCTGAAAAATCACTCCTTGTGATCTGCTATCGCGTGCACCACGATGGCGTCAATAGGGCCATGGGGGATCATTCCTGGCCAGATTCATCTACTGCGGGGTTGAACGATGCGCGAGTCGGTTCAAGCTGAGGTCATGATGAGCTTCCTCGTCTCCGAGGAGCTCTCATTCCGTATCCCGGTGGAGCTCCGGTACGAAGTGTGCGATCCGTACGCGATCCGGATGACCTTCCATCTGCCCGGCGACGCCCCCGTCACCTGGGCCTTCGGCCGTGAGCTGTTGCTCGACGGCCTCAACAGCCCCAGTGGTGACGGTGATGTGCACATTGCGCCGACCGAGCCGGAGGGGCTGTGCGATGTCCACATCCGGTTGCAGGTGGGCGCCGACCGTGCGCTCTTCCGGGCGGGCACGGCACCTCTTGTCGCCTTCCTCGACCGCACGGACAAGCTGGTGCCCCTCGGACAGGAGTGCACACTGGGTGACTTCGACGGCAATCTGGAGGAGGCGCTGGGACGCATTCTGGCCGAGGAGCAGAACGCGGGCTGAAGCGGTTCGCGGTCCGGGGAGCGCCTTGCCACTCGAACACGGCGCCTGCCGATCGGGTGAATCACGCTGTGTGCTCCGGTCACGACCGCGCCCGCCGTCGCCGGCCCCTGCCGCTCCGCACGGGTGCCGAAGCCCCGGCTTCCGCGCCGACCCCCGTGCGGTCCGCGGAGACGACCAGTGCCGCGAGTGCTGTCGTCACCGGCACGGAGGCGACCAGTCCGATCGAGCCGACGAGGGTGCGCACGATCTCCTCCGCCACCAGTTCGCTGTTGGCGACCGTCCCCACGCTGCTCTGCGCGACCGTGAACAGCAGCAGGAGGGGCAGCGCGGCGCCCGCATAGGCGAGCACCAAGGTGTTGACCACGGAGGCGATGTGATCGCGGCCGATTCTGATCCCTGCCCGGTAGAGCTGCTTCGCACTCATGGTGGGGTTCGCCTGGCGCAGCTCCCAGACCGCGGAGGTCTGGGTGACCGTGACGTCGTCGAGCACTCCCAGGGAGCCGATGATGACGCCGGCCAGCAGGAGTCCGCTCATGTCGATGTGCGGATACAGACCGTGGATGAGGCCGGTGTTGTCGTCGGTGTTCCCGCTCAGGCTCGCCCAACCGATGAAGAGCGAGCCGAGCAGCCCGATCAGGAGCAATGAGATCAGGGTGCCGATGACGGCGACGGAGGTGCGAGCGGTCGGCCCGTGGCAGATGTAGAGCGCGATCAGCATGATCGCCCCGGCCCCGACGACCGCCACCAGCAGCGGATTCGAGCCCTGCAGTATGGCCGGAAGGATGAACAGGGTCAGTACGGCGAATGACAGGGCGAGTGCCACCAGGGCCATGACCCCGCGCATCCTGCCCACGAGCACCACCGCGAGGGCGAAGATCCCGGCCAGCAGGTACAAGGGGAACTTCCGGTCCACGTCCGTCACCGAGTACTGGAGGTCGTGGGGCGCGTCGGGGGCGTACGCCACCACCACCCCCTGGCCCTCCCGCAGTTGCCTCGGCGCGTCCGGCTGGACGACCTCGACGAACCGGCGCCCCGAGTCGGGGCCGCTGGTGACCTCGACGGTGGCCTTCTCGCAGAGGGTCCCGGACGCCGGTCGGCCGTCGGGGGGCTGGGTCTCGCCGCTGACGGGAAGCTGGGCCGCGTTCACGTCCTTGCAGTCGACCTTGACGACGCTCACCACCTTTCCCTGCTGGGTCTGCCGGTCGAAACCGACTCCGGTTCGTTCGTGCGCCGGCGCACCACCTGGCCAGAGCATCACGAGACCGACGATCACGGCGGTCGCGAAGGGGATCAGTACGGCGGCGATCACCTTGCGCAGATGGATGGAGACGGGCGCGGCCGGGCCGTGGCTGTGCGTGTGCGCGTGCTGATGGCCCTGTGGTTCCGGGTCGCGATGAGGGGACGTCACCGGCCGATCATCGCAAGAAGGAAGGGGCCCTCTGTTCAGCTCGCCCCTCCGCGGGCTAGCGTGGTGGCACCTTTGCACACGCGGGAGCTCGGAGCACCGGGCTGAGAGGGCGCTGACCGCCGTACGAACGTACGGGAGACGCTGCGCCGACCGCCGAACCTGTTACCGGGTAATGCCGGCGTAGGGAGTAGGTCTCATGACCACATCGGACACACGCACGCCTGCCTCCAATCAGGGCGACGAGGCCGGGAAGCCCATCGGCTGGCACAAGGGATACGTCCAGGGCCCGCGCCCCGACATCCGAGTGCCGGTCCGCCAGGTGCACCTGACCAACGGCAAGGACGTGACGCTGTACGACACGTCCGGGCCGTACACCGACCCCGCGACCGAGACCGACGTCCGGCGCGGTCTCGCACCGCTCCGGGAGAACTGGATCATCGCCCGCAGCGACACCGAGGAGTACGCGGGCCGCCCCGCCCGTCCCGAGGACGACGGGCTCAAGCACACCTCGCCGCGGGGTGGGCTGCGCAATCTGGACGCGGTGTTCCCCGGTCGGCCGCGCCGCCCGCGGCGGAGCCGGGACGGCCGGCCCGTCACCCAGCTCGCGTACGCCCGCAGGGGGGAGATCACCCCGGAGATGGAGTACGTCGCCGTCCGCGAGAACGTGGCGGCGGAAGTGGTGCGCGAGGAGATCGCGGCCAGCCGCGCGGTTCTGCCGGCCAACGTCAACCATCCGGAGATCGAGCCGATGATCATCGGCAAGCGGTTCCTGGTGAAGGTCAATGCCAACATCGGCAACTCCGCGGTGACGTCCTCCATCGAGGAGGAGGTGGACAAGATGACCTGGGCGACCCGGTGGGGCGCGGATACGGTCATGGACCTTTCCACCGGCCGCAACATCCACACCACCCGTGAGTGGGTTCTTCGCAATTCACCCGTACCGATCGGAACCGTCCCGCTCTACCAGGCCCTTGAGAAGGTCGACGGGCGGGCCGAGGAACTGACGTGGGAGATCTACAAGGACACCGTCGTCGAGCAGGCCGAGCAGGGCGTGGACTACATGACGGTGCACGCCGGCGTGCGCCTGCCGTACGTGCCGCTGACAGCCCGGCGCAAGACCGGCATCGTCTCCCGGGGCGGCTCGATCATGGCGGCGTGGTGCCTGGCGCACCACAAGGAGTCGTTCCTGTACGAGCACTTCGAGGAGCTCTGCGAGATCCTCGCCGCGTACGACGTGACGTACTCATTGGGTGACGGGCTGCGGCCCGGGTCGATCGCGGATGCCAACGACGAGGCCCAGTTCGCCGAACTGCGTACGCTCGGTGAACTGAACGCGGTCGCCAAGCGGTTCGGTGTACAGACCATGATCGAGGGACCGGGGCATGTCCCGATGCACAAGATCAAGGAGAACATCGACCTCCAGCAGGAGATCTGCGAGGAGGCGCCGTTCTACACACTCGGTCCGCTGACCACCGACATCGCGCCGGCGTACGACCACATCACCTCGGGGATCGGCGCCGCGATGATCGCCTGGTGGGGGACGGCGATGCTCTGCTACGTGACGCCCAAGGAGCATCTGGGGCTGCCGAACCGGGACGATGTGAAGACCGGTGTGATCACGTACAAGATCGCGGCCCATGCCGCCGACCTGGCCAAGGGGCACCCGGGGGCGCAGGACTGGGACGACGCGCTGTCCGACGCCCGGTTCGAGTTCCGCTGGGAGGACCAGTTCAACCTGGCGCTCGACCCGGACACGGCACGGGAGTTCCACGACGAGACCCTGCCGGCCGAGCCGGCGAAGACGGCCCACTTCTGCTCGATGTGCGGTCCGAAGTTCTGTTCGATGAAGATCAGCCACAGCATCACCGAGCAGTTCGGCGGCGCGGACGGCACGGAGGCGACAGCCGAAGAGGTCGCCGAAGGGATGCTCCGCAAGTCGCGTGAGTTCGCGGCGGGCGGCAACCGCGTCTATCTTCCGCTGGCCGACTGACCTGGCACGGCCGGTCGCGCACGGCTCCGGCGCCATGCGCCGGGGCCGTGGCGGTCAGTCCGGTTCGTGCTCCGGGCCCCCGAAGTCCGGGCTGGTGAAGTCCGGGCTGCTGTACGTGGGCCGGGGTGCCGCCGCCGGGCCCTCGTCCGGACCGGCGAAGTCGGGCCGGCTGTAGCCGATCTTGGGGAGGCGGCCCGTCGGGCGGTACGGGGCGGGGACCACGGGGCCGGTGGCGGGCTCGGTGAGGGCGTCACGGAGGAAGGGCACGATGCCCCGTTCCAGCAGCGCCTGCCGCCAGGCGTCCTTGGCGAGGGCCACTTCGTCGGGCAGCCGCTCGCGGGCTTCCCCGGCGGGCAGGGACGTCGATCCGTTGCGCAGGGCGGCGACGAGCAGGCCGATGGCGGCGACGAGGATGGCGGCGGCCGTGGCGGCGGCGAAGAACCAGCCCGCGTCCACCATGGGGCGGGCGAACGCCGGTGGGGGCTCCAGCATCTTCAGGAGGTAGCCGACCAGCAGGAATATGGCCGCCGCCGTGCCTGCCAGCATGGGCGCAAGGACGGTGACGACCGCTCCTATACCGGCGCCCGTCCGGTCGAGGCCGTCCGGCGCTGTGCCGGCGGTCGTGTCCCGGTCCGCGGCGCGTGCTTCGTCACGGGCCTTCACGTACTGCTCGTACTCGGTGGCGGCCGTGGCGGTGATCAGGGCGACGGCTGCCATCGCCATGGAGCGCAGCTGGACGGCGTTGAGGCGTTCGCCGACGGCGGCCAGTTCCGGTCGTTCGTGTGCGTGACGCAGTGCGTCGTCGAGGAGCCGTTCGTACTCGGGCCGGTCCTCGGTCAGCAGGTGCGGAGCGCTGTTCATCTGCATCCCCCGATGCTCCGTCGGGCCTGTGTGCCCGCTGGGTTCGGGCAGTTCGGGCGGAAACGGAGGAGAGCCTGCTACTGATACGCCGATGGTAGAGCGCGCACGGCGCGGGGTGACAGAGGGTTTACGGAAATAGCCCCCGTACCCGGCGTGGTCAGCCCGCGACGCGTCTTACCCGCAGGGCGTCAGTCAGGCAGGGGGAGTTGGACGACCAGCAGCTTTCCGGCCATGGTCACCCCGCCGTCCATGGCGATGGCGAGCCCGTCCGCGTACACGTGCGGCCCGTCGACCTGCGGCCCGGCGCGGTCCTCGCCGTCCTCGGAGCCGACCTCGCCGGTCAGGTAGGGGATGGGGCTGTGACCATGGACGACGCGTCGGCCGCCGTAGGCCGCCATCAGCTCCTGGACGGCCTGGGCGCCCGAGTCGTCGCGGAAGGCGAACCGCTTGGTGAGCTTGCGGAACAGGTCCCAGCACTCGTCGGCGTCGTTACGCGTCAGGATCGCGTGCACCGTGTCGTTGACGTCCTCGATGGTGGAGCCGTAGTCGAGGTACGCCGTCGTGTCCGAGTGCATCAGGAGGTGCCCGTCCTCCTCGACGACGGCGTCGAGCCGGGACATCCACTGGAGGTGGACGTCCTGAAGGCGCTCCATGTCCGTCTTCTGCCCGCCGTTGAGCAGCCAGGCGGCCTGGAAGGTGGCCGTACCCGCGCCGGAGTTCACCGGGGTGTCACCGAACCGTTTGGCGCCGATGAGCAGCAGCTCGTGGTTGCCCATCAGGGCCTTGCAGTAACCGCCTGCTGCCGCGGCCTCGGCGGAGAGCCGCATGACGAGGTCGATGACGCCGATGCCGTCGGGGCCGCGGTCGGTGAAGTCGCCGAGGAACCAGAGACGCGCGTTGCCCGCCGCCCAGTGGCCTTCGGAGTCGATCAGGCCCTGCTCGGCGAGGGCGGCGAGCAGCTCGTCCAGGTAGCCGTGGACGTCACCGACCACGTACAGGGGGCCGAGGCCCGGGTCGGCCGCGGGGCGCGGTTCGGGCACGGGCTGCGCCTGGGCGGGCTGGTCGACGCTGATGACGGGAAGGTCGCGCGCCGTCGGGGTGTACCCCTCCGGTGTCTCGCCCTCGGGGAAGGCGTTCCCCGGATGGGGAGACGCGGGCGGCGCGGGGGCCTGCGCATAGGGCGGCACGCGGAAGTCGCGCAACGTCGCCGTCCGCACCACGGGTTCCTGACCGGCCCCCTGTGTCATCGACCCCTCCACACCACCGTCGCGCCGCCGTACACCTGGCGGGCCGTGCTGGTCGGTTTGGTCCGCGGTGTCGTGCGCCCATCATAGGAATGCAGATCGTGCTCTGGGACGCACCAGGGGTGGCAAATCCTTCCACATGCCAGGTTCTTCGGTCGATTGGTCCCAATTACGATGATCAGTCCCCTGCCGGGGAACGCGGCGCACTGACCGTGGTGCGCGGCGGCCGGCGTTGCGAGGACGTCCGGACGATGAGTTCCGTCGGCACCACCCGTTCCACCGGCCCGTCCTGATCGATGCCCTCGATGGCGTCGATGAGCAGTTGGACGACTGCCGTGCCGATCCTCCGGGGCTTCAGCGAGAGCGTCGTGATGGGCGGCTCGGTCGTCGCGTACACCGTCGATTCGCTGCAGCAGACGAGGAGCAGGTCCTCCGGGACGCGCAGGCCGTAGCGGCGGGCGGCCGCCAGCAGGTCCGTGCCGTTCGGGTCGAAGAGCCCGTAGACCGCGTCGGGGCGGTCCGGGCGGGCCAGCAGCCGGTCGGCGGCCACCGCTCCCGCGCAGGGGTCGTGGGCGGGGTAGGACTCGTAGACCGGATCCTGGCCCACCCGCTCGCACCAGTGCAGATAGGCGGTGGTGGAGAGCCGGGTGTACGTGTCGGTCGTGGTGCCGGTGAGGAGTCCGATACGACGTGCCCCGGCGGCGGCGAGATGGTCGAGGAGGTCGAGCACGGCGGCCCGGTGGTCGTTGTCCACCCAGGCGGTGACGGGCAGCGACCCGGCGGGGCGGCCGTCGGAGACGACGGGCAGGCCCTGCCGGACCAGTTCGGAGACGACCGGGTCCTGGTCGGACGGATCGATGACGACGGTGCCGTCGAGCGCCACGTTGGACCAGACGTCGTGGCGTGACGTGGCCGGCAGGATGACCAGGGCGTAGCCGCGGGCGAGGGCCGCGGAGGTGGCCGCCCTCGCCATTTCCGCGAAGTACGCGAACTCGGTGAAGGTGAAAGGTTCATCCCCGTACGTCGTCACGGTCAGGCCGATGAGGCCGGACTTGCCGGTACGGAGCGTGCGGGCCGCCGCGGAAGGGCGATAGCCCAGGCGCTCTGCGACCTCGCGGACATGGCGGCGGGTGGCGTCCGGGAGCCTGCCCTTGCCGTTGAGCGCGTCGGAGACGGTCGTGATGGAGACGCCGGCCGCGGCGGCCACATCCCGGATTCCGGCACGTCCCTGCCTGCCGCCGCGCCGGGGGGTCTCCGTCCGGCTCACCTGGTGCTTCCCTGCTGCTGTCATGGCGAGCCGATAGTAGGGGTCGGGCGGGAAATTGGCCCGGTCGCATATGCACGCGTTGACAGGCACGTTTCTGCAAGGTCATCTGGTGAGAAATGCCTTATGAAACAAGGCGGTTGGTGGCCCACACCGACATGTGTCATGCGTCCGGCCGGATGGACCTGCCGAGGAGGCGAGGTCTCGAGGAGGTCTCAACTCACCTTTTCGAGGGACGCGCGCCACGGAGTGAGCCACCAGCGCGCGCCACGCGAGGTCACGCTCCCCCTCATTCCGGGGTTCACCGGACGAATCCGCTGTGCACCCGTTCGCAGCGGCGCCCAATCCTCATAAGGTGAGCAGTATTGATGTGTACGGATGGTCGAGGAGGACCTGCGGTGAGCGAGACGAGCCCCAAGCTGCGCGCCGAGCTGGACGGCGTTCCCGCCTATGTTCCGGGCAAACCGGCGTCGGCGGACGGACCGGCCGCCTTCAAGCTGTCCTCCAACGAGAACCCGTATCCGCCGCTGCCGGGGGTGATGGAGAGTGCGCTCGCAGCCGCTGAGCACTTCAACCGCTACCCGGACATGGCCTGCACCGGTCTGATGAACGAGCTGGCCGACCGATTCGGTGTGCCCGTGTCGCATCTGGCCACCGGAACCGGTTCGGTCGGTGTGGCCCAGCAGCTGCTGCAGGCCACCTCGGGCCCGGGCGACGAGGTGATCTACGCCTGGCGATCCTTCGAGGCGTACCCGATCATCACGCAGGTCAGCGGCGCGACCTCGGTCAAGGTGCCGCTGACCGACGGTTATGTGCACGACCTGGACGCGATGGCGGACGCGATCACCGACCGGACGCGGCTGATCTTCGTCTGCAACCCGAACAACCCGACCGGCACCGTCGTGCGCAGGGCCGAGCTGGAACGATTCCTCGACCGGGTGCCCAGCGATGTGCTCGTGGTGCTGGACGAGGCGTACAAGGAGTTCATCCGGGACACCGAGGTCCCCGACGGTATCGAGATCTACCGGGACCGCCCCAACGTGGCGGTGCTGCGGACGTTCTCCAAGGCGTACGGGCTCGCGGGGCTGCGGGTCGGCTTCGCGGTGGCCCACGAGCCGGTGGCCGCCGCGCTGCGCAAGACGGCGGTGCCGTTCGGCGTCAGCCAGCTCGCCCAGGACGCGGCGGTGGCCTCGCTGCGCGCCGAGGACGAGCTGCTCGGCCGGGTCGGCTCGCTGGTGTGTGAGCGGGACCGGGTCTCCGAGGCCCTGGCTCGGCAGGGCTGGACGGTGCCCGAGTCCCAGGCGAACTTCGTCTGGCTGCGCCTGGGTGAGCGCACCCTGGACTTCGCGGCGGCCTGTGAGAAGGCCGGCGTGGTGGTCCGGCCCTTCGCGGGTGAGGGTGTGCGCGTGACGATCGGTGAGAGTGAGGCGAACGACCTGTTCCTGAAGGTGACGGAGTCGTTCCGCCAGGAGCTGTAGCCGGCGTCGTCCGGCAGCAGGGCCCCGCATCTCGTGAGAGGTGCGGGGCCCTTTCGTATGCCCGGCGCGGGGCCGGCGGGTGGCAGGGGGACCCCCGGGCGAAGGCCCCGAAAGTGTGTGCGCCATAATTGCTTGTGAATGTGAACGCGTTCACAAGCGTGTCCTGCTTCCTCCCGTGATCCCTCGGATTTCACGGACAAATCGCCGCTGCGGCGGCGGTGACGTAAGGAGAAGACGACGTGGAGCTAGCTCTGGCGCCGGAGACCCTGGCGCGATGGCAGTTCGGTACGACGACCGTCTACCACTTCCTCTTCGTTCCTCTGACGATCTCTCTCGCGGCGCTCACCGCCGGCCTGCAGACCGCCTGGGTGCGGACGAACAAGGAGAAGTACCTCAGGGCCACCAAGTTCTGGGGAAAGCTCTTCCTGATCAACATCGCCATGGGTGTCGTCACCGGCATCGTCCAGGAGTTCCAGTTCGGGATGAACTGGTCCGACTACTCGCGGTTCGTCGGTGACATCTTCGGGGCTCCGCTCGCGTTCGAGGCTCTGATCGCGTTCTTCTTCGAGTCCACCTTCATCGGCCTGTGGATCTTCGGCTGGGACAAGCTGCCGAAGAAGATCCACCTCGCCTGCATCTGGATGGTGTCCCTCGGCACCATCCTCTCCGCCTACTTCATCCTGGCGGCCAACTCCTGGATGCAGCACCCGGTCGGCTACCGCATGAACAAGGAACGCGGACGTGCCGAGCTCACCGACTTCTGGCACGTGCTCACGCAGAACACCGCGCTGACCCAGTTCTTCCACACCATCACGGCCGCCTTCCTGGTCGGTGGCGCGTTCATGGTCGGTATCGCGGCCTGCCACCTGGCCCGCAAGAAGCACATCCCGGTGATGCGGACCTCGCTGCGGCTGGGCCTGATCACCGTGGTGATCTCCGGCCTGCTGACCGCCGTCAGCGGTGACCAGCTCGGCAAGGTGATGTTCAAGCAGCAGCCGATGAAGATGGCGGCGGCCGAGGCGCTGTGGGACGGGCAGAACGCGGCGCCCTTCTCGATCTTCGCCTACGGAGACGTCAGCAAGGGCCACAACTCCGTCGAGGTCTCCGTACCCGGGGTGCTGTCCTTCCTCGCCGACGACGACTTCCACTCGTACGTGCCCGGCATCAACGACATCAACAAGGCGGAGCAGGAACGCTTCGGCCCCGGTGACTACCGGCCCAACATCCCCGTGGCCTTCTGGAGCTTCCGGTGGATGATCGGCTTCGGCATGGCTTCGTTCGGCCTCGGCATTCTCGGCCTGTGGCTCACCCGGAAGAAGTTCATGCTGCCGGAGGCGATGCGCACGGGCGAGGACGAGGTGCCGCGTCTGGTCCTGTTCAAGACCAAGGCCCTGAGCCCGCGCCTCGCCCGGTGCTACTGGATCGTCGCCCTGTGGACCCTGCTCTTCCCGCTGATCGCCAACTCCTGGGGCTGGATCTTCACCGAGATGGGGCGGCAGCCCTGGGTGGTCTACGGCGTGCTCCGGACCCGTGACGCGGTCTCCCCCGGGGTCTCCCAGGGCGAGGTGCTGACCTCGCTGATCGTCTTCACCGTGCTGTACGCGGTGCTCGCCGTCATCGAGGTCCGGCTCCTCCTGAAGTACATCAAGGCCGGACCGCCGGAGCTCACGGAGGACGACCTCAACCCGCCCACCCGGATCGGCGGCGACCACGAAGACGCCGACCGGCCCATGGCCTTCTCCTACTGAGAGCGGGAGCCGAGAAATGGAACTCCACGACGTCTGGTTCGTGCTCATCGCCGTCCTGTGGACCGGCTACTTCTTCCTGGAGGGCTTCGACTTCGGGATCGGCGTCCTCACCAAGCTGCTGGCCCGGGACCGCAAGGAACGGCGGGTGCTGATCAACACCATCGGCCCGGTCTGGGACGGCAACGAGGTCTGGCTGCTCAGTGCCGGTGGAGCGACCTTCGCCGCGTTCCCCGAGTGGTACGCCACGCTGTTCTCCGGCTTCTACCTGCCGCTGCTGCTCATCCTGCTCTGCCTGATCGTGCGCGGCGTCGCCTTCGAGTACCGGGCGAAGCGGCCCGAGGAGAAGTGGCAGACGAACTGGGAGCACGCGATCTTCTGGGCCTCGCTGATCCCCGCCGTGCTGTGGGGTGTGGCCTTCGGCAACATCGTGCGGGGCGTGAAGATCGATGCGCACATGGAGTACACGGGCAGCGTTCTGGACCTGCTGAACCCCTACGCGCTCCTCGGCGGCCTGGTCACCCTCACCCTCTTCACCTTCCACGGCGCGGTGTTCGCGGGGCTGAAGACGGCCGGCGACATCCGGGCCCGGGCGCGCGGACTGGCGCGGAAGCTGGGCGTCGTCACGGCCGTGCTCGCACTCGCCTTCCTCATCTGGACCCAGGCCGAGAACGGGGACGGGCGGAGCCTGATCGCGATGGTCGTCGCCGCGGTGGCGCTGGTCGGTGCGATCGTGATGATCGCGGCCGGCCGGGAGGGGTGGTCCTTCGCGCTCTCCGGTCTGGCCATCGCCGCGACGGTCGCCATGTTGTTCCTGACGCTCTTCCCGAACGTCATGCCGTCGTCGTTGAACGACGCCTGGAGCCTCACGGTCACCAACGCCTCGTCCAGCCCGTACACGCTGAAGATCATGACCTGGTGCGCCGGTATCGCCACCCCGGTCGTACTGCTCTATCAGGGGTGGACCTACTGGGTGTTCCGCAAGCGGATCGGCACCCAGCACATCGCCGAGGCGCACTGACGCAGTGAGTGCCCTGACCGAGCCGAGCCGCAAGGGATGTTTCACGTGAAACCGATCGACCCGCGCCTGCTCCGCCACGCCCGCGCCACACGCCTGTTCATGGTGGCCGTGGTGGTTCTCGGCCTGGCCGGGGCGGCGCTGGTCATCGCCCAGGCCATGCTCATCGCCGACATCGTGGTGGGCGGGTTCGAGGAAGGGCTCTCGGCGGCCGGGCTGCGCACTCCGCTCCTGCTGCTCGCGGCGGTCGCGCTCGGGCGGGCCCTGGTCGCCTGGCTCACCGAGCTGGCCGCCCACCGGGCCGGTGCGGCCGTCAAGTCCGAACTGCGCCGACGGCTGCTCGACCGGGCCGCGGAGCTGGGGCCGGACTGGCTGAGCGGGCAGCGCACCGGCTCGCTGGTGACGCTGGCCACCCGGGGGATCGACGCGCTGGACGACTACTTCGCCCGGTATCTGCCGCAGTTGGGTCTCGCGGTGGTCGTGCCGGCGGCCGTGCTGGCCAGGGTCGTGACCGAGGACTGGGTATCCGCGGCGATCATCGTGGTCACGCTGCCGCTCATCCCGCTCTTCATGATCCTGATCGGCTGGGCGACCCAGTCGCGCATGGACCGTCAGTGGCGGCTGCTTTCCCGGCTCTCCGGTCACTTCCTCGATGTGGTGGCGGGACTGCCGACGCTGAAGGTGTTCGGCCGGGCGAAGGCACAGGCCGAATCCATCCGCAGGATCACTGCGCAGTACCGCCAGGCAACTCTGCGCACTCTGAGGATCGCCTTCCTGTCGTCCTTCGCCCTCGAACTCCTCGCCACCCTCTCAGTGGCCCTCGTCGCGGTCACCATCGGCATGCGGCTCGTGCACGGTGAACTCGACCTGTACACCGGTCTGCTGGTTCTGATCCTCGCGCCCGAGGCGTACCTGCCCATCCGACAGGTGGGGGCGCAGTTCCACGCGGCCGCCGAGGGCCTTTCGGCGGCTGAGGAGGTCTTCGGGGTCCTGGAGACGGAACCCCGCCCGAGCGGTACGGGGGAGGTACCCGGATCGCTGCGACTGGAGCTGGAGGGGGTGACGGTACGGCACGAGGGGCGGTCCGAGCCCTCGCTCGCCGCCACCTGGCTCACCGTCGAGGAAGGGGAGACGGTCGCCCTGGTCGGCCCGAGCGGTGTGGGCAAGTCCACGCTGCTGAACGTGGTGCTGGGCTTCACGGCCCCCGACGAGGGCCGGGTACGGG
Source organism: Streptomyces sp. SID9727 (assembly GCF_010550605.1). Taxonomy (GTDB): domain Bacteria; phylum Actinomycetota; class Actinomycetes; order Streptomycetales; family Streptomycetaceae; genus Streptomyces. Next base: position 87,176 of record NZ_JAAGNI010000106.1, read on the forward strand.
TCGGCTCCACCGATCTGGCGGACGTCTCCCTCGAACGCTGGCGGGAGCGCATCGCCTGGGTGCCGCAGCGCCCCCATCTCTTCGCCGGCACCATCGCGGAGAACGTGAGGCTCGCCCGGCCCGCCGCCGACGACAGCGCGGTGACGGCGGCGCTGCGTGACGCGGGGGCGTACGAGTTCGTGCGAGGGCTCCCGGACGGCGATCGCACGGTACTCGGAGAGGACGGGGCCGGTCTCTCCGCGGGCCAGCGGCAGCGGATCGCGCTCGCCCGGGCCTTCCTCGCCGACCGCCCGGTGCTGCTGCTCGACGAGCCGACCGCGAGCCTGGACAGCGAGACGGAAGCGGGGATCGTCGAGGCCGTACGGAGGCTGGCCGCGGGCCGGACCGTTCTGCTGGTGGTGCACCGGCCGGCGCTGCTGCCGGTCGCGGACCGGGTGGTGACACTGACGTCGTCGGCCGCCGTGACCCGGGAATCCCCTGGCGCGCTGCCCAGGGCGTCCAGTTCCGCGAGCGTGCCCGGCGACATCCTGCCGACCGAGCCGGCGTCCACGGACGAAGCGCCCGGGGAGACCACGTCATCGCGCCGGCACGTGCTGACCCGGATCCGGGACGCCGCGGGCGCCCAACGTGCCCGGTTCGGGCTCGCCCTGCTGCTGGGAAGCCTCGCCCTGGGATCCGCCGTCGGGCTCATGGCGGTCTCCGGCTGGCTCATCTCCCGGGCGTCCGAGCAGCCCCCCGTCCTCTATCTGATGGTCGCGGTGACGGCCACCCGTGCCTTCGGCATCGGCCGGGCGGTCTTCCGTTACGCCGAGCGCCTCGTCTCGCACGACGCGGTCCTGCGGATGCTCGCCGAACTGCGCGTCGCCGTGTACCGCAGTCTGGAGCGCATCGCTCCGGGCGGACTGCGCGGCGCCCGGCGCGGGGATCTGCTCTCGCGGCTGGTCGCGGACGTGGACGCGCTCCAGGACTACTGGCTGCGGTGGCTGCTGCCTGTCGGTACCGCCGTCCTCGTGGGCGCCGCGACCGTCGGCTTCACCGGCTGGCTGCTTCCCCAGGCGGGCCTGGTCCTGGCCGTGGGGTTGCTACTGGCGGGCGCCGGGGTCCCGCTCGTCAGCGCTGCCTGCGCCCGCCGCGCGGAACGCCGACTGGCCCCCGCCCGCGCCGATCTGGCCACCCGGATCACCGATCTGCTGGGCGGGACGGCCGAGCTGACCGTGGCGGGCGCCCTGTCGGGGCGCGCGGCCCGTACCCGTGCGGCCGATGCGGCCCTCACCCGGATCGCGTCGCGTGCGGCGACGGCGACCGCGCTCGGGAGCGGCCTCACCGCTCTGATCGCCGGCCTCACCGTGGTGGCCGCCGCGCTGGTGGCCCTCCCGGCGGTGGCGGACGGGCGGCTCGCCGGTGTGGAACTCGCCGTCGTCGTCCTCACCCCACTGGCCGCCTTCGAGGCCGTGACCGGTCTCCCCCTCGCCGCCCAGTACCGGCAGCGGGTCAGCCGGAGCGCGGAGCGCGTGTACGAGGTGCTGGACGCCCCCGTGCCCGTGCGGGAGCCCGAAGCGCCGGCCGCGACGCCGGCGAGCCCGTTCCCGCTGGAGGTGCGCGGGCTGTCGGCCCGGTACGCGGACGCAACCGACGACGCGCTCGCCTCCGTGGACCTCACGCTGGAGGCGGGCCGCCGGATCGCCGTCGTAGGGCCCTCGGGGTCCGGCAAGACCACGCTGGCCCAGGTGCTGCTGCGCTTCCTGGACGCGCGGACGGGTACCTACCGGGTCGGCGGCGTGGACGCCTCGACGCTGGACGGTGACACCGTGCGGAGGCTCGTCGGGCTGTGCGCCCAGGACGCCCATGTCTTCGACAGCACGCTGCGGGAGAACCTGCGGCTCGCCCGTCCCGCCGCGACCGAGCCCCAACTGCGCGACGCCCTGGCCCGGGCCCGCCTGCTCGACTGGGCGGACGCGCTGCCAGACGGGCTGGACACCCTCGTCGGGGAGCACGGCGCCCGCCTCTCCGGGGGCCAGCGCCAACGGCTCGCCCTGGCCCGGGCCCTGCTCGCGGACTTCCCCGTCCTCGTGCTGGACGAGCCGGCCGAGCACCTGGACCTGCCGACCGCGGACGCCCTGACGGCGGACCTGCTGACGGCGACCCTGGGACGTGCGACGGTTCTGATCACGCACCGGCTCGCCGGTCTCGTAGCCGTGGACGAGGTGGTGGTCCTCGAGGAGGGCTCGATCGTGCAGCGGGGTCCGTACGACGTACTGGCCTCGGTCGACGGGCCGCTCCGCCGGATGCTGGCGCGGGAGCGGGAGAGCATCGGGCGGCCGGAAGGAGCCGTGGGGGCGCGCTCGTAGGCTCTGCCCCGCTGCTGCACCTGCCTTCCGGTCGGAGCGCAACCGCTTCCGACTTTCCAGGTCAAATATGACTAATTAGGCTCACGGTATGTCTGAGGAGGAACCGGCCAGGAGCCTGCAGGGCCTGTCCACCGAGCTCACCGCCCAGGTGCCGCGCCTGCTGGAAGCCATGCGCTCCGTGGGGACCGGCCTCGAACTGCATTCCACGCTCGACCGGATCTGCGAGACGGCGGCGGAGCTGGCCCACGCCCGCTATGCCGCGATCGGAGTCGTCAACGACGAGGGTGAGGGGCTCTCCGACTTCGTCACCTATGGAGTTCCCGACCCGGTGGCGCACGAGATCGGCCGACGGCCCGACGGGCACCGGGGGCTGCTCGGCGCCCTCATCCACGACCCCCGTCCACTGCGCCTCGCGGATCTGACCACCGATCCGAGGTTCGCCGGATTTCCGCCCGGCCATCCGCTCATGCGCACGTTTCTCGGCGTTCCGATCAGGGTCCAGGGCGAGATCTTCGGCAATCTGTATCTCGCCGAGAAGGACGGCGGCGGCGAATTCAGCGACTACGACCTGCACCTGGTGCGGGTCCTCGCGACGGAGGCCGGGATCGCCATCGGCAACGCGCGGCTGTACGAGGCGGCCCGGCAGCGCGAGCGGTGGATCGACGGCTCGGTCGCCGTGACGACCGCGCTGCTCTCCGGCAGCGACGCCGACGAGGCGCTCACGGTCGTCGCGGAGCAGGCCCGCCGTCTCGCGGGTGCCGCGGCCGGCATCGTGCTGTTGCCGGCCGAGGGTGGCGGCCTGGAGATCGTCGCCGTCTCGGCGGATGACCCGGCCGACTCGCTCGGGGTGATCGTTCCGGCCCAGAGCCCCGTGGTGGCCATGCTCCTGAGCGGCGAGGCGGTTTTCGTGGACGACTCGGCCACCGACACCCGGCTGATCACCAGGCTGGCGGATCCGTTCGGTCCGAGCATGCTGCTGCCCCTGCGCAGCGGGGGCCGGGTGCTGGGCGCGCTGGCGATGCCCCGGGCCAGGGGTGACCGGTCCTTCACGGAGACGGAGCGGACGCTGGCCACCCAGTTCGCCTCGCAGGCCGCGCTGGCTCTGATGATGGCCGACGCCCAGCGCGACCGGGAACGCCTCGCGGTCTACGAGGACCGCGACCGGATCGCCCGCGACCTGCACGATCTGGTCATCCAGCGGCTGTTCGCGACCGGGATGATGCTGGAGAGCGCGCAGCGGCGGTCGGACGTGCCGGAGGTGCAGACCGGGGTCGGCCGGGCGGTGGACGAGCTGGACGTGACCATCCAGGAGATCCGGACCGCGATCTTCGCGCTCCAGCAGGAACCGGCGGAGGCGCCGTCCGGGCTGCGCACCCGGGTCCTGCGCGAGATCAACATGGCCGCCGTGCCCCTGGGTTTCAAGCCGTCCCACCGCTTCGTCGGGGCGGTCGACTCCCTGGTCGGCGAGCTGACGGCCAAGAACCTGATCGCGGCGCTGCGGGAGGCGCTGTCCAATGCCTTCCGGCACGCCGCCGCGGCGCGCATCGAGGTGGTCGTGGACGCGACCGTCACGCTGGACGACGGGCGGAACGCGGTGCGGCTCTCGGTTGCCGACGACGGGGTGGGCATGCCGGAGGGCGGACGCCGCAGCGGTCTGCGGAACCTGGCCCGCCGGGCGGAGTCGCTGGGCGGGGCGAGCTGGTTCGAGCAGGGGATCGGGGAGGACGGCGGCGGTACGACGGTGGTGTGGCAGGCACCGCTGTGAGCAATGCCGCGCGGCTTGAGGGGCGGGCTGAGCCCAGGGGGCCCGGGCCGCGGGCCCCCTGGGCTCAGCGTCCCGCCAGGCTTCCCGCTCGTTCGGCGAGGATGCGCTCGATGACCACGGCCACGCCGTCCTCGTTGTTGGTGACCGTGCGGCCGGACGCGGCGGCGAGGGCGGCCGGGTGGGCGTTGCCCATGGCGTACGAGGTGCCGGCCCAGCTCAGCATCTCCACGTCGTTGGGCATGTCACCGAAGGCGACGACCTCGGCGGCCGCGATGCCGCGCTCGGCGCAGCACAGTTCGAGGGTGCTGGCCTTGGAGACGCCCGGCCCACTGATCTCGATGAGTGCGGTGGGGCTGGACCGGGTGAAGGTGGCCCGCTCCCCGGCGGCCGCCCGGGCCAGCGCCAGGAACTCGTCCGGGTCCAGCTCGCCGTGCTTGGCGAGCAGCTTCAGCACGGGCACGCCCTCGCCCGGGACCTCCTCGTGCAGCAGCTTCTCCGCGACCGCGATGGTGGCACCCGGGTCGAGGTGGAAGGGCGGATAGGCGGGCTCGTAGTGGATACCGGTGGCCAGCTCGACGGCGAAGGACGTGCCGGGTGCGGCGGCGCGCAGCGTGTGGACGACGTCCAGGGCCGTCTCGCGCTCAAGGCCCCGCACCTGCAGCAGCCGTCCACCGGCGTGCAGATCGGCGACGGCGGCGCCGTTGGCGCAGATCGCCAGACCGTGTCCGTGGACGTGGTCACTGACGACGTCCATCCAGCGGGCGGGGCGGCCGGTGACGAAGAAGACCTCGACGCCCGCTTCCTCGGCGGCGGCGAGCGCCCGGATTGTGCGGTCCGAGACGGTCTTGTCGTCGCGGAGAAGAGTGCCGTCCAGGTCCGTGGCGATCAGCCGGGGAGCGACAGGCGCGGACTGCTCGATAACGGTGGTCACCCGTACATTCTCGCGCATGAAAGCGCACGGGCGTGCGGGGGGTCGCACATTTGAGAGCCGCAGCTCTGACCTCCGAACATACCCCCGGCATATGTCCGTGTCGCCCCGGAGTCGTGAGGAGTAGACGGGGAACACGGGCGGGATGGGAGAGATCCGGGTCGGCACCTGCTCATGGACGGACAAGGCCCTGTTGGCCAGCGGCTGGTACCCGCGGGGCAGCCGCGACGCGGAGGGCCGGCTGCGGCACTACGCCGCGCGGTTCCCGGTGGCCGAGGTGGACTCCACGTATTACGGGCTGCCCAGCATCCGCAACAGCCGCTTGTGGACCGACCGCACCCCGGACGGCTTCCGGTTCGACGTGAAGGCGTTCTCCCTGCTGACCGGGCACCCCACCCGGCCGGAGGCGCTTCCGCCCGACCTGCGCCCGGCCTTCGCGCGAGGGCGGGCGGGTGCCGACCCCGGACTGCTGGACGAGGTGTGGCAGCGGTACAGCGCCGCGCTCGAACCGCTGCGGGCGTCCGGCCGGCTGGCCACGCTGGTCTTCCAGTTCCCCGCCCGGCTCGTACCGGGGAGACCGGCGGAGGAGTTCCTCCGGCGGTGCCGGGCGCGTGCGGCGGGATGGCCGGTGGCGGTGGAGTTCCGGCATCCGGGCTGGTGGCACGGGGACCGGGCGGATGAGACGGCTGCCCTGCTGACGGATCTGGACGCGGCTGCCGTGGCCGTGGACATGGTCCAGACGCTGCCGTCCTCCGTGCCTCCCGTCGTACGGGTCACCCACCCGCGGTTCGCCCTCGTGCGCCTGCACGGTCGCAGCAGCGCGTGGGGAACGGGGACCAAGGAGGAGAGGTTCCGTCACACGTACACGACCGAAGAGCTCTCCGAGTGGGTACCGCGGGTCCGCGAGATGGCCGCGCAGGCGCACGAGGTCCATGTGCTCTTCAACAACTGCTGCGGCGACGCCGCCGTCCGCGCCGCGCACGCGATGCGGCACCTCCTCGACCTTTCCTAGGGCCGCCCCGTGCGACTGGGCACCGTGATCTGCCGATCCACCGCTGGCACCAGGGCGGACGCGAGCGCGGGCGGCGCGCCGAGGAGCTGGGATTTCACGCCGCCTACACCTGTCCTGGCGGGCCTTCCGGGACAGCCCGTGGTTCGGTGCGCTGCCGACGCTCACGGCAGCCGCTCCCCGAACGCCACAAGATCTTCCTTCAGTTCGGCACTACGGCGTAGTACCTGTGCGAGGTCTGTGACGGGATTCATGTCGCGCTCCGAAGTGCCTCGGCACTCGTCCGATTCCTCTTCATCAGCAACCGGCCCAGCGTCGGTACGCATCGATCCAGCGCGCTCCCGCCGGGGGTGGTTGCGGCAGTGGCGGTTCCGCCAGGCCGATGTCCTGACGGATCCCATTCCGATCGCAACGGGCGACCATGCGGCAGTCGTTCGTGAGGCGGATCTCGACCACGTTCACCTCGACCCCCAGGACGGTCGTGGTGAACGGCACGTCCAGGTGCTCATCGATGACCGCCAGGAATCCGTTGACGGCCTCGACCTCGTCGTACGTGTCGACGGTCGCCTCTTCGATCAGCGCGTCGAGTCCGGCGCCGCTCCTCTTGTCCACGCTGCCAGATCAGCGAGCCGCGCGTGCCCGGTCGCCGGCCTCCACGGGAGTGCCGGTGGGTCGTGCTTCACCGCCGGTGCGCAGTCCATGGCCCATAACATCGTGCTCATGCGTCTGAGTACTGTCATTCTGCCGATCCACCGCTGGGCCGAAGGCCGGAGGGTGTGGGAGAGCGCCGAGGAACTCGGCTTCCACGCGGCCTACACCTACGACCACCTGTCCTGGCGGTCGTTCCGGGACGGGCCGTGGTTCGGGGCTGTCCCCACGCTGACGGCAGCAGCTGCGGTGACGCGGAGTATGCGATTGGGCACCCTGGTGACTTCAGTCAAGCCTCGTTCGCGCATCACGGCATGATTATGGACTCGATCGGCTCGGAGGTAAGCGCCGGTCATTCGTATCGTCATGCCTGCCGCGCCGGCAGGCTGTAACACCTCTCGTTACGCATCCCCAATCTCCCGGGGCGTCACGCCGTGGCGCGTCAAGCCCGAGCGCTGACATCGAGTCCGCGCCGCGCCCTCCCCGTCGGGCCAGGTTCCTTGCTTGTTTGAGGCGGTGTATCGACTACTGCCCATGACCGCCAACCGGCACAACAGCTGTCATCGCGTTGACCTCACCTCGATTGGTGCTGCGGCGGGCAAGCGAATGAGGCCAGCGCCGACGGTGGCTCATTAAATCGATTGGTTGATCGAAAAATTGAAATAATCGACAACGTGTTCTATGTATTTAGGTGTCAGCTCCACATCTATCACCCGCCTGGCCGTGTACTATCCCTCGTATGACCAGTCGACAGCTCTCGCTGGGCAGTGGCTTGACGCCGCCAGCCGAGATCAAGATGACACTTACTCTTGTTACGCCCCAATTGGCAAGGGAATGGTTGAAGCGCAACGTTAAGCATAATCGCCCCATCTCCACTGCGAAAGTGAAGCAGTGGCGAAAGGCGATTGATGAGGGGCGTTGGAAGCTTACGCATCAGGGAATTGCTTTTGACCCTGACGATAATTTGATCGATGGGCAGCACCGCCTCATGGCTATTGCGGCCGGTGATATCCCGATCTGGCTTCCGGTGTTCTATGACGTTCCAGCGGAATGTTTCGCGGTCTTGGACGTCAACTACCATCGAAGTGCCGCAAATTCTCTAAGTATCGCCGGTCATAAAAATACCGCCACGCTTGCCGCTACGATCAAGCTGGTTGCCGCCTATGATGCGAACAGTTTTTCTTCCTCCAGTAGTAGCATGACCAATGAAGAGCACCTAGCGTTGGTCAAGGAGATGCCCGGCATTGAGGAGGCCACGAACTTCGGCCTTCGCCTCTGGAAGGCGATTCAAATTACCCCCTCTGCTGCCGCAGCTAGCGCTCACATCACTAGGCGTGAACGCAGGGATCTCTCTGATACGCAATGGGGAAGCTGGGAGGAGGGGCTCATTACGGGTGCGATGCTACCCGGAAACGATCCTCGATTGAACTTGCGCGAAGCAATGAAAAAGAGGGCGATCGAAAGCATTGCCGCTAAGGCTGCCAGTGATGCTGGCCGAGTGAAGATCCATGCCACTCGCGATATCGCTAAAGGGCAGATCGCCACCTATATTCTGGCTTTCAATGCCTGGATCGAAAACAGGAAACCGCGATCCTTTGCGTGGAACCCGAGCGAGGGTGTCATGCCGATCGTGACATCTGTTCCGTTCGCGCGACGAAGCTGAAATCCTCGCTGGCGCCTCTGGGCTCGCTATGGATACATGAGCTGGTTACTCGTAATCCTGGTGGCCCGGTGTGTCTTGTTGGTTCCCTATAGACCATGCTCGACGTTCCGTAGGAGTAGGTTGAGCGTGGTGCCTGATTCCTGTGCGAGCACCAACCGGCTCCCATCGCATCCTGGCGCAGGATGGGCTACTTATGGCCCCGAGTCACCTGCGTGATCGGCGAATCCTGGGACACTTGGGGTATCCAAGGCGGCGGATTGGCTCTACGTGGACAAGCCCGCTCACGAAGTGCGAGGCTGAAAAGGGACATCGCTGGCGGCTTGGTCGAAATGTCTCCCACCTGATCAATCACCCCGCCGAGCATGACCGTTTATGGCGCCATCCGCCCGCTGACTCTGCTGTAGCTAGGCGTGGCTCGCGGTCAACCGAGCTGAGCCAGCCCATCCGTTGTAATTCGCTCGAAGACGGCCTGGTCGGCGGCGAAGCCGGAGTCGGAAATCGGCCAGTGGATCACGATCTCGGTGAAGCCGAGCTCTTGGTGGCGGCCGGCGAAGTCGACGAAGGCGTCTACGGACTCCAGCGGCCTGTTCCGGTCGGGGGTGAAGCCGTGGAGCAGGATCTTGTCGAGGTCGGCCACGTCACGGTCGGCCTCGACGCACGCCTTGCCGAGCCTCGCGATCTGTCCGCGCAGGGCCTCCACCGACTGATCCGGGGTCCCCTCCTCGTACAGCTTCGGGTCACCGGTCGTCACCCACGCCTGCCCGTACTTCGCTGCGAGCTTCAGGCCGCGTGGGCCGGTCGCAGCCACCGCGAACGGCAGGCGGGGCCGCTGTACGCAGCCGGGGAGGTTGCGGGCCTCCTCGGCCGTGTAGAAATCGCCCTTCTGTGAGACGGCGCCCTCGGTGAGCAGGCGGTCGAGCAGTGGCACGAACTCGCCGAACCGGTCCGCCCGCTCCTTGGGCGTCCACGGCTCCTGGCCGAGTGCGGTGGCGTCGAAGCCGTTGCCGCCGGCGCCGATGCCGAGGGTGACGCGTCCGCCGGAGATGTCGTCGAGCGAGATCAGTTCCTTGGCGAGCGTCACTGGGTGCCTGAAGTTTGGCGACGTAACCAGGGTGCCCAGGCGCAAGCGGTCCGTAGCCGTGGCGGCTGCGGTGAGGGTGGGCAGCGCGCCGAACCACGGGCCGTCGCGGAAGCTGCGCCATGAGAGGTGGTCGTAGGTGTACGCGGCGTGGAAGCCGAGTTCCTCGGCGCGCTGCCACTTGGCGCGGCCACCCTCGTGCCAGCGGTCGACAGGAAGGATCACGGTGCTCAGGCGCAGGCTCATGCCGGTGAGCCTACGTCGAGCGCGTCCTGGTCTCGGCTCGACGTAGGCGAGTCCCCACTGTTCAGGCCCCGGGTGCCGTGTGGCCGCCGGGCAGCCCAGAACAGTGAGAAGATTCACCTCGTGACGGTGGCCGGCCATCCGTAGCGGGAGAAGGAAGGGCCGCCGTCCCTGTACGCAGCGAGGGCTTGCGCGGCGGTCGGGAACGCGGGCTCGGGGAGGCATTCGGACGCGAGCCACTGAACCGCCAGGTGCTTGTCCGGTTCGGCGTTGGTCAGTTCACCAGTCCACGTGTCGGTGGCGAAGGCGAAGAGCACGAACTGCCCAGACCGGTCCCAGCCCTGCTCGACGTGAACGACGTGGACGAGTGAGAGGTCGGCCGGGTCGACGAGAAGGCCCGTCTCCTCCTTGAGTTCGCGGGCGGCGGCCTCATCGAGGGGTTCGCCGGGTTCGGCCTTGCCGCCGGGAAGGGTCCAGACCGGTTTCGGGGACCAGCTACGGGCCCCGTAGAGCAGGGATGCGACCGTGTCGGTGTTTTTGTCGTGGACGATCACGCAGACCGCATTGCGACTGTTCATCACACTGTTGCTGCTCACCGGGTCCGCTCCTTGTCGATGTACTTCGGATTCTTCGGGGTCGTGCCGGCATCAGGGGGTGCCAGCTCCCTCATGCGAGGTGGTCCGCATCGGTGCGCGAGAACACCAGGTCGGTCATCCCCTTGGGGACCGTGGTGCATCGAACGGGCGGCTGCGGGTGGCGCATGGTCCTGGGATAGGTGGCCGGGTCATAGTCGTTGGCGAGGCTGTACGCGTGGAAGCCGTTCTCGCTCAGGATGTCGATGATCCCGGTGGCGCTCTCGCCCTGCTTGGCCAAGAGCCGAGGGGTGACCTCCACGACAAGTTCCGCGTCGTCCGGCAAGTGCGCGAGCGCCGGTAGGAGTCCGCGGAGGGCTGCTGCTTCGGCGCCTTCGACGTCGATCTTGATGACCCGAGTGGTAGCGAACTGGGCGCTGCTGATGAGGCCGGCCAGGGGCGCGGTCTGTACGTCGAAGGTCATGTGGGCGTGGCGGGGCCGCACGGCGGTGGTGTGGCCGAGGTTGGTGGGGTCCTCCAGGTACAGGGTCTGCCTGCCGTGAGTGTCGGAGACTGCCGATCGGATCGACTGGATGTTGGTGCGGCGGTTGGCAGAGATCGCGGCGGTCAGGTCGTCATGGAACCGCGGGAAGGGCTCTACGGCGATGACGTGTCCGTGGGGGCGACTGCGTGGGAGGCGAGGAGGCTGAAAGCGCCTCGGTGGGCTCCGACGTCGATGAAGGTGTCTCCAGGGCGAAGCCGGTCACGGAGGAAGGCGCTCAAGTTGGGCTCCCACTCGCCGAACAGGTACTGGTAGCGCTGGATGACGTCGCTGGTGGTCACGCCGATCTTGTCGCCGGACCGCAGCCCTACGGTGGCGTGGACGGGGTGGGTTCGCAGGTGCTCGTCGAGGAAGCGACCGACGAGCCGGGCCTTGCCCAACGTTCCGGGGGCGTAGCGGACGTAGGCCCGCAGCACGCGGGCGAGTGCGGAGGCGGACACGGGCGGTTCCTTCGGGTGGTGGTCAGGCGGAACGGGGCTCTGGGCCGGCCGACGGTGACAGACTGGCCAGGGGACGTTGGTGGTGTTGAAGGGAGTTGGCGGTGGCCGAGCGCACTCCGGTGGTGTTCCTGCTGGGGGGGCTCACCGGCTCGGGGAAGACCGACCACCTATGCCCAGCGGAGGTTGGAACCGGAGGGCGCTGTGCGGCTGTCGGTGGACGAGGTCGTCCATGAACGGCACGGTCGGTACGGCGTCGACTACCCGGAGAACACCTACTTCGAGAAGGAGGCTCCGGTCGTCGCCGAGCTGCACGAGCGGCTCGCCGAGTTGGTTGCCGAGGGCCGGGACGTGGTGTGGGACCACGGGTTGTGGCCGCGTAAGGACCGCGATGCGATGAAGGAGCTGGTGGAGGCGGCCGGCGGCCGGTGGCGGCTGCTGTACTTCCCGGTGGAGCGCCAGGAGCTGCTGCGCAGGCTGGCGGAGCGCAATGAGCGGGAAGACGCCAACGCGCTGGTCGTGACTCCGGAGGCGCTGGACGACTTCTTTGCCCGCTTCGAGGAGCCTCAGGACGAGGGCGAGGAGACTGTCGAGCCGGGCTGGCTCTGAGCCGTGTGCGGGCGCCAGATGGCTGTGATCTTGGCGGCTTCGGTGGCCCAGCCGCTCGGCAGCCGATCAAGCGTGACGTGCCGGAAGGCCAGACGCGGGTCGGCGACATCGATTCGGCCATTGTGGCGGTCGATGTGCTGCAACAGGCGGGACGCCTCGCTGCGGACAGCCGGGGTGTGTTCAGCCCAATCGCCGGACGTGAACCGGTCGACCCTTCGGCGCAGGTCGTCCAGGATGCCCGAGCGCCACTTGAAGTGGTGCACGCATGCGAGCGTGTTCAGGTCGGGCTTGTGGCCCGGTGCCCGGTGGTTGCCGGACGCAACGGCCACCGAGGAGTGGGTGAGGACGATCTTGCGGGGATCGCCCTTGAGCAGTCGGTGGGTGAGGTGCCCGCCGAGCGGGAAGGACCGGTCCAGTCCGATTTCCGGGCGCCACAGCGCCAAGCGGCCGTCGTTCGTGGCGCGGTCGAGCATCAGCCCACCGATCACCTTGTGCTTGGCGGCCTCGGCCCAGGCGGTCATCTCGGTGAGCGGGGCGGGGTAGGTCTGGAACTCGTCGGAGTCGGCGATCAGGTGCCAGCCGGGGCCTGCCTGCTCGCGCAGGAAGTCGCGGAGCCGGGTGTTGGTGTGCTCGTGCCAGGGGCCGGTGCTGATCCGGGCAGGGACAATGCCGAGGTCGTGGCTGGCCGCGACGAGCTGGTGCCGCCAGGCGTCGTGGATGTGGTCGGGGAAGTGGAAAGCGAGGTGGAACCGCTCGACGCCGAGCCGGCGGTAGTGGGCAGTCCAGGCGGCCAGCAGGGCCGGTTCGACCGGGCCGACCACCGCGACCAGGGCGTGGTGGCTCAGGCAGCCGTTTCGTATCGCGACGCGGTCATCAGGTCGGCCAGCCGTGCCGCGCTGTGAGGGCTGATCGTCGTGGTGAAGCCGGCGCAGACACGCCGCAGGGCCTGGGCTCGGGCTTCCTCGTGTCGTGCGGTTCGGGTCGTGGTGGCGGTTGTCGGTGCTGGGGTCGCCTGGGGCGGCGGGCGCACGGGCAGCTCCTTGCGGCCGGTGCGGGGATGGCAGTCTCCGCACCGCGTGAGGTCGCCGGGCGGTCGGTTGCATCGCGCTGCGTCCAGGTGCTCCAACACCTGTGGCCGCGCGTGCCGCGCTCATGGCCGACTGGCAGGCCGTCCGAACGCGACGCCCTTAAGTTTCCGGAGGATCGCCGGTTGGGTGAACCGGCGATCTCGTGGATAATCCGCCCCCGCCCGAGCCTGCCCGGCCCTCAGAGCTGGTTCTGTTCGATGTCGATGCGGTCCCAGTCGAAGACTCCGCTCGGCTTGCCGGACGCGTCTATGACCACGCCGGCGAAGAGGAAGCGGAGCACCGCGTTGCGCCGCTCGTCCGTCATCTCGTCGGCCTCCCAGGCCGCCCTGGCCCCCGGACCCGTAAGTCCGTCGAGCAGCTTCACCGGACGTACGGCCATCCGCTTCTGGGCCTTGGCGATTCGGTCGGTGATGCCCTTGCGCATCGCCCGGTACTCCGCCGTGGAGATCTCCTTGGCGGTCCACATCTGGTTGAGTTCGGCGAGCTGCCGCTGGTCCGCCTCCACCGCCTCGGTCAGGGCGTTCGTGGGTGTGGCGGAGGAGAGCCGGCCGGAGACGGCGAGGCGGCCGAGCAGGTCGATCGCGGCCTCGGTGACGAACTCCTCCAGCTTCACAGCGGCGATGCGGCGGACGCACTTCTTCTCGTCGTTACGGCTCTTGCGCGTGCACAGGTACGAGGGCACCGCCCCGACCTTGGTGCCGGACATGAGGGTGCCGCAGCGCCTGCACATGACCAGGCCGCGCAGCAGGTAGAAGCGGCGCAGTTCCAGGTTGGTCTGGTGGATCGCGGACCGGTACTCGCGGCGGGCGCGGACCTCGGCCCAGGTGCCGGCGTCGATGATGGCGGGCCACTTCCCAGCGCCGACCTCCTCGCCCTGGTGCATGCGGATGCCGGCGACGTGGCGGGAGTCGAGCAGCGCCCGGACGGTGCCCTGGGTCCACTCCTTGCCGTACACGGTCCGGATGCCGCGTTTGTGGAGGACCAAGGCGATGGCGACCGGGCTCTGGCCCTTGAGGTAGCAGTCGAAGACCTCGCGGACGATCTCGGCCTCGTCCTCCCTGACGGTCATGCCGTCGGGTTCGTACCCGAACCGCCGCTTGCCCGAGTGCGGCATGCCGGTCTCGGCCCGCTCCGCGAGCGCGGATTTCAGGCGCCGGGAGGTGTCGTCGGAGGAGCGGCAGGCGTGGGCGACCTCGATGCGGAGGATGAAGCGGTCGTCGGGGTCGGAGAGGTTCCGGCGGTTCGCCTCGCCGTGCAGCACGATCTCCTGCTCGTCGGAGACCTGGAGCAGCTCCTCCAGGTCGCGCGGCTGCCGCATGAGCCGGTCGGGGTGGTACGCGATGATGTGCCGGAACTCGCGACGCCGGGCGTGTTCGAGGAGCTGGTCCCAGCCGGGTCGCTTGCGGTCGCGGCGCCAGGCGGAGCGGCTGTTGTCAACGAAGACGTGGGTGGGGTCGATGGCCAGACCACGGCGTTCGGCGATCTCCCGGCAGATACGTTCCTGCCGGTCGACGCCGGTCTGGCCGTCATCGTCGGCCTGGGATATTCGGCAGTACAGGGCGGCCGGTTCACCTGGGGTGACGGTCGGCTCTCGGTGCTTGGGGCGGGGCATGGCACCGATGGTCTGAGCAAGGCTTGGGCTCGCCGAACTTCCGCCACCCGGTCACCCTGGCCAAGGAGCTGATCTCGCTCGACGACATCTCGGCGGGCCGGATCACCCTCGGTATCGGCGCGGGCGGCAACGGCTTCGACGCGACGACCCTGCTGAGGAGCGGCGAGGTCCCGTGGACGCCGCGGCAGCGCGCCGACCGCTTCGGGGAGTTCGTCACGCTGCTGGACGCCCTGTTGCGCGAGCCGGCCGACAAGTCGTACGAGGGGGAGTTCTACGCGGCCACCGAGGCACGGAACCTTCCCGGCTGTGTGCAGCGGCCCCGGGTGCCCTTCGCCGTCGCCGCCACGGGTCCGCGCGGTCTGGCGCTGGCCGCGCGCCACGGTCAGGCGTGGGTGACCACGGGGGACCCGAAGCTGTACGAGGCGGGCAGCGGCGCGCAGTCGGCCGAGGCCCTCGGCCGGCAAATGGACGGGCTGGGGCGCGCGTGCGCGGAGACCGGGCGGGACGTGGCCGAGCTGGAGAAGATCCTGCTCACCGGGTTCACGCCGGAGTTCAACCCGGGCCTCGCCGCGGGCGGGAGCCGGCCCTTCGACTCCGTCGACGCGTTCGTGGACTTCGCGGGCAGGCACGCGGAGCTGGGGTTCTCGGAGATCGTCATCCACGCGCCGGTGCCCGCCGACGGACCGGGGTTCGACGCGGCGGTGCCGGACGAGAAGCTGTTCGAGGAGATCGCGACGCGGGGCGCGGCCCAGCTGGCCGGCTGACGGTCGCCCTGGGGTCCGGGGCTCTCGGGACCCGGCTCAGCCCGGCAGGCGCAGGAACTCGGCGGGCACCGCATCCGTGAGCCACACCCCGTTGGCGCTGACCCAGAACGTGTGGCCCGCGCGGTGCATGGCGCCCGCGTCCACGGACAGCACGACGGGGCGTCCGCGCCGGGCCCCCACGCGGGTAGCGGTCTCGCGGTCGGGCGAGAGATGCACGTGGGTACGGTTCATCGGGCGCAGCCCCTCGGCACGGATCGCGTCCAGGGACCGGCCGACCGTACCGTGGTAGAGGTACGCGGGCGGTTCGGCCGGCGGCAGTCCCAGGTCCACGGTCACGGTGTGGCCCTGGCTCGCCCGGATACGGTCGGCGTCCACGGCGAAGCGCTGCTTGTCGTTGGAGGCGACCACATGGTCGAGCTCCGCCCTGCTGATCGGAAAGTGATGGCGAGCCGCCGCGCTCAGCAGTTCCTCGATCGGCACCCAGCCGTGGGCGTCGAGCGTGAGTCCGATCCGCTCGGGCTGGTGCCGCAGGTGTTTGGAGAGGTACTTGGACACCTTGACGGTGCGTCTTTCGTTCATCTCTTGAGCGTGGCTCCGACACGTCCTCGGCGCATCCTCATTTCGTTCGCGCTTCACCTGAACGATGTGCGTGCGCTGGTTTGATCCACAGTCAGTTGGACTTATCCACAGGCGAATTGGCATCTCTGTGGACAACGGACATAGCAAATGGGCGTTTTGCGCAATATGTCTCTACTCGCGACATGATGAGGCGAGCGAGTCCAACATTCTTTTGTTCACCTCTCGTTCGGCCGCGGCGGCGATGAAGGCGCCCACGCCGCTGGATCCAACCAGCCGTTCCACGGCATGGATTGTCGAGGCCGGCACCTGCACGGCGACCTCATTTTCGGCCGCGCGGACGGCCTCGGCGGGCGCACCGGACGCCAGATGCGCCTCCAGGTGCCGCGTCGCGAACATCCGCATCGCACGCGCGAGTTCGGCGTCCACGGTCTGCTGGGCGAGTGGCTTCAGGCGCCGCACCATCGACGCCGCGTCATCCGCTTCGGCGTCGGTCGTGGGCCGATGGCCCAGGTATCGGGCGAAAACGTGCTCGGTCGTGAACTCGAGAAATCGGGAGGCCATCTGCCCGACCTGGCCCCGAACTTCTCGCAGTTGTGCCGCGATCGCGGTCAGCGGCACGCCGACCGCGTACAACTCCGCCGCGACCTCCAGCTCCTGGAGGCTCGGCACGCCGAACTCCTCGTCGCTTCCCGGCAGGCGTTCGAGTACACCGAGCTCGACCGCCTCGCCAATGGCCCGGTCATCGGCTTCTCCCCCGAATGCCGCGATCAGTTGGGCGCGGGTGATGCGACCGGCTCGCTCGTCGGTCCACGGGCCGTGCACCTCGGCGACGAGCCCCAGCACACCTCCCAGCCCGCGCCCGGTGTCCCAGGCATCGAGTAACTCCTTGATGCTGACCAGGGTGTAGCCCCGGCCCAGTAGACCGGCGATCTGCCGGAGACGGAAGAGATGGTCGGGTCCGTATACGTTTGCCCGGCCTCGTCGCTCCGGGGCAGGCAGCAGGCCGCGGTCCTGATAACCCCGGATCGTACGGACCGTGGCGCCGCTGGCGTGCGCGAGATCCTCGATCCGGTACTCGGTTGCCAACCGCTCCGACTCCTGCCCGCGTTCGCCCTCGGAGCCTCCCGCGCCCGCCCGCCTCACAGTGGCGGCTTCAGCCGGGCGATGCCCCGCAGCACGCCGGGACCGACGCGGGACAGAAGGCGTACGGCATGGGACTCCGGCGTCACCGGGACGACGGCCTGATTGCGAACGACCGCGCGGAGAACCGCCTCCGCCACCTTTTCCGGCGGGTAGTTGCGCGCGCCGTAGAGCTTGCCGGCACGCTTTCGCAGCCGCTCCTCCTCCGCCGCGTCCGTCCCCACGAACCGCGCCGTGTCGGTGATGCCGGTGTTGACGATCCCGGGGCAGATCGCGCTGACCCCGATCGACTTCTCGGCGAGCTCGGCGCGCAGACACTCGCTGAGCATCAGTACAGCGGCCTTGGACGTGCTGTACGCGGGGAGGGCACGGGACGGCTGGAAGGCCGCCGCCGACGCGGTGTTGACGATGTGGCCGCCCTGGCCGCGCTCCGCCATCTGCCGCCCGAAGAGCCGGCAACCGTGGATGACCCCCCACAGGTTCACATCGAGAACGTTCCGCCAGTCCTCGGCCGTCGTTTCCAGGAACGGCCCCGACAGCCCGATGCCCGCGTTGTTGACCAGCACGTCGACCACGCCGTACTCATCGGCCACCCGGGCGGCAAGCTTCTCCATGGCCTGCTCGTCGCTCACGTCGACCGCCTCGGCCCAGGCTTCCGGAGCCCCGGTCGCCCGGGCCGACTCCGCGGTCCGCCCGGCCCCTTCGGCATCCCGGTCGACGGCCACCACCCTGGCCCCCGCCCGCGCGAAGGCGAGCGCCGTGGCGCGCCCTATCCCGCCCGCGGCACCCGTCACCAGCACGAGCCGGCCGCCGAACCACTCCGCGTAGGGCCCGTCCGCACGGGCCTCCACCGGAACGCCGGCCGTCCGGGCCGACTCGATGGCCGTCGCGAACTCAGCGATCCACGAGGCCAGCTGGTCCGGGCGGGTGCGCGGCACCCAGTGCTTGGCCGGAAGCGAGCGACGGGTCAGCTGCGGGACCCAGGCCTCGAGGTCGTCGTAGAGCTGTTCCGACAGGAACACGTCCCCGGTCGGTGTGATCAGCTGCACCGGCACGTGCGCGTACGCGTCGGTACGGGGCCTGCGCAGCCGGGAACGCACGTTGTCCCGGTAGAGCCAGGCCCCGTGCGCCGCGTCATTCGGCAGCGAGGGCGTCGGGTAGTCGCCCGGGGGCACCTTCTCCAGCCGCTCCAGGATGCCCGGCCACCGCTTGCCGAGTGGCCCGCGCCAGGCCAGCTCGGGCAGGACCGGGGTGTGCAGCATGTACACGTACCAGGATTTGGCACCCTGTCCGAGGAGCTGACCGACCCGGCCCGGGGTGGGCCGGTTCACCCGGCGCTTGATCCAGTGCCCGAAATGGTCCAGGGAAGGACCGGACATCGAGGTGAAGGACGCGATCCGGCCCTCCGTACGGCTGACCGTGGCGAACTCCCAGGACTGGACCGAACCCCAGTCGTGCCCCACCACATGGACCGGGCGGTCCGGACTCACCGCGTCGGCCACGGCCAGGAAGTCGTCCGTCAGCTTCTCCAGCGTGAAACCGCCGCGCAAGGGCTTCGGAGCCGTCGAGCCGCCGTGCCCGCGTACGTCGTACAGCACGACGTGCCACTCGTCGGCCAGCCGGGCGGCGACCTGCGTCCAGACCTCCTTGCTGTCCGGGTAGCCGTGTACCAGCATGATCGTCGGGCGCTCCGGGTCCCCGAGCTCGACGACGCACAGCTCGATGCCCCCCGTGGCCACCCGGCGTTCGCGCGCGCCCGGCAGATCACGCAGCCGCGGGCCGCCGTTCCCCGCGGACTGCCCCTCGACCGCGGGCCGTTCGCTCTTCCCTCGTGACGCCATGCCACCGTCCGTTCGCTGCTGTGTGCGGTACGTGCTCGTAACGTGACACTGATGAATGTGACAATGACCGGCGGCAACGTCAAGGGGGGTCGGCGGTCTGTGGACAACTCCCC
Organism: Streptomyces sp. SID9727; assembly: GCF_010550605.1. Taxonomy (GTDB): domain Bacteria; phylum Actinomycetota; class Actinomycetes; order Streptomycetales; family Streptomycetaceae; genus Streptomyces. The sequence continues at coordinate 106,175 of NZ_JAAGNI010000106.1, forward strand.
GCGCAGACCGTGAGGGCCGGTGGCAGGGGGCGGCCGTGGTCCTCAGTGGGGTCCCCTTACGGGTCTCCTACAACTCGAGTCTGACGCCGATCCAGCCGTCAGGTCTGACGACTGCTGTGGTCCGCGCCACTACCGTCGTATCCGTGAATGTCATCGCTGCCGAAGGTCTGAGTAAACGGTTCCCCCGGGTGACCGCGCTTGACCGGCTCACCCTGGACATCGGCCCGGGTGTGACCGGGCTGGTGGGCGCCAACGGGGCCGGCAAGTCCACGCTGATCAAGATCCTGCTGGGTCTGTCCCCCGCGACCGAGGGCAGGGCCGCCGTGCTCGGGCTCGACGTCTCGACCAGCGGTCCTGCCATCCGCGAGCGGGTCGGCTACATGCCGGAACACGACTGCCTGCCACCCGACGTCTCGGCCACCGAGTTCGTCGTCCACATGGCGCGCATGTCCGGTCTGCCACCGACCGCCGCCCGTGAACGCACGGCGGACACCCTGCGCCACGTCGGCCTGTACGAGGAGCGCTACCGCCCCATCGGCGGTTACTCGACGGGTATGAAGCAGCGGGTGAAACTGGCCCAGGCGCTGGTGCACGACCCCCAGCTGGTCCTGCTCGACGAGCCGACCAACGGGCTCGACCCGGTGGGGCGCGACGAGATGCTCGCCCTGATCCGCCGGATCCACAGCGACTTCGGCATCTCGGTCCTGGTCACTTCGCACCTGCTCGGCGAGCTGGAGCGCACCTGCGACCACGTCGTCGTCGTCGACGGCGGAAAGCTGCTGCGTTCCAGCTCCACCAGTGACTTCACGCAGACCACGACGACCCTTGCCGTCGAGGTCACCGACAGCGACGTCCATCCCGACGGAACGGGCGCCCTGCGCCGTTCCCTCACCGAGGCGGGCGTCACACTCGTCGGTCTCGACGGACTGGACACCCAGGGCCTGCCCGGTGCCGGTCACATCCTGCTGGTCGAGGCGACCGGCGAGGAGACGTACGACCTCGTGCGCGACAGCGTCGCGGGGCTCGGGCTCGGCCTCGTACGGATGGAACAGCGCCGTCACCACATCGCCGAGGTGTTCCGCAGCGACGAGGAACGGCCCGCTGCCGTGCCGGCCGGAGCCGTACTGCAGAAGGAGGGAGGACGCGATGAGCACTGAGACCGGCGCCGCGACCGGGAACGAGACCTCCCGGATCCACAACATCGGCTACCGCGCCTACGACGGCCCGCGGCTCGGGCGCGCGTACGCCCGCCGCTCGCTGTACTCGCAGACCCTGCGCGGCTCCTTCGGGCTCGGCCGGTCGGCCAAGTCCAAGGTGCTGCCCATGCTGCTGTTCGGCGTGATGTGCATGGTGGCGGCGATCATCGTGGCTGTCGCCATCGCCACCCCGGGGACGACGAGGCTCCCCATCAAGTACACGTCGTTCGCGATCTACCTGCAGCCGGTCATCAGCCTGTTCATCGCCGCGCAGGCGCCGCAGGCGGTCTCCAGGGACCTGCGGTTCAAGACCGTGCCGCTGTACTTCTCGCGGCCGATCGAGCACGGGGACTACGTCCTCGCCAAGTTCGCCGCCATGGCCTCCGCGGTCTTCGTGCTCACCGGGGCGCCGGTCGTGATCCTCTACATCGGCGCGCTGCTGGGGAAGTTCGACTTCGGCGACCAGACCGAGTGGTTCGCCCAGGGGATGGTTTCCGTGCTTCTGCTCTCCGTGCTGTTCGCCGGACTCGGCCTCGTGATGGCCGCGCTGACCCCGCGTCGCGGCTTCGGCGTGGCGGCCGTCATCGCGCTGCTGATGATCACCTACGGGGCGGTTTCGACCGTCCAGGGGATCGCCTGGTCGACGGGTTCGGAGGGGGCGGTGCCGTGGCTGGGGCTGTTCTCCCCGCTCACGCTGGTCGACGGGGTGCAGACCGCGTTCCTCGGAGCGAGTTCGGCCTTCCCCGGCGGCAACGGCCCGGGCTCCGGGACCGGTGTCGTCTACCTGCTCGTTGTCCTCGCGCTCGTCGCCGGCTCGTACGCCGTACTGATGCGCCGCTACCGGAAGGTCGGGCTGTGACCACCATCGAGATCGACCACACCTCCCGCTGGTTCGGCAACGTGGTCGCCGTCAACGACGTCAGCATGACCGTGGGACCCGGTGTCACCGGTCTGCTGGGCCCCAACGGGGCGGGCAAGTCGACCCTGATCAACATGATGGCCGGGTTCCTCGCGCCGTCCACGGGCACGGTCACGCTGGACGGGAAGGCGATCTGGCGCAACGAGGCCGTGTACCGGGAGATCGGCATCGTCCCGGAGCGCGAGGCGATGTACGACTTCCTGACCGGACGCGAGTTCGTGGTGGCCAACGCCGAACTGCACGGACTGGGCGCCGCCGAGGCGGCCGCGGCCCTGGCCACGGTCGAGATGGAGTACGCGCAGGACCGCAAGATCGCGACGTACAGCAAGGGCATGCGCCAGCGCGTGAAGATGGCGTCCGCGCTGGTCCACAACCCGTCCGTGCTGCTGCTGGACGAGCCGTTCAACGGGATGGACCCGCGCCAGCGGATGCAGCTGATGGACCTGCTGCGGCGGATGGGCGCGGAAGGCCGGACGGTCCTCTTCTCCTCGCACATCCTCGAAGAGGTCGAACAGCTCGCCTCGCACATCGAGGTCGTCGTCGCGGGCCGGCACGCGGCGTCCGGTGACTTCCGCCGTATCCGCCGGCTGATGACGGACCGCCCGCACCGCTATCTCGTACGGTCGAGCGACGACCGGGCCCTGGCCGCCGCGCTTATTGCCGATCCTTCGACAGCGGGGATCGAAGTGGACCTGAGCGAGAACGCTTTGCGCATTCAGGCGATCGATTTTGCCCGCTTCACCACGCTGTTGCCCAAGGTCGCACGCGAGCAGGGCATTCGTCTGCTGACCGTGTCCCCGTCCGACGAGTCCCTCGAATCGGTCTTTTCCTATCTCGTAGCGGCCTGAGGCCGACAAGGAGCTGTGACGTCATGTACGACCCCACAGTCGCCCGGCTCACCTACCGGGCGCTGCTCGGCCGGCGCCGGGCCGCCATCCTCTTCGTGCTGCCCGCCCTGCTGATCGTCATCGCGGTGGCGGTACGGATGTTCGCGGGGGCCGACGACCAGGTGGCCTCGGACGTCCTGGGCGGATTCGCCATCGCCACCATGGTGCCGTTGATCGGCGTGATCGCCGGCACGGGCGCCATCGGGCCGGAGATCGATGACGGCTCGATCGTCTACCTGCTGTCCAAGCCGGTGAGCCGGCCGACGATCATCCTCACCAAGCTGATCGTCGCGATCGCGGTGACCATGGTCTTCTCGGCGGTGCCGACGATGATCGCGGGCCTGATCCTCAATGGCAACGGCCAGCAGATCGCGGTGGCCTATACCATCGCCGCCCTGGTCGCCTCGATCGCCTACAGCGCGCTGTTCCTGCTGCTGGGCACGGTCAGTCGGCACGCGGTCGTGCTGGGCCTCGTCTACGCGCTGGTGTGGGAGGCCCTGTTCGGCAGTCTGGTGCCGGGCGCGCGCACGCTGAGCGTGCAGCAGTGGTCGCTCGCCCTGGCGGAGAAGACCGGCGGCAACGGTGCGATCACCTCGGACGTCGGTCTGCCGCTCGCCACGATCCTGCTCGCCGTGGTGACCGTCGCGGCGACCTGGTACGCGGGGCAGAAGCTGCGCACGCTGAAGCTGGCCGGCGAGGAGTGAGCGGACGGCCGTCCGACATGTGACAACCCCCGGTCCATGACCGGGGGTTGTCACATGTCGGACAGTCCTACGCGTAACTGTACGTTTATCGGTGCGTTGTTCACGATGCGTGGAGGCAACTGGAATCCGTGGCGTCGTAGCGTGCGTGAAAAGTGCAGATGGCCGATGCGGTGGGGGGAGAGCCCTCGTCGGTCGGTTCTTCGAGTGAGTGGCAACCGTGAGCGTCCTCCGCCCCTGTAGCCCGGGGAGAGGGCTGTCCGATTCCGCGTAGCTTTCACGAACGGAAGGCAGCTCATGCCGACGGAAGTCGCTCTACTTGAATCGCGCGCGCTGCGCGTCGAACAGATGGGGCGTGTCGACGCCCTGGACAAGGTGAAATGCCTTGTCATGCTCCCAGACGGGATTCACGTTCGCACAGGGGATGTGGCTCGTTACTTCGAAGTATCCACAGAGGTGGTCAAAAAGGTGACCCACCGCCATCGAGTCGAGTTGGAGGAGAACGGGCTAAGGACGCTTCGAGGCTCTGACCTGGAGGCCTTCCATAGGGACATGATGTCCCTATGGGCAGGAGAAGGCGCCGGAAGTTATCCACAGGCAGCCACTCAGCTCCGCCTCTACACCCGCCGGACCGTGCTCAACGTCGCCATGCTTCTTCGCGACAGCGACGTCGCCCGATGCGTGCGTACGTATCTGCTCGACGCCGAGCAGGACCTGCGTGCGGGGTACGCATCGCTCGAACACCGCGTCACCCGGGTCGAGAGCCACCTGGCCGGCGTGGGCACCGCGCTCCAGGAGCTGGGCCCGGTCCTCAGCCGGATGTCGCACCGGCTGGACAGCCTCGACCGGAGGCTGGAGGCCACCCACCAGGTCGTCGGTGCCATGAGTGTGAAGCTCAGCGGGGTCTCGGAGGACGTCGTCCGGCTCGACGACCGCGTGGACGCCCTGGCGCGCAACCTGAAGGAGCTGAACCGCCGCAACAAGCGCTGATCCGACCAGGCAGGCGTGGAAAGGCTCAGGGACCGAGGCGGTGCCCCGGTCCCTGAGCCCCACGCAGAGGGCGGCCGCCTACGACTCCCGCAGCAGCCGCTCCAGCACCACCGCGATCCCGTCGTCCTCGTTCGACGTGGTCGTCTCCTGAGCGACGGCCTTCAGATCGGCGTGGGCGTTGGCCATGGCCACGCCGTGCCGGGCCCAGGCGAACATGGGGATGTCGTTGGGCATGTCACCGAAGGCGATCGTGTCCGCGGCCTTCACGCCCAGCCGGCGGGCGGCGAGCGAGAGGCCGGTGGCCTTGCTCAGTCCCAGGGGCAGGATCTCGACGACCCCCGCCCCCGCCATGACCACGTCCACCAGATTCCCGACCGCCGCCCGCGCGGCCTTGGCCAGTGCGTCGTCATCCAGATCCGGGTGCTGTATGTACACCTTGTTCAGCGGCGCGGCCCACATCTCGGCCGGGTCCTGGACGAAGACGGCCGGACGCGGTCCCTCCTGGACGCGGTAACCCGGCCCGACCAGCACCTCGCCGTCGAGCCCGTCGCGGCTCGCGGCCAGCGCCAGCGGGCCGACCTCGGCCTCGACCTTGGAGAGCGCGAGCCCGGCGAGCTGCCGGTCCAGGGTGAGCGAGGTGAGCAGCCTGCGTTCACCCGCGTGGTAGACCTGGGCGCCCTGCGCGCAGACGGCCAGCCCTTCGTAGCCGAGGTCGTCCAGGATGTGCCGGGTCCACGGGACGGCGCGGCCGGTGACGACGATGTGCGCCGCACCGGCACCGGCGGCGGCCTTCAGGGCCTCGCGTGTCCGCGCGGAGACCGTTTCGTCGTCGCGCAGGAGGGTGCCGTCGAGGTCGGTCGCGACGAGCTTGTAGGGGAAGGTCACTTGGCGACCGGCTCCAGAATCTCGCGCCCGCCCAGGTAGGGACGGAGCACCTCGGGCACCCGCACCGAGCCGTCGGCCAGCTGGTGGTTCTCCAGGATCGCCACGATGGTCCGGGGGACGGCGCAGAGCGTGCCGTTCAGCGTGGCCGGCGGTCGCATGACCTTCTTGCCGTCGCGGTTGTCCCGCATCCGGACCGAGAGCCTTCGCGCCTGGAACTCGCCGCAATTGGACGCCGACGTGAGCTCGCGGTACTTGCCCTGGGTCGGGATCCACGCCTCGCAGTCGTACTTCCTGGTGGCCGAGGCCCCCAGGTCGCCGCTGGCGACGTCGATGACCTGGAAGGGCAGTTCGAGGCCGGTGAGCCACTGCTTTTCCCAGTCCAGGAGGCGCAGGTGCTCGGCCTCCGCCTCCGCGGGGTCGACGTACGAGAACATCTCGACCTTGGTGAACTGGTGCACCCGGAAGATGCCGCGGGTGTCCTTGCCGTACGTCCCCGCCTCGCGGCGGTAGCAGGAGGAGTAGCCGGCGTAACGCAGCGGCAGCTTCTCCGCGTCGATGATCTCGTCCATGTGGTACGCGGCGAGCGGTACCTCGGAGGTGCCGACCAGATACTGGTCGTCCTTGTCCAGGTGGTAGACGTCCTCCGCGGCCTGGCCGAGGAAGCCGGTGCCCTCCATGGCACGGGGGCGGACGAGGGTCGGGGTCAGCATCGGAGTGAAACCGGCCTCGGTGGCCTGGGCGATCGCCGCGTTGACGAGGGCGAGCTCCAGCAGCGCGCCGACGCCCGTGAGGTAGTAGAAGCGCGAGCCGGACACCTTGGCGCCGCGCTCCATGTCGATCGCGCCGAGCGCCTCGCCGAGCTCCAGGTGGTCCTTGGGCTCGAATCCCTCGGCGCCGAAGTCGCGGATCGTCCCGTGCGTCTCCAGGACGACGAAGTCCTCCTCGCCGCCGATCGGCACGTCCGGGTGGACGAGGTTGCCGAGCCGCAGAAGCAGGTTCCTGGTCTCCGCGTCGGCCTCGTCCTGGGCGGCGTCGGCCGCCTTGACGTCGGCCTTGAGCTGCTCGGCGCGGGTCAGGAGTTCGGTGCGCTCTTCGGGCGAAGCCTTGGGGATGAGTTTGCCGAGCGACTTCTGCTCGGAACGGAGTTCATCGAAAGCGGTCCCGGACGACCTGCGCCGTTCGTCGGCGGAGAGCAGGGCATCGACGAGTGCGACGTCCTCTCCCCGGTTGCGCTGGGAGGCGCGAACACGGTCGGGGTCCTCACGAATCAGGCGAAGGTCAATCACTCCTCCAGGCTACCGGTGTCGGCTTCGCCCACTTGAACCGATAGGAACAAGCGTGGCGCTTTGCCCGAATTGCGAGTATTTGGCATTGTGGGGCGAGTGGGTCACGAGGCGTGCGTGGTGGGGTAGTTGGGCGACGCTTTTCCACAGGAGTGGCCGGTCCGTTGAAGTTATCCACAGGCTGTGGGGGAAGTCTGTGGATGCGGGGGAGATCATTCCGGGAGCCTGATGAAAACGCGTGGATTCAAGGTTCAAACCCGTTTCACGCGCTCGTTCGGGTGGGAATTGCTAGCTCTAAAGAGTTGATCAGTGGAATTGGGCTGACACGGGGCGAACAAGTGCCCTGTGGATAGGTGTGAGTGGCCCATGTCGGTTTGTCGACCATGTCGGATTGTGGTGTCGACTTGTCCCCAGGCGCACTCTCCCGCCTGTGGATAACTTTCCCCGGCGCAGACAATCCTCTGATCTCACCGGCCCTGTGGACAGGCGGCGGCCCCGGACCCGACGGGTCCAGGGCTTGATCAGGGCCGACCGTCCTGGCTGCGTGCCAGCCAGTCGGACGCCTCGGTGAACTCAGCGTCGGACGTGCCCGCACGCAACGGGCGTACATCCTCCGGAGCCACATCGGCCCGCGGGTAGGAACCGAGGAAGCGCACATTCGGACAAACGCGCTTGAGCCCCATCAGGGCCTCGCCGACCCGGCGGTCGGAGATATGGCCCTCCGCATCCACGGCGAAGCAGTAGTTGCCGATGCCGGCCCCGGTGGGCCGTGACTGGATCAGCATCAGGTTCACCCCGCGCACCGCGAACTCCTGGAGCAGTTCGAGCAGGGCGCCGGGGTGGTCGTCGCCCAGCCAGATCACCACGGAGGTCTTGTCCGCACCGGTCGGCGCGGAGGGCCGGGCCGGACGCCCCACGAGCACGAAGCGGGTCTGCGCGTTCTCCGCGTCGTGGATCTCGGTCACCAGCGGTTCGAGCCCGTACCTCTCCGCCGCGAACTCTCCCGCGAAGGCCGCGTCGTAGCGGCCCTCCTGCACGAGCCGCGCGCCGTCCGCGTTGGACGCCGCCGACTCCCATACCGCCTGCGGGAGATGGGCGGCCAACCAGTTGCGTACCTGCGGCTGCGCGGCCGGGTGAGCGGTGACCGTCTTGATGTCGGACAGTTCGGTGCCGGGCCGCACGAGCAGCGCGAAGGTGATGGAGAGCAGCACCTCGCGGTAGATCATCAAGGGCTCGCCGCTGGTGAGCTGGTCGAGGGTGGTGGTGATGCCGCCTTCGACGGAGTTCTCGATCGGTACGAGCGCCGCGGCGGCCGTTCCGTTGCGCACCGCGTCCAGCGCCGCCGGTACGGAGACCATCGGAACGAGTTCGCGGGTGGCGGCTTCCGGGAGCGTACGGAGGGCGACCTCGGTGAAGGTGCCTTCAGGGCCGAGATAGGCGTAGCGCGTGGCGGACATACCGTCACCCTAATGCGCGGGGAGGCCGCGGCAGGCCCGGATGGGCGGGCCTGCCGCGGCTCAGGACTCCAGAAGCCGCTGCCCCACGTACTCACCGGGCGCCGCCCCGCCCGGCACCGCGTACAGCCCGCTCGCCTCGTGGCGGATGAAGGGGGAGAGCGCGTCCCCCCGGTCCAGCTTGCGCTGCACCGGGACGAACCCGCGCAGCGGGTCGGCCTGCCAGCAGATGAACAGCAGCCCGGCGTCCGGGGTGCCGTCCGGGGCGATCCCGTCGTGGTACGAGAACGGCCGGCGCAGCATTGCCGCGCCGCTGTTGCGCTCGGGCGACGAGATCCGGGCGTGCGCGTTGTCCGGGATCAGAAGCTTGCCGTCCGGGCCCGCCTTGTCGAGGTCCATCGCGGTGGTCTCGGTGCCGCCGCTGAGCGGGGCGCCGTCCGCCTTGCGCCGGCCGATGACCCGCTCCTGACGTTCCACCGGAAGCTTCTCCCAGTCGTCCAGGAGCATGCGGATCCGCCGGACCACCGCGTAGGAGCCGCCCGCGAGCCAGTCGTACGCCGGGCCCTGGCCGCCGGGGACGAACAGGCGCTTGTCGAAGTCGTCGTCCGTGGGCTTCGGGTTGCCCGTGCCGTCGATCTGGCCCATCAGGTTGCGGGCCGTCATCGGCTTGGCGGTGGCGCCCGGTGTGCGGTTGAAGCCGTTCATCTGCCAGCGCACGGTTGCCGTCGAGGCGGCCTCCTTCTGGACGGCCCGCAGCGCGTGGAAGGCGACGAGGGCGTCGTCGGCGCCGATCTGGACCCACAGGTCTCCATGGGACCGGTCGGCGTCGAGGTGGTCGGAGGAGAACGGCGGAAGCGGGTCGAGCCCCGGCGGGCGGTGCGCGGTGAGGCCCGTGCGTTCGAAGAAGGTCGCGCCGAAGCCGAAGGTGACGGTGAGCGAGGACGGGCCCGCGTCCAGCGCGACACCGGTGTCGTGCCCGGGGCCGTCCGCCGCGCCCTCGACGGGTTCGCCGGCCATCAGCCGCCGCGCCAGCGCGGACCACCGGCGCATCAGGGCGGCGGCCTGCTTCCGCCCGGCCCCGGGGGCGAGGTCGAAGGCGATCAGGTGGCCGGATGCGTGAAGCGGAGTAGTGATCCCCGGTTGATGTTTCCCGTGAAACATCACCTCGGTGGAGCCGACCGTGGTCAGCGCGGCCGGTGCGTCGTCACGGGTCGCGGCGTAGCCGGTGGCGCCGCCGGTCGCCCCGAGGACCAACCCGGTCGCCCCGGCGGCGCCTGCGGTGCCGAGAAGCCGCCGCCGGGAGAGGGCGTGGGTGTTGCCGCTGTCGCTGCTCGTGCTTTTTCCGCTCACGTTCCCGCTCAGCCGATCTTCACGTTCTTGTCGACCGTCGTCTGGTCGATGTCGGAGGTCCGTACCGTCACCGCGACCTTCCAGTCGCCCGCGATCGGGAGCTGGAGGCCGGTGGCGGTCCAGTGGCCCTCGGTCAGCCGGACCGGGACGGCCGGCAGGGGACCGATGTCCTTGGACTCCAGGGTGAAGGCGATCTTCACCTCGGGGACGTCCATGGGCTTCTTGCCGGGGTCCTCGACCCACAGGTGGATCACGTTCGCGCCGGTGCGGCCGGGGTCGATGTCCATCCGTACCGTGCCCTTGCCGTTCGCCCCTCCCGTGTCGAAGGGGAGCGCGAGGTTGACGGGACCGCTGTCCACGGGCCCGGCCGCCGCCGACGTGGCGCGTGCCGCCTCTTCCTGCGTACGGCCCGGCTCGGTCGATGTGAGGACCGTGGTCACCGCCAGCAGGGCCACGGCGACGCCGACCTCGGCCAGCACCGAGCGGCGCAGCCCGGAGCGGCCGGGGTCGGCGTCGCGTATCCGCTTCTTCTCGGCGGTGGCCACGGCGGCCCGCTGCCGGGCGAGCTGAGCCGCCCGGGCGGGATCCCCGGCAGTCTCCGTTTCGGCTTCTGGTTCGGTCTCGGGCTCCTCGTCGGCCTCGGGCGCCACCGCGGCCGGGGCGGCGCCGCCCTCCGCGAGCCTCCCCGTCCACCGGCGCGACATCGACGCGATCCCCACCAGGACGGCGACGAGCCCCACCTTGACCAGCAGGAGCTGCCCGTAACCCGTGCCGGTCAGCGCCGACCACGTGCCGACCTGCCGCCACGACTGGTAGACCCCCGTCGCGACGAGGACGACCACGCTGACGAAGGCGATCGTGGAGAAACGGCGTACGGCGGCCGGGGGCAGGTCGGGCGTGCGGTACAGCGCCGTCAGCAGGGCCACGAGCCCGCCGAGCCAGGCCGCGACGGCCAGCAGGTGGAGCACGTCCACGGGCATGGCGACGCCGGGCTGGACACCGGTCGACGCGTGCTCGGCGAGCGCCCAGGTGCCGGCGATACCGGCGGCGATGACCGCGCCGCCGATGGCGAGGCCGAAGGTGAGGTCCTTCTTCTCGCGGGGGTCTTCGCGCTTGGCGTACGTGCCGAACAGGACGGCGACGAACAGCGCGCCGGCGCCGAGCAGCAGGAGCCGGGAGACCAGAGCGGCACCGGGCTTGGTTTCGAGGACCGCCTTGAGGCCGTCGAGGTCGAGGACGTCCCCCAGCTTCCCGGAGCCGGTGTACGAGCTGCGCAGGAGCAGCATCGCGAGGGTGGCCGCGGTGAGCGTCAGCCAGCCGCGTACGACCAGACGTTGCAGTGGTCGCGCACCCGCCCCACGCCGCCAGCAGGCCAGGACGAAGGCGGCGCCGCCCGCGAGCACGATGAACCCGGCGTAGGCGGCGTAGCGCGCGATGTCGTAGAGCGTGCCGACGAGCCCGCCCCCGGCCTCGCTGTCGGGGAGGGCGACGGTGGTCTCGGAGGGGGCCCCGATGGAGAAGGTGAAGGCGCCGGAGACCGGGTGGCTGTCGGCGGAGACCGCCTGCCAGGCCACGGTGTACGTGCCGTCGCCGAGGCCGCCGCGCAGGGCGACGCCGTACTTCACGGTGGACCCGCTGTGCAGGTCGCGTGGGGCGGCCCCGGTGTCGGCGCGCTTGCCCGAGGGGTCCAGGACGCGGATGGAGTCCGCACCCAGGGCGACCTGCTCGGAGAAGGTGAGGGTGACCTCTGCGGGTGCCGTGGCGACCACCGCCCCGTCCTGCGGATCGCTCCCGGTGAGCGCTGCGTGGGCCGACGCGGGAGCCGCGACGGCCAGCAGCAGACCGAGCGCCGCGCCGAGCAGCGCGGTGAGCAGTCCGGCCGCGGCGAGCGGCCGGCGCGGGGCGGACAGGGGCGGCCCGAAGGGCGGGGCGGTGGCTGTCATGGCGTGTCAGTCCCTCACTGCTTCTTCGGGTTGTGGGTGGTCTCCTTCACGGGAAGGTCGACCTCGATCGCGCCGGCCTTCTCGAAGTGCAGTTCCACGGACACCTTCTGGCCCTGCTTGGGCTGCTTCTTGAGCTTCATGAACATGATGTGGTTGCCACCACGTTCGAGATCCAGCTCACCGCCCGCGGGCACGTCGAAGGACGTCACCTTCCGCATGACCTGGTTCTCCGTCTCGTGGATCGTGACGTCGTCCGAGAGCGGGCTGGTCACCGAGGTGAGGCGGTCGTCGCCGGTGCCGTTGTTCTGCACGACGAGGAAGCCGGCCGCCATGTCGTTGACGGGCTGCGGCATGAACCCGCCGACGACCTTCAGTTCCGGCTTGTCCGAGGAGGACGAGCACCCCGCCAGCGTCAGGCCCGCGGTCACGGCCAGAACGGCGGCGAGGGTGGTGCGGTGGTTCACGGGTTCTCCCCCTTGACGATCTTGGGGAGGTCCTTGGTGTAGTCGTCGGGTGTGGTGTCCTCGCTGTACAGCACGTAGCCCTTGTCGGTCTTCGGGGAGAAGGCGATGACCTGTGAGCCGTGCATCGAGACGACCGTGCCGTCCTTTTCCTTCTTCGGCGCGGAGATGCCGATGCCGATCTGCCGGGCGCCCGCCTGGATGGCCGGGAAGTCGCCGGTGAGACCGATGAAGGAGGGGTCCTGCGCCTTGAGCCAGCTGCCGAGGGAGGCCGGGGTGTCGCGTTCCGGGTCGGTGGTGACGAAGACGACCCGGAGGTCGTCCTGGTCGGCCTTGGGCAGGGACTTCGTGGCGATGGCGATGTTGCTCATGATGAGCGGGCAGACGTCGGGGCAGTTGGTGTAGCCGAAGTAGATGAGCGTCGGCTTGCCCTTGGTCTCCTTGCGCAGGTCGTACTTCTTGCCGTGCGTGTCGGTGAGGACGAGGTCCGGCTTGGTGAATGGCTGGTCGAGCACCGTCGCGGCCTGCGTCTTCGTCTGCATCGACACGTCGGCGACGGGCTTCTTGCTGTCGTTGTCACTGCCGCCGCAGGCGGACAGGGCGAGCGTGGCCGCGACGACGAGCGCCGCGGCCGGAACGATCTTCTTAACCATGGAGCACTGTTCCTGAGGGGTCGGTGGAGCGGGTGGGGGCCAGGAAGCGCCTGGCCCCCGTGTGGGCTGTCAGGTCGTACGACGACGCCCGGCCAGGACGCCGAAGGCCACGCCGGCGGCACCGATGACGATGCCGACGATGCCGAGCACCCGGGCGGTGTTGTCCGAGGAGGCGGAGGAGGACGACGCGGCGGCGGTGGTCTCGCCGCTCTTCTCGGAGGAGTCCGAGGCGGGGGCCGAGGACTTCGCGTCCGCGCCGGCCGCCCCGTGCGCGTCGTCGGCCGGGGCCGTGAGCTTCAGGACGGGGGCGGGGGTCTCCGGCTCGTCGGCGCCTTCCTTGGGCTCCTCGATCCAGCGGACGACCTCCTTGTTGGAGTACGTCTGGACGGCCTTGAACACCAGCTGGTCGGCGTCCTCGGGGAGCTGGCCGACGGAGAGCGGGAACTGCTGGAAGCGGCCGGGCTCGATCTTGCCGCCGGTCCAGGTGACCTTGGAGACGGCCTCGTTGATCGTCTTGCCGTGCATCTGCAGCGGCTTGGCCAGCTTGCTCGTCGTCACCTCGACGTCCCAGCCGGGCACCGGCTGCGGCATGACGGACGCCAGCGGGTGGTCGGTCGGGAAGCTGACCTCCAGCTTGGTCGTCGAGGCGTTGTCGCGCTCGTTGGGGACCTTGAAGTTGATGACGGCGTAACCGCCCTTGGCGGCCTCGCCCTGCGGCTGGACGCTGACGTGGGCGGAAGCCGTGCCGGCGAGCAGCAGCACGGTGGACGCGGCGACGCCGCCGACGAGGGCGATGCGGGAAACGTTCATGACAGGGATCACTCCACAGGGCACGAAGGGAAAGTGCTCCGGCGCACGGGTGCGCACCGGTATCGCGACGCCACTTCCGTACGGGCCGCGTGCGCGCCCAGACCGGAACGGCTGGTGCGCATCGCGTGGAGGGCGTCGCGTCAGGCTGCGAGAGCGAGCACGGACGGCGGTCCGCGCCTGATCACCAGGTGCTGCAACGGATCCTCGGTGGCCGGGCGCGGCGCGTCCACGGCGGTACGAGGGGTGCGCGGCCCGGTCGCGGGTTCGCCGGCCAGGCCGGTGCGCAGGGCGGCGACGAGACCGAACGCGTCCCGCAACGCCCGCAGCCGTGCACCGGCCGCGACCTGCTGGGCACCGTGCGCCGACAGCCGGGCGAGCCGGAACAGGGCCACCTCGCCCCGCCGGAGCAGCCAGCCGGTGGCCAGGGCGGCCAGCAGGTGCCCGAGGAGCATGGGCAGGCTGGGAAGCGTGTGGAGGAGGTCGGCCGGGGTGGCCCATGCGGGGCCGGACGGGGCCGCGGCCAGATGCTGGTGCGCCTGGGCGGTCACCGAAGCCGGGTCGATGCCCGCGGTGCCGACGATGTGCCGCGCGTCGGCGGCGTCCAGTTGCCGGGGCCCGGCGCCGCAGACGAGGCTCGCCGCGAACCGGATCAGCGCGTCGTCGCCGCCCGTCGCCGCGGGGGCCGTGGTGTGCGTGCCCAGCCCGAACAGGGTGTGCAGGGCGAGCTGTCCGCCGGCCAGGGCCGCCGCGATGGAGGGAAGTGAGCGTTCGCGTCCGGCGAGGGGGACGGCCACCGCGAGGACGCCGAGGAAACCGGCGAGCAGCGTCCACCACGGGACGGTCGCACAGGAGGCCAGCGCATGCCCGGCCGCGGACAACGCGACGCAGACCGCGGCGAACACCGCGGCCCTCAGTAGCCGTAGACCGGCTCCGGCGCGTCCCACAGGCACAGACATGGCGGCCTCATCATCGCACCCGGGCCCCCGTCCCCGTACGGCAGGTCCGGAAGGTCGCCTTCCGGGCGGATTGGGTGTGAGCAGGGTCGTTCGCACGGTTCCGGCAGCTCACGGACCGGGTGCGAGGGGCGTATGGAACCGGAATACCTTGGTGCGGTGCGTCCGGCTATCCGCCGAATGGGCGGTATCAGAGCGCGCGCGTGCTTACGACCGCCCCGGTGCGGCAATACGTAGCGGTATGTCTAGCCGCAGCCAGGAGGCCGGAGCATGAGCATCTGGTGGTCACTCCATTTGCGGCGCGACGCTGCGAGCGTCCCGCTCGCCCGTCGGTTCCTGCTCGGCACGATGGAATCCGCGGGCGTGGACCCGGACGTCTCCTTCGACCTGTCTCTCGCGCTCAGCGAAGCCTGTGCGAACGCGGTCGAGCACGGCGGGGAGCACGACGACATCCCCGACGGCGCCGGGACGGACCGGGACGCCTGGGAGGATCCGTCGGCCACGGCCAGTGGCCAGTACCGGGTCACCGCGTATCTGGACGGCGAGATGTGCCGCATCGAAGTCGCCGATTCGGGGCCCGGTTTCCCCACCCGGGGCGGGCCGCGCACGTCGAAGCGGCAGCCCGGGAGCGGACTGCCGGATCCGCAGTGCGCGTCGTATCCGCCCGTCACCGCCGAGGAGGGACGGGGCCTGTGCCTGATCGAACAGCTCGCCGACCACGTGCACTTCGGCAACCGCCCGGGGTGCGCCGGCGCGGTCGTGAGCTTCGACAAGGTCTTGAAATGGCGGAAGGACGCCCTGCTCATGGTGTCCTGAGCGGGGCGCCCCTCCGTCGGTACGGCAGCCGGCGGATCAGCCCTTGAGCCGCGCCATCCACGCCTCGACCTCGTCGGCCTGCCGGGGCAGCTTGTCCGAGAGGTTCCGGTTGCCGTCCTCGGTGACGAGGATGTCGTCCTCGATCCGGACGCCGATGCCGCGGTACTCCTCGGGCACGGTGAGGTCGTCGGACTGGAAGTACAGACCGGGCTCGACGGTGAGGCAGACGCCCGGCTCCAGCGTGCCGTTCACGTACGCCTCGGTCCGGGCGGCGGCGCAGTCGTGGACGTCCATGCCGAGCATGTGGCCGGTGCCGTGCAGGGTCCAGCGGCGCTGGAGGCCCAGCTCCAGCACCTTGTCGACCGACAGGTCGCCGAGCAGGCCCCACTCGATGAGCTTCTCGGTGAGGACCCGCTGGGCGGCGTCGTGGAAGTCGCGGAAGTCGGCGCCGGGCTTGACCGCGGCGATACCCGCCTCCTGCGCCTCGTACACCGCGTCGTAGATCTTGCGCTGGAGCGGTGTGAACGTGCCGCTGATGGGAAGCGTGCGGGTCACGTCGGCCGTGTAGAGGTCGTTGGTCTCCACCCCGGCGTCCAGCAGCAGCAGCTCGCCCGAGCGCACGGCACCGTCGTTGCGCACCCAGTGCAGGGTGGTCGCGTGCGGACCCGCGGCGCAGATCGAGCCGTAACCGATGTCGTTGCCCTCGATGCGGGCGCGCAGGAAGAACGTTCCCTCGATGTAGCGCTCACTGGTGGCCTCGGCCTTGTCGAGGACCTTCACGACGTCCTCGAAGCCGCGTGCGGTGATGTCGCACGCCTTCTCCAGCTCGGCGATCTCGAAGGCGTCCTTCACCAGACGCGCCTCGGAGAGGTGGACGCGCAGCTCCTCGTCGCGCTCGGCGGTGACCTTGTCGGTGAGGGCGGCCTCGATGCCGGCGTCGTGACCGCGGACGTTGCGGACGGGGCCGGTGGCCTCGGCCAGCGCGGCGGGCAGCTCGCGCACGTCCTTGGCGGGGATGCCCAGCAGCTGTTCGGCCTCGGTGAGGGAGTGACGGCGGCCGACCCACAGCTCGCCCTGGCCGTCGAGCCAGAACTCCCCGTTCTCCCGGTTCGAGCGGGGCAGCAGGTAGATGGTCGCCTCGTGGCCGTCGCCCTTCGGCTCCAGCACGAGGACGCCGTCCTGCGTCTGGTCGCCGGTGAGGTACGCGTACTCGGTGGAGGCGCGGAAGGCGTACTCGGTGTCGTTGGAGCGGGTCTTCAGCCGGCCGGCGGGAATGACCAGCCGTTCGCCGGGGAAGCGCGCGGACAGCGCGGCGCGGCGGTCGGCGGTGTGACCGGCCTGGGCGATCGGCTCCAGGCCGTGCAGCTCGGTGTCGGCCCAGCCGGACTTCATGCTCTCGGCGAGCTCGTCGGACACGCCCGGGTACAGGCCGTTCTTCCGCTGCTTGACCGGCTCTGTCTCTTCGGTCTCCGGGGTCTCCGGGAACTCCTCAGACACGACTGTTCTCCTTGATACGACACTGGACCTCTTCCATCGTACGGGCGTACGGAAGGGGGCCCAGGGCCGGAAGACCTCTTACACAGGAGGGGCCCGGCTCAGTCGAACCTGGCCGCCAGTACGACCGCGTCCTCGGCGCCGTCAGCCCGCCCGGCCCCGTCCGGCAGCATGGCGCGCACCACATGGCCGGCCACCGAGGCGGCGTCCCCACGCAGCGCCCTCGGCACGCTCGCCGCCGCCGAGTGGAGGCGGGCGTACGCCCGGTCCATCGAGTCGCCGGCGCGGCGCAGCAGCCCGTCGGTGTACAGCAGAACCGTCTCGCCGGGTGCGGGCGTGATGTCCACGCTGGGCGCCTCCCAGCAGGACAGCATCCCCAACGGGGCGGAGAGGGTGGTCTCCACGTACGAGGTGCGGCGCTCGCCGGTGATCAGGGGCGGCGTGTGCCCGGCCCCGGCGAACAGGATCGTGCGGCGGGCCGGTTCGCAGTACGCGAAGAGGGCGGTCGCCGAGCGGGCCGGCTCGGTCAGCCGGAGCAGCAGTTCGAGATCGGAGAGCACGGCCACCGGGTCCTCGCCCTCCATCACCGCGTACGCGCGCAGCCCGGCGCGCAGCCGCCCCGTGGCGGCCAGCGCGCTGGGGCCCGAGCCGCCCACCGAGCCCACGGCGAGCCCGAGGGCGCCCTCGGGCAGGGCCAGCGCGTCGTACCAGTCCCCGCCGCCCTGCGGGGTGGCCTCGTGGCGTACGGCGAGCTGGACGCCGGGGATCCGGGGCAGCCGGGTGGGCAGCAGCTCCTCGGCCACGGTGGCGACATCCGCCCGGGCCCGTTCCAGTTCCAGCAGGCGGGCCAGGTGCTCGGAGGCGTAGCCGGCGTACAGGCCGACGAGGTGGCGTTGGCGTTCCAGGGGCTCCGCGGGTTCGTCGTAGAGCCAGACCGCGGCGCCGAGGCCTCCGGTCGTCACGGTGGCGAGGGGCAGTGCGTAGCTGGCGGCGTAGCCGAGGCGGGCGGCGACCTCGCGCCTGCGGGGGTCCAGGCCGCTGTCGCCGAGCAGATCGGGGGCGGTCAGCGGGGAGTCCGGGTCGGGCAGGCCGTCCAGGACGCGTCCGTACGAGGTGGCGCTGCGCGGAACGGTCTCGATCTCGCCCAGTTCGGCATGGGCCAGCCCGAGCCCGATGGTGTTGACGGGGCCGCGTCGGTCGGACGGTTCGAAGGCGACCAGGCCCCGGCGGGCGCCGACCAGGGCGGCTCCGGCTTCGAGGAACTCGTGCAGTGCGTCGTCCAGGGAGCTGGTTCCGGCCAGGCGCTCGGTGAGCTCGTGGAGCGTGGTGAGGTCGGAGACCCAGCCGGCGAGCCGGTCCTGGATGAAGGCGCCGGGCGGGGCGGGCACCGCCCCGATGGGGCCGGCAGTCTCATCCGAAACCGGAGCCATGGGATCGATTCCAGCCACTTTTGGAAGATGCGGAGCGCTCATGGTCGCCAGCTTTCCGAGCGGTGTGTTCCGTCGAATAGCATCGCAAACTCCCATGTCATTCTGCGCCGCTACCAGTGCATCCACATGTACACGCACAAGTAAGGCGATGTCCAGCATTGTCCGCCCGGAAAACCCGGTGTCCGTGCCTTAATCAACTTGGCCAAAAAACGCACCTTGCTCTGCGCATGAGCGGTCGACTGGGTCTGCCCGACGGGGGAGCACCTCCGGGTGAAGTCCCACGGGTGCGTCATTCCGGGCATGCTGGGTACGTAATTCTTTGGATGGCCAGGGGTGGCCCCGCCCGCCCCCGGAACCTGGCAGCAGATCCGGACGTCCTCACCTGTGACGGCCGCGCACCACCCCCCGAGTGGTGAGGCCGCACGCAACGGACCGCAGGCGCGCCGTGCGCCCCGCACCTCGCCACGATGCCGACCGCAAGCAGCTCGATCCGGCTCAGCACGGCTCACGCTCGGTACCGACGAACGACCCGTACCGCAGGCTCGACGAGCACGTACACCAGAAGCTCCGCAGGCATGGTGCGACCACGCACGATGCGAGGCGGACCCTCGGCGTTCAACGGAAAGGAACGAGCGCTCATGCGCGAGATCCTCGGAAGGCGACGCAGGCCCGGCCGCAGGGGCGGCTCCGCCCGGCTCGACGCGGCCCTGACCTGCGCCACGGAGTGGCAGTGGCCCGTGGTCCCCGGAGCGGGACTGCGCGGGGACGGTGATCGCGGCCGTCGCTGCGCGTGCCCCGATCCCGAGTGCCCGGTGCCCGGCGCGCACCCCTTCGACCCCGGACTGCTCGCCGCGACCACCGATGGCCGGATGGTGCGCTGGTGGTGGACGAACCGGCCGACCGCGCCGGTGCTGCTCGCCACGGGCGGCCACGCGCCGTGCGCCCTGAGCCTGCCCGCGCCGGCCGGTGTGCGCGCGCTGGCCGCGCTGGACCGGGCGGGCCTGCGCCTGGGCCCGGTCGTGGCGACGCCCACCCGGTGGGCGCTGCTGGTCGCCCCGTACACCTTGGAGCGGCTCGGTGAGCTGCTGTACGCGCAGGACCGGGTTCCCAGCTCGCTGCGGTTCCACGGGGAGGGCGGTTATGTCGTCCTGCCGCCGTCGGAGATCGGCACGGGGCAGGTTCGCTGGGAGCGCGCGCCGGAGCGCACTCCGGGTTCACGCCCCAAGGGTGCCGCCGCGCCGGCCGTGGCGCCCTGGCTTCCGGATGTCGAGGTGGTGCTGGACGCCTTGGTCGCGGCGAGCGTCAGTGCCCCGGACGGCGGCAGCAGACTGACGCACTGAGCGGTTGGGGGAAGGGTTGGCCGGATTCTGATGTGCGTGTGTTCTTTCAGGGGTCATTCATTACGGAGTTCTGTCGCTTCTCTGTCCGATCTCCGATGAATCTCTTCCGTTCTTCCCCACCCCCTCCCCCTCCCTTCCCCTGGCATCACGATTTCCGGGTAAACGGCGAGGTCGCTTGTGGCGCATCCGTTTGTCGGGTGGTGTCGCTGATGACGAGGAAATTCGGGTGCGGTAAAGCCTGGCGGCGCGCGGCTCCCTGATGGCACCTCGGGCGCCGTTCCCGCCGCGGCGCAGGTCCAAGCGGCTTCCTGGGCCGCGGGACTGACGCCGGGCCATCGCGCGGAGGCGCTGGGGCGGGTGAGGGGGGGAGCGGTCCGGGCGGGACCGGTACGCGGTTCTGCGCGCCCCGGGGGCGCGGAGCGCGCCGTACCCGGAAATGAGGATGCCCGATCGCTGGCGACGGGGGATGCACCAGCGACCGGGCTTCTTGAACGGTAACAAGAGATCTGCCGTTCGCAAATTCGATCTCGTGTATGAGGACAGCGATTTACCTGCCAGTACGCTGAGTTGTGACGGGAGTCACCGTCCGGGCGGAGCGTCGGTCACGGTCAGCTGAGCGTCACTTGGCGGTTGGTGAGCCCGCCGCGCGCCCGCCGCTCCTCGGCGGTGAGCGGAGCGTCCGACGCGAGCGCGGTCGCGAGCCGCTCCGCGAAAGCGGCGGCGGGCTTCTCGCAGTCCTCGGCCCCCATCGCGCTCGGCAGGTCCCAGACCGGAACCATCAGTCCGTGCGCCCGGAACGAACCGACCAGCCGGGTGTCCTCGCCGAGCGAGGACTCGCCCGCGGCGTGCAGCCGGGCGAGCGCGTCCAGGAGCTGCTCCTCGGCGTGCGGCATGACCCAGCGCAGGTGGTTCTTCTCCGGCGTCTCACACCAGTAGGCGGCGTCCACACCGGACAGCAGGGCGGTCGGGATCGCCGCCTCGTTCGCATGTTCGAGCGAGGCGGACACCTCGGCGGTGGCGTTCTCCGAGTCCGGCACCCAGAACTCGAAGCCGGAGTGCACCACCGGCTCGAAAGGCGCGTCGTTGTCCAGGAGGTCCTGCAGCCGGGGGCCGTCGGCCGGCACGCGGCGGGCGGCCACGGGCGAACCGGGCTCCGCCTCCAGCGCGCGGCTCAGTGTGTCCGCGAGATCCCGGCTGAGATCGCCGGACGAGGTGTCGTTCTGCAGGGCGAGCAGGACGGAGCCGTCGTCGCGGCGCAGCGCGGGCCATGCCATGGGCAGGACCGTCGCGAGCGTCACTGACGGCACGCCCTCGGGCAGGCCGCCCTTGAGCGTCAGGACGGCCGTGGCGGCCGGGACCAGCTCGCGCAGCGCGACCCAGTCGCACTCGCCGGCCAGGCCCTCGAACGGACGCTGGACCAGCTCGGTCACCGCCTGGGCCGCGGCGCGGCCGTGACACGCCTTGTAGCGGCGGCCCGAACCGCACGGGCAGGGCTCACGAGCCCCGACCACCGGGATCTCGCCGTCCTTGAGCTGCTGCTTCCCGGCCTTGGTCTGAGGGCGCTTCTTCGCCATGGTGGGCTTACTCCCGAGTGCGACAGTGCGGTCTGGCCCGCGAGCCTAGCCGCCCCGCCGCCCGCCGGGGCACCACCGCCGTGCCCGTCGGCTCAGCCCGCGTGGGCGAACCTCGCGGCACCGACCGGGCGTTCAGCCCGCGTCATCGAACGCATCGTCGAACAGGCCAGTGAAATCCAGCCCTTCGAGCCCCGGCACGACGGTGGCCCTCGGCGCGCCCGGCAGTCCGGTCACCCCGGACGCCCGTCCGCTGCCCCGTCCACCCGACCGGTCGCCGCGGCGGCCGTGGCCTCCGTCGACGAGCACCCAGACGGTGACCTCCCCCGGTGCGTCGTCCCGTACGCCCCACTCCTGGGCCAAGGCGCTGATGATGTTGAGCCCCCGGCCGCCGCGAGCGGTCACCGAGGGGGTGGCGGGAATCGGACGGGTCGGTCCGCCGCCGTCCGTCACCTCGACGGTCAGTCCGCCCGTCCTGTCGACGCGCCAGGCGGCGCGCACGTCACCGTCTCCCGTCTCGGTCTGCCAGCCCAGCGGCCTGCCGTGCCGGCAGGCGTTGCTGAGCAGCTCGGAAAGAATCAGCACCGCGTCGTCGACGACCGAATCCGACACCCCATGACTGCGCAACTGCTCGCGCATCCGGTGCCGCGCCTGGCCCACGCCCGCAGGACCGTGGGGAACGGCCATGCTCGACGACGTGGGCACCTCCTGTGCCACCACCAACGCCACCCCCGAGACCTCCTTTGCCCCCACGCCACGGAGTGGATGCCCTCCTGAGCTGTGCCGGAAACCGGCGAGGGGGCTGGCAGTGACGCACTCGTCACGAACAGGCACAGTCCGAGTGCGCCGGTGTACTCCCTGTAGTTGATCTCCTGATGGGCAGATGGGCTGATGCGTTCATACGCAGATACGCCGCGCGGCGTGCCCCGGTGCGCCGATGTCACGAACGGCCGAGCTGCGCCAGGACCTGCTTGGGGCGGTTGGTGATGATGGCCTCGACCCCGAGCTGTACGCAGAGCTCGACGTCCTCCGGCTCGTTGACCGTCCAGACGTGCGCCCGGTGCCCGGCCCGGTGGAGCCGTTCGATGTAGCCGGGATGGCTGCGCACGATCCGGACGCTGGGTCCGGCGACACGAGCCCCCGCGGGCAGCCGTCCGTCGCGCAGCCGGGGCGACACGAACTGCATCAGGTACACGGTGGGCAGATGGGGTACGGCCGCCCGGACGCGGTGCAGCGAACGGGCCGAGAAGCTCATGACGCGTACCGGCGAAGGGGTGCCGGCCGGCGGCGGTGCGTCGAGCTCGAAGCGTTTCAGCAGGTGCAGCAGGCGTTCCTCGACCTGCCCCGCCCAGCGGGTGGGGTGCTTGGTCTCGATCGCCAGCTGGAGCGGCCGCCCGGCCGCCCGCGTCTCCACGAGGAGTTCGAGCAGCCGTTCCAGGGTAAGTACGGAGGTGAGCTCGCCGGGCACCGGGTCCCAGTCCGGCGACTCCGTGTCGTCGCGGTCCTTCCAGGAACCGAAGTCCAGGGCGGCGAGGGCGTTCAGTTCCAGGGCGGAGACCGCGCCGCGGCCGTTGGACGTACGGTTCACCCTGCGGTCGTGCACGCAGACGAGGTGGCCGTCGGCGGTGAGGCGTACGTCGCACTCCAGGGCGTCGGCGCCGTCCTCGATCGCCTTCCGGTAAGCGGCGAGGGTGTGCTCGGGGGCGTCGTCGGACGCGCCCCGGTGGGCGATGACCTGGATGGGGTGCTGCTGCCGTGCTCGGTTCACCCGGGTCATGGTGTCACCGCGGGAACACGGCCGTGCACACCTTGCGACGCCGGACCGTTTTGTCCGATGTAAGGGTCGTGCGCAGATGCACAGGTCCTGCTTACAGTGGCCTGACGTGTCGTGGGAAAAGCTGACTGCGGACACGTACACAGCGGATCTCTTGCCGAATGACTGATGTGGAACCGAGGAGTAAAGAGCTGTGAGCACCGAGAACGAGGGCAACAAGGGCAACGCGGCCGAGGCCGCCCCGTCCGTACCTCCCGTGCCGGCCGACGCTCCCCAGGCGCCCCCCGAGGCCGCGCCCGCCGCCTCCCACCCGGACGAGACGGTCACCCGGGCGCCGGACCAGCCGCCCGCCCCCGCCCCCTCCTCGCCGGACCCCGCGACCGCGCAGACGGCCGCCTACCCGACGAACCCGCAGTACGCGCCCCCGCCCCCGCCGCACTCCGTGG